>DATJTB010000305.1:0-9772 GCA_035503795.1 Methylocella sp.
CGCGACGATCTTGTCGCCACGACCTCTTCGATCCTCAGATCGATCCAGAGGCAACCACACCGGGTCAAGTCCTATTTCCACGCAAAGTATGTGCGCTACGCCGCGTGAAAAAGTCATCTGTTTGTTTGGGGTATTAGTAAGATTGACATTTTGAGAGGTTTTTATCGCAATGCATTTAGTGTCAATGATAGGAAATAGGGGCGGCTATGTTGATTGGTTACGCGCGAGTTTCGACGCTGGAGCAAACCGCCGGCCTTGCAGCGCAAGAACGCGACCTCAAGGCGGCCGGCGTCGAGAAGCTTTATGGCGAGCAAGTTTCGGCGGTCGCTGAGCGTGAACAGTTGGAAGCCGCCATTGAATTCGCCCGCGAAGGCGACACACTTATCGTGACCAAGCTCGATCGCTTGGCGCGTTCCGTCGCGCATCTTGTGGCGATTGTGGATCGCCTGACCAAGAAAGGCGTGGCGATCCGCATTCTTGCCATGAACCTTGACACATCAACGCCAACCGGCAAGCTGATGCTCAATCTCCTCGGCGCCATCGGCCAGTTTGAGCGCGAAATTATGCTGGAACGGCAGCGCGAAGGCGTCGCCAAAGCCAAGGCCGAAGGCAAATACAAGGGCCGCGCGCCGACAGCCCGCGCCAAGGCCGTTGACGTTCGCCGTCTCGACGCCGAAGGCAAAACGCGCGACGCAATTGCAAAGGAACTCGGAATCGGCGTGGCGTCGGTGTATCGAATTCTTGCAACCGGCTATTAATGCGGGTCGGTTAGAGCAAGAAAAAGGGAAGGGTTGGCCAAAAGAAACCGAAGCTAAATCAATGCGCCAAAATTGAAAGTGCGGGCTTGTAAAACCCTTGAATTATAAGCGTTTTCAACTCCTACCTCCCCCACCAGTTTATTTCATCTGCCATCCCTGCTTGTCCATACCTTCCGGGTGTTCTCGATTTTGCCTGGCTTGGTCTATTGGATCGATTCGATCCAAAATCATGGTGATCTAGCGGCCATCCGGCGTCCTGAGGCCGATCCACTTGTCTTTGACCTGGTCGAAATGGACGGCCGGATCATATGGGGTGACATTCAGATTGAGATTGGCGGCGGCGAGCCGGCCGATCGCGGCCATCACCGCATAAGAGGCAACGACCCGGTCGCGCTGTGCAGTAACGAGCCCAACCCTTGCGTTGAGCAGGACTTCCTGCTGATAAAGGATATCGAAAGTGGTGCGCTGCCCTACCTCCGCTTCCTGTCTTATGCCGTCGAGGGCGATCTCAGCCGATTTGACCGCCGCGCGCGACGATTGAATGACCGCCCGCGCGCTATCAAGCTGGCCCCAGGTGGAAACCACAGCCTCCCGCACCAGATCGCGCTGCAAATCCGCCTGCAGGCGCGCCTGGCCGAGCGACTCCTTGGCTTGCCGGATTTGGGCATATTCCTCGCCGCCCTGATAGATCGGAATGGAAATTTGCGCCGCGATCGAGCCATTGAATAAACGTTCGCCGGGGAAACCTTCAAGATTGTAATTCTGTTGGACGTTGCCGACGACATTGAGGCTTGGCGCGAGTGCAGCTTCGGCCAATTTCACTTGCAAGGCGGCTGCGTCCGCCGCATGCAGTGCTGCCTGGACGCCCGGATGCTCGGCAAGGGCGAGCTCGATGGCTGTGGCAACCGAGCGTGGCAGCAGATCCTCGATCGTGCGGGCCGGTTCAAGACGCGTTGGTTGGACGCCGATCACGCGGCGGTAATTGGCGACGCTGGTTTGCAGATTGGCCTGCGCGGTAAAGTAATCGGAACGTCCCGTTGCCAAGCTGGATTCGGCTTGCGCCACATCGGTGCGGGTCACCTCGCCGACCGTAAAACGATCGCGCGTTTGCCGGAGCTGCTCTTCAAGCACAATTATATTGTTCTTGCGCAGGTCGAGGATCGCCGTATCCCGCAAGACGTCCATATAAGCGGTCGCGCCGCTAAGAAGAATGTTCTGCTCCGTATTGCGCAAAGTCTCGCGGGCGCCAAAAATATTCGATTCGGCTTGCCTGATGCCGTTGGCCGTGCGGTTACCGTTGAAGAGATTTTGGGTCACCGTTAGGCCCATTGTGCCTGGATCAGAGGCTTGTCTTATGCGCGTCGCACCGCCTGTCGAACCTGTCGAGCTAAAGAATCCAGTCGACGAGTTGAATGCTTGCGCGGAGGAAGAGTTCGGCACTGTGATATCGAAATAATTATAGCTGAATTGGCCGGTCGCATTGGCTGTGGGACGGCCAAGCGCGCTGGCCTGGGGCAGGCTTTCATCCGCCGCCCGCACCCCCGCTCGCTGCTGGTTCAAGTCCGGATTGCCGGCATAGGCCCGCGCCAGGGCGCTCGACATGGTTTCCGCCCAACCTGCAGATGGTGAGACGGCAACTTCGAATAATGGCAAATAAACCGCTATAAGAACTGCGATCGCCCGCAAAGTTGTTCTCTTACGAGCCGAGGTCAAATGGCGCATCGGGCGAACTCGTGGGTCCTAGGACTTTCAAGAGTCCCATTCCTCGTGCGCCAATCCGGGTATTGGGTTAGTCAAATTCACCTAAAGACCGGTTGGAGCAAATGGTCGGTTCGACAGAGACACCAAAAAATGGTCGCAATCGGGCAGTGTACTCTTTAGTACAAAAAATAAGAGGTGTTGCAAAAGCGCCACAGTCTTGTCCTGTGAGTTGCGTCTTGCGCGGAATTCAGAGAAAAGCGAATTGAGCTTCTTGCCGGAACGCATCGAGAAGAGGCGCTGAGGCATCGAACAGAACGCGGTACCCGCGCCCGCCTTCGATCTTTTCGTAACGCACGGCTTTGCTGGCTTGGCCGCTCCCGTCCCCCGCTAAAGGCTTGAAGGCAAGCAGCCGGCCGCCAACCTTCAATTGGCCGAACAGCTGGTCGAGATGAGCCTCGACCGCGCCATGAATCAAAATCAGGTCGAACGGTGCCTGCTTGGCCGCCCCATCCTCCAGGGGGCCATGAACCGTCTGCACCTGGGTCAGGCCGAGCAAATCGAGGTTTGAGCGCATAGCGTCATGAAGGCCACTCTCCGATTCGAGGGCGGTCAACCGGCCCGCAAGTCCCGCAAGGAGGGCGGAAGAATAGCCGGTTGCCGCTCCGACATCGAGCACATTGTCGCTCGATCTGACGCCAGCTTCTTGAATGAGCCGAGCCAGAACCAAGGGCGACAAGAGGGCGCGAGGCTTGCCACCGGCGCTCACCGTCAGGCTTAAATCGGAATAGGCGAGTGGCGACAGTTCGGCTGGCAGAAAGGCCTCGCGCGGGACTTCCAGCAGTCTCGCCAATAGACGCTGGTCTGTCACATCAAACGTGCGTATCTGGCAATCGACCATGGTGCGTCGTGCCTGCGCGGATTGCGCAAAGTGTTGTGTGTGAGCGGTGGCGTCAGAGCTGATATCCGGCATGATGATCGTAAAATCCGATGGCTCGCAGAGCTTTAGTATTGATCAGATATGGAGCCGTGATTTGGCGAGAACATGGCGCCGACCGGCCTTATCGTTCTTCCTGTGAACAGGGCTCCAGTTTCGCTTGATTAAGGCAATGCGCATCCATTTTAAAGCTTCATTCCAGCCTCTGTTCTGCAATATTTCGCTTTTGTCATATTGTTGCGGGGTTGCTGGCCCCTTTAGCCGCACAATCGAAGGGTCCATTGAACTGTTGCCCCCGGGTTGCGGCCCAAGGCAAGCCTGACACTGCCCATGTCGTGCCTCCAACAAATTTTCAACATAAAGTCGCCGCACTAAGAAAACGACAATGCCGGCTTTGGCGCCTAAGAAGCCTCTCTCAACCTCCTCCTTGCAGGGATGTCCAAGCTCTAGGGAAGGGGGCATTACGGGAATGGGCTTTGCGGAGCTGTTTCATCGGTTACGATCGACTGTTTTTTGGGATTTCGCCCGGCAAAAGCTTGAACGAGACAAGGGCTTGATTGCATGCGGCACGTAACAGGTTTTCTTGGTTTCATTTTCGCAACCGGTACCCTGCTCTTCCTTATCGGCGCGGGCAGCGCGGGGTTGCTCATCTGGAATTTCGAACGGGATCTGCCGGACTATACGACCCTTAAGGATTATGAACCCCCTGTTATGACAAGGGTTCATGCAAGCGACGGCTCGCTGATCGCTGAATATGCGCGCGAGCGGCGCCTCTACCTGCCAGGCAGCGCCATCCCGGCCCTGGTCAAGGAGGCCTTCATCTCCGCCGAGGACAAGAATTTCTATAACCACGTCGGCATCGATCCAGAAGGCATTCTTCGCAATCTCATGATCATGGTGGAAGGGAGCCGGCGCGTTCAGGGCGCCTCGACCATCACCCAACAGGTCGCCAAGAATTTTTTCTTGACCAATGAGCGCACGATCCAGCGCAAGATCAAGGAAATGCTGCTGGCCTTTCGGATTGAGGGCGCCTATTCGAAGGATCGGATCCTCGAACTCTACCTCAATGAAATCTATCTGGGCCTAGGCAATTATGGCGTGGCCGCCGCCGCTCTCAATTATTATGGCAAATCGGTCCATGAGCTCACCATCGCTGAGGCGGCCTATCTTGCCGCTTTGCCCAAGGCGCCAAGCAATTATCATCCCTTCTTGAAGCGCGAGCGGGCGGTCGAAAGACGCAACTGGGTCATCGATCGCATGGTCGAGAATGGCTATGTCTCACGCCAGGACGGCGAGAGCGCCAAGGCCTCCCCGCTTGGCGTAAATCCGCGCGTGCTCTCGCCGAATGCTTTCGCTGCCGGCTTTTTTGCGGAGGAGATCCGCCGCGAACTCAGCGAACGCTATGGCGAGAAGAAGCTTTATGAAGGCGGCCTCTCGGTCCGCAGCACGCTTGATCCAAAAATGCAGCTGATGGCGAGACGGGCCTTGGTTGATGGGCTCGTCCGATATGACGAAGCGCATGGCTTCCGCGGTCCGATGCGCCATATCGATATCAGCCAGGATTGGGGCATTCCGCTCGCCGCCGTGCCGGCCTTGGGGGATGTCGCGCCCTGGCAGCTCGCCGTCGTTCTTGAAACGAACGGAACCGTGGCCCGAATCGGTCTTCAACCCGGCCGAGAGAAATCAGGCGAGGTCGTGCGGGAAAGAGTGGCTGGCTATCTGACCAATGTCGGGCTGCGCTGGACGGCTGGATTGGGCGCACGGGCCTCGCTGACACCGGGTGACGTGATTTACGTCGAGCCGATTGACGGAAAGCCACAGCAATACCGACTCAGGCAAATTCCCGAAGTTAGCGGCGCAATCGTGGTGATGGATCCTTATACGGGCCGGGTCTTTGCCATGGTTGGCGGCTTTTCCTTCGATCAATCCGAATTCAACCGGGCGACACAAGCCATGCGCCAGCCCGGATCTTCCTTCAAGCCTTTCGTCTATGCGACAGCCCTCGACAATGGCTACACTCCTTCCTCCATCATTCTTGATGCGCCGATCGAGATCGATCAGGGCCCCGGCCTTGGCATCTGGCGGCCGGAAAATTTCGAGGGCACGTCGAGCGGCCCGCATACATTGCGGTATGGAGTCGAGCATTCGATCAATCAAATGACGGTGCGTCTCGCACGCGACGTCGGCATGCCGCTCATAGCCGAATATGCCAAGCGTTTTGGTATCTATGACGATCTGCCGCCCTATCTCGCCAACTCGCTTGGCGCCGGTGAAACGACCTTGATGCGTCTTACCACCGCCTATTCCATGCTGGCCAATGGCGGCAAAAGGATCAAGGAAACCTTGATCGACCGCATCCAGGACCGCTATGGCCATACGATCTACCGGCATGACGAACGCATCTGCGAAGGCTGCGATGCGCCGGCTTGGCACAATCAGGAAGAGCCGAGATTGATCGACAAGCGCGAACAGGTGCTCGACCCCTTGACCGCCTATCAGATCACCTCGATCATGGAAGGCGTTATTCAGCGCGGCACAGGGCAAGCTATCAAGGAAGTGGGCAAGCATCTTGCCGGCAAGACCGGCACCACCAATGACGCCAAGGATCTCTGGTTCATTGGCTTTTCGCCCGATCTCGCGGTTGGCGTGTTCATGGGTTACGATCAGCCGCGCTCGCTCGGCGATTCGGCCCAGGCCGCGCATTATACCGCGCCGATCTTTCGGGACTTCATGAAAATGGCACTCGCTGGAAAGCCGGATATTCCGTTCCGCGCGCCACCCGGCATCAAGCTGATCTGGGTCAGTGCGAAAACCGGTATGCGGACGAGCCCGAGTTCGTCGGGCGCGATCCAGGAGGCTTTCAAACCCGGCACCGCGCCGCCGGATTCCTATGCCGCGCAGGATGCCGCGCCGCGCGCCCAATCAGTCGATCATGAGACGGACAAGCTCGTCGGCCCGGGGACCGGCGGCCTTTATTAGATCACGAGATTTTGGATCGAACCGATCCAAAATCATGAAATGTGATTCGATTCTCGTAACTGAGAGCGGGATGAGCAAAACCGCTTCACATTTTTGCTCATCCCGCTCTAAGGTAACATTTCGTGCGGTGCCCGCGAAGTGGGCCTCAAAGGGCAAGGTGTTTTCCGCTGTTGCGGGCTTTGGCTTGGCTCCTCGGAGGAGTGGCCCCTCCAGTTTCAACCCTTTGACAAGCTCAAGGCGAGGCCTTCGGCGTTCATTCACTCACGCCTCGGCTGTGCGGTGCTCATCGCGCGCGGCCTGCCAGACTTCTCGGGCTGCGTCGGCGTTGATCACCGCTATTCCGAGGCCCACGATGAGATCCGGCCATGCCGAGCGTGTCGAGGCAGTCAGAAGACCAGCAAGGATGATCGCGACATTGGCCAGTGCGTCGTTGCGGGCCGAGAGGAATGCGGCTTTCGTCAGGCTGCCGCTGTAGTGCCGGTGCTGCGCGAGCATCAGGGCGCAGGAGAGGTTGACGGCGAGCGCGCCAAAACCCGCGAGTGAAAGGGCGAGTGGCGCAGGCGGTATGGGCACCAGAAACTTTTGCCCTGCCGTCCAGAGCGTCGCCAGACCCGGAATGAGGAGGATGCCGGCCAGCGCCATTCCAAGCTTGGCGCGGCTGCGGAGGGACCAGTCGAGCGCCGCAAGGATCAGGAAATCAAGCGAGGCATCTTCAAGGAAGTCGACACTGTCGGCGAACAAGGATACCGAGCCGATCACCCGCGCGACGGTGAACTCGACGAAGAAATAGGCGAGATTGAGTGTGGCAGCCAAGCGCACCGATCGTCGCAAGCCTTGGTCGGCAGATGAGATCATGGCTTGGTTTTCAGGCGATTATTCAGGGATTTGAAGGCCAGCCGACTTGATTGAATTTTGAATCTGGGCATGTTGCGCGGATCAATCCATTCATCGCTCGCCGGCAGAAAAGCGTATTCGGTTTTTGAAGTCAAGGACGACGCGAAGCGCCGCCGCTTTCGGCGGTCTCCGATTCTTTGACTTCAAAATCCGAATACGCTGGGGTCGGCCGCGCGATGAATGGCTACCTTTGGACAAAGAGGCCAAGCTTCTTTAAACGGGGGCTCTACCCTTTTCAGGCTATTCGTCATTGCGAGTCCTTGGACTCGCTAGCGCGCTTATCGCTCGAACGGAATCGTTCGAGCGATAAGAAATCGCGCAAGATCGAGAAGTTGGAGCGAATTCTCGTCGCAAAAGTCTGTCAACTTTTGCAGAATTCGCTCTAACGGCACGCCGGCTCGCAACCAAATTCAGGATTTCCGGCGCCCCGCTGAACCAACACTCCTGAACCAATTGAGAACAACGACCTCAGTCAGGCGCTTTGTGCGAGGGCGTGGGCGCCATGCTCTGGAACACGCCGTCCCGCCGAATGAGCGCGTGGAACAACGCTGCTGCGACATGGAGCAGGATAACCGCGAAAAACGCGAAGGCGAGATAGTGATGCGCGTCCCACAGCAGCGTGTGCCTGGCGTCGCTCTGGGGAAGGAGCGTCGGAAGCCGAATGTCTCCATACAGAACGATCGGATAGGCGCCTGTCCATTGCGTGGTCAGGCCAAGAAGGGGCATGGCGATCATCAGCACATAGAGTGCAAGGTGCGAAAGATGCGCCCCCAGCTTCATGGGTCTGGGCAGATCGGCTGGCAGAGGCGGCGCGCCGTAGCGTAGCCGCACAGCGAGGCGGATCAGCGCCAGCACGAGGATGGTAACGCCAAGCGTCTTATGCGTCGCGAGAAGCGGCACATATTTGGGCGCGACGGTCGAATTCATGCCAACGCCGATGAACAGCATCGCCAGAATACAGACGGCCATAAGCCAGTGCAGGAAGCGCTGAAGAACCGTAAATCGTTGGCCGGCGCTGGTCATCGTTCCCCGCCTCCCGCAGCCTCGGAATGGTACGGATAGTATTTCTCTTCCGACGTGCGGAGGTCATAGGACACCGCATAGGCGGCGGATCGCGCCGCGGGGAATGGATCGTCCGACACGTGGACGCCGTTGGGCAGGATTGTGGGGTCGAAATTGATCTCGCGGCATGGCCCATCCCGTTCGCCCTCGATCCGCTGCACGACGAGCGTGCCGACCTCGACCGCGCGTCGTCCGGGCGGCCAGGCCTTGGTTGGATCCGCCGTGGAATCACCCGGATCGGCTACCGTCACCACCATTGTCCAACGTTGAGGGGAGTTGGCGACGCGCTCCGCGATCTCCTGCGCGAGATGGTTGGGGCCGAGCTTGGCGAGATCCTCCTGGGTGACCGGCACGAGCTGCGCCTGAGGGAGGAGCGACCAGCGGACCGCATGCTCGGCGCCAGAACCGTTGACAAAGATGAAGCTGTTCAGGCTGTTGTAGCGCTCTTCCGCATAGCTCGCCGTCCACGGCGCCGTCTTGGCCCATTCAGCGAAAGGCGCGAACTCCGGATGGCTGGCGACGAAGGCCTTCATCGCGTTCGGATCCTTGCTGTGCGCCGCCAGTTGCAGTTCATAGAACCCTTCTGGCGTCGAGACCGTGAACACCGGAGGATCGATCATCGCGGAGCGCCAAACCGCGCCGTCTGGCGTCGACAGCTGAAGGCCGAGGCCCCGAACACGCACAGTGGAGTCGCGCGCATTGGCGTCGGCCGTAGCGAGGTTGAAACGGCCTAGAGCCGGGTATTCGCCGCGCGCGAAGACCTGGGCTGACGAGAGTTCAACGCCGTTTCCATTCGATTCGAAGACGCCCGTGAAGCAGATGCCTTTGGCATGGTTGCGCCGGTGACCGAGGGACGGACCGCCGGGCGGCGTAAGCGAGTCGACGATCCTGGTCGGCGTGAGACGCGTGGGGGAAAGCCATCCCGCCGTGTAGGCGAAGGCCCCGGCGCCGACCGCAACGACAATTGCTATGATCGCCAGCGATCTGATCGGGGGACGCGTTGGCGACGGCTCCGGCATTCGGCACCCTCTTTTGAGCGGGGGCAACACCTTCGGCGTTTATCGCCGTCCTGTCCAGCTTATCTGAGCGCGTTGTAATTAGTTCTCTCATCGCGGCCGTCAAGGCCTGAGGGCGGCATCCACACACACGACCCTCTACCCGCGATCGCTTCGGTTGCCATTATGTAGAGGGCGGATGACCCTTTTTGCCGAATCAGTTCTTCTATCTCGGGCGTTTGAGCAAAGATCGGGCAAAAGAACGTTTACATCGCCGAGGCACGTGGGCCCGGCGGTTCGAGGCCGAGCGCGGCGCGCACCTTCCGGGAATAGCCGTATAGATCCTCGCGCAATTGCAGATCGCCGAATTCATCGACGTAAGCGGTGAAATATTCGAGATGAACGGGCAAGGGTTTGGGCAGATAAACATAGCGCTCCTTGCCGCCGAT
>DATJTB010000306.1:0-4576 GCA_035503795.1 Methylocella sp.
GAACCAGCAATCAGGCAGCCTGGTATGCCAAAGCGATCGATAAAAAATTTGAGGTCAACGACATGGCCGCGCCAGGATACCGTCTCTTTCTCCCGTATCCCTCGTCTAATCAAAGTTGCGATGGCATGATCCTCAGGTAAAAACTGAACTGTAATTCGTTCATCACCATTAAGCCATGCAGCCAGAATGTTTCCGTTGGGGCTTACGCCTAGGCTTGGATAGCTTCTATGATTGGAGGTTTGTTATAGGGTGGTGCCGCTAAATCAGTTGTCATACAAAACCTCAGGACTCAGTGCCGTCGTCTGGTACTGGAACAGCGTTAACCTTTCGGATTTTCCTCTCAATCTGTCGTTGCAGGGCGACGGCGGCAAGGTGCTTGAGCGTCATGACGGTGGCGTCCTCTGATGTTCCTTACATCGTTTAGCCACTGCACCATAAGTACTTCTTCTGTTGCGTGCTCGTCACAGAGAAAATAGAGTTTTTAACACCCTCCTTGGCTCATCCCATTATCGAAGACTAATAGCCGTCCTAACCTTGTAAGATTTCAGAGCCAGATCGGACAAACTCCTATCCTGCCTGGCGGAGTAGGCCTTCTCTCTAGGGTGAAACTCCCAGGAGATGCGGTCAAATATGGATTGAGCGCTTGGCGACGCCGAGCGCCGCCTCGCGCACCGCTTCGGAAAAGGTCGGATGCGCGTGGCAAATCCGGGCCAGATCCTCGGCGGAGCCGCCGAAGTCGATCAGCACGCAGGCTTCCGCGATGAGTTCGGCTGCCGCCGCCGCGATGATATGGACACCGAGCACGCGGTCGCTTGCCGCATCGGCGAGGATTTTGACGAAGCCTTCCGTGTGGCGCGCCGCGCGCGCCCGGCCATTGGCGGTGAAGGGAAACTTGCCTATCCTGTAGGCGATGTTGCGCGCTTTCAGATCCTCCTCACTCGCGCCGACCGAGGCCAATTCCGGCATGGTGTAAATGACGGAGGGGATCGCTTCATAATTCACATGGCCGTGCTGGCCGGCGATGATCTCGGCAACCGCGATGCCCTCATCCTCGGCCTTATGGGCGAGCATGGGGCCGCGCACCACATCGCCGATCGCGTAAATCCCCGGAACATTGGTGGCGAAATGATCGTCGATCACGACCCGGCCGCGATCAAGCGCCACGCCGACGGCGTCGAGGCCGAGCCCCTCCGTTACTGGCCTTCGGCCGATCGCGACAAGCACATGATCGGCGGACAGCGTCTTGTCTTCGCCGCCACTTGAAGGCTGGATATGGACGGTGAGATCCGCGGCCCCTTGATCGATTTTCGTCACCTTATGGCCGAGGAGGAACCGGAACCCCTGTTTTTCCAGAATCCGCTGGAACTGCTTGGCAACCTCGGCGTCAGCGCCGGGCAGGATGCGGTCCAGGAATTCGACGATCGTGACCTCGGCTCCCAGCCGACTCCAAACCGAGCCGAGTTCGAGCCCAATGATGCCTGCCCCAACGATGAGCAATTTCCCCGGGACCTTGGCGAGCTCCAGCCCGCCGGTCGAGGATATAATCCGTTTTTCATCGATAATGACGCCGGGCAGCGGGACCGGCTCTGAGCCGGTCGCGATGATGATGTTTTTTGTCTCGATTGTTTGGGTCGAGCCATCCTCGGCTTTGACCTCGACGAGGCCCGGCGCCGCAATGCGGCCGGTGCCATGATAAGCGGCAATCCCGTTCTTCTTGAAAAGATAGGCGACGCCATTCACATTGGCGGCGACCGTCTCGTCCTTATGCTTCATCATGCGGGCGAGATCGAGTTGCGGCTCGCCGGTGAGGACTCCGAAACCTTCGAGCTCATGCGCCGCCTCGGCGAATTTGTCCGAAGCGTGGAGCAGCGCCTTCGACGGGATGCAGCCGATATTGAGGCAGGTGCCGCCAAAGGTCTTGCGCCTTTCGGCAACCGCGACCTTGAGGCCGAGCTGGGCGGCGCGGATCGCGCAGACATAGCCGCCGGGGCCGGTTCCGATAACGGTGAGATCATAAGTCATGAGGTCTGTCCAATTGCGCGGGCCTACGGCCCCAGGCTTGGATGATGCGCGGCACCCCTGCCACGGTTCGCGGATTCGCTGCGAAGCGCGTGAGATCATCCACCATGCCGTCGATCTCCTGGCGCGTGGCAAGGCCATCTCGCAGAATGGCGCCAGCGATGTTTTCCAAAGTGATGGGGTTCAGGAGTTTGACCTCGCCGCTTGTTCCAATCGGCTGGATAAGGGTCATATTCACCCCCTCAAAGCCGCCATCAGTGAGCAGAAAGGGCAAGCGCGGCCCGATGTTCGGGTCACAGCCGCGGCGGCGGACCAAGGTGCAGTAGAGGTCCTTGTAGCGTTGAAAGGCGTCAGATTCAGGATAGGTGAAATAGCCGCTGAAGTCGATATCCTCGACAATAACAAGCCCGCCTGGCCGTAGATAGCGGTAAAAGGCGGCAACTGCGAGCGAGGGGTCTTGGAGATGAGTGAGCAGGAACCGCGCATAAACAATATCGAAGACAGGGCCTAAATCCGCATCCATGGTTCTGGCGTCAAGCAACCGGTACTCCACATTGCGAATTCCCGCCGCAGCCGCTTCGTGGCGGGCGATGTCGAGCTGCGTTGCATCGATGTCCACGCCGATGGCGCGGCCGCGTGGGCCTATGCGTCTCGCAAACTCCAAAGTGACATCGCCGCCGCCGCAGCCCACATCGAGGCAGTGTTGCTCCTCGCGGACGGCAAGGCGGTCAAATAGCGACGCCGTGCTCGCCGACATGATGCGGGCGAGGATCCTTAGCCGCTCGCGTCCCTCGGCGCCGCCGCGAATGATGTAATCCGTACTCTGCTCCATTCACGATCTCACCCCAAGAGGGATCTGGCGGACCAGATTTCGAATTATTTATAGAGAAGGGCGAGAGCGCCTAGATTCACCGATCCTCCGTCGCAAGGCGTCCGACTCGAAATCGATCTCCTAGCCTTCGTAATCATTGAAGGCGGCAAATACTCATCTTAGTTCCCTGAAAGTTTGTCGGTGCGTTCGGAAAGTTCCTCAATTTTTGCCACCGCATCTGCTTTCCGGTTTTTGATGCTCAGCTAACTCATGTGTTTGCGTCACAGAAGCATGACGCTGACCTCAAATATCCAGAACCAGCCGCGCGGGATCTTCCAGCGCCTCTTTGACCGCGACGAGGAATGTCACCGCCTCCTTGCCATCGACCAGCCGGTGATCGTAGGTCAGGGCGAGATACATCATCGGGCGGATCTCCACCTTGCCACCGATCGCGACCGGCCGCTCCTGGATCTTGTGCATGCCAAGAATGCCCGATTGCGGCACGTTGAGAATCGGCGTCGACATGAGCGAGCCATAGATGCCGCCGTTGGTAATGGTGAAAGTGCCGCCCTGCAGCTCCTCGATCTTCAACGTCCCAGCCCGTGCCCGCTTGCCGAGATCGGCGATCGACTTTTCAATGCCGGCGAGCGAGAGCTGATCGCATTGGCGAACGACCGGCACGACGAGGCCCTTGTCGGTGCCGACCGCGACGCCGAGATGGTAGTAATCCTTGTAGATGATGTCGGTGCCGTCGATCTCGGCATTGACCGAGGGCACGGTCTTGAGCGCGCCCACGCAGGCCTTGACGAAAAAACCCATGAAGCCGAGCCTCACGCCATGTTTTTTCTCGAACGGATCCTTGTAGCGGGCACGCAGATCGATGATGGCGCTCATATCAGCCTCGTTGAAGGTCGTGAGCATGGCGGCGGCGTTCTGCGCCTCCTTGAGCCGCCGCGCGATGGTCTGCCGCAGCCGTGACATCGGCATGCGCTCTTCATGATCCTGGCCCATCGCAGGTTGCGGGCTGCGCGCCGCGGGCGGCGGAGCCGGCTGAGGCACGAAGGGCACGGCAGGTTGAGGCGCCGGCGCTGGCATTTTGGCGAGGGCTTCGAGCACATCGCCCTTGAGCAGCTGGCCCCGTTTGCCGGAGCCATCAAGTGCCGCTGGATCAAGGTCATGATCGGCGGCGATCTTGGCGGCAGCCGGCGAGGGTGGCATGGCGGGTCCGGCCTCGGGCGGCGCAGCCTCTGGTGCGGCGATCGGGGCTGGTGCAGGAGAAGGCGGAGGTGCAGGTGAAGCGGGCGGCTTCATCTCGGCGGCCAATGGCTGCGCCACCCCGGCACCTGAGCCATCGCCGATCTGGCCAAGGAGCGCGCCGGGCGCCACCGTCGCCCCGTCCTTGGCAAGGATCTCTGTGAGTGTGCCGGCGGCGGGGGCATTGACTTCAAGTGTGACTTTGTCGGTTTCGAGCTCGACGATCGGCTCATCGACCTTGACCGCTTCGCCGGCTTTCTTGAACCAGCGCCCGATGGTCGCCTCGGTCACCGATTCGCCGAGCGAGGGAACGCGAATTTCAACACGCATGATCCTGCCTTGCCGGGCGCTTTGCGCCCTTATCACCCTGCCACCGCCATTGCAGCGTCTGTGCTAGAGCAGCAAACGTTCAAATCGGATCGAGATGCCGCTCCATCTTTTTGTTTGAGCATCGGACCCAAAACCGGTTCCCACTTTTGGGTCCGATGCTCT
>DATJTB010000307.1:0-27747 GCA_035503795.1 Methylocella sp.
AGACAGCGACGGCAGCCAGACCGTGGATGTGCCAATGACGCGCAGCGATATTGCCGATTATCTGGGCTTGACCGTCGAAACCGTCTCTCGAACGCTCACAAAGTTGAAGCATGACCGGTTCATTGCTCTTCTCACGCCTAGCCGGATGAAGATTCTCAACCTTGAGGGGCTCAAGGAATTGGCCGCCGGTTCTTACGGTACAGACCTCTAAGCTGCCCAAGCGCAGACCTAAATCACTCGTAAGCATGGTCGGAAAGCATGGTGGGCTAGGTGTTGGCGCCACGGAGGAAGATCAGCCGACGACCTTGGCAAAGTCAGCGACCTCCTGCATCGCGCTTCGCAATTCATTCAGGAGCCGCAGGCGGTTCTTGCGAAAGATAGGATCCGGCGCGTTCACGGTCACCTTGTCAAAAAACGCATCGACCGAAGGACGCAAGGAGGCAAGCGACTCCATTGCCGCTTCAAAAGGCGTCTGGCCCGCAAACACCTTGTGGCCGATATCGGCACTGGCCGCCGCCAGATGTTGCCTTGTCGAGGCCGCGACAATTTGAAGCTGCACCCAGAGATTATTCTCCTCGGACTGCTGAAAGAGGGTTCGATCGCTGAGGTCCTCAAAAGCCCCTGCCCCATCGGTTTTTTCCTCAGCGCGCAGAATATTGGCGGCCCGGCGATAGCCGGCGAGCAGATCGGCCCCGTCCTCTGTTTCAAGAAAACGCTGAAGAGCGGCGGCGCGCTCGACGATCAACAGAAGATCATCCTGATCTTCGAGAGCGAAGACGGCATCGAGGAGATCATGGCGGGCGCCACGCTCGCGCAAATAGACTTTGAGCCGTTCCATAAAAAAGCTCATGAGCAAAGGAAAAAGGGCATCGAGACCTTCGAGTGGGGGCGACGTCCCGCTGGCCACTTCGGCTCCCCTACGGGCTTCCGCGCTGAAAATCTCCGCGAAAGCTTCGGAAAGGGTTTTGAGGGAGAGGCGTAGCCGGTTTTCGAGCACGAGGGCGATGATGCCGAGCGCCGCGCGGCGCAGCGCGTAAGGATCCTTGCTGCCGGTCGGCTTCTCATCGATGGCGAAGAAGCCGGCAAGCGTATCGATTTTATCGGCGAGCGCGACGCAGACGGAGACCAGCGCGGACGGCACACGGTCGCTTGGGCCCTGTGGCTTATAGTGATCTCGGATCGCTTCGGCGATGCTCGGCTCTTGGCCTTGCGCCAATGCGTAATAATAGCCCATCACGCCTTGCAGCTCGGGAAATTCGCCGACCATTTCAGAGGTGAGATCGGTCTTGGCGAGGAGACCCGCCCGCTCGGTGAGCGCTTCGGGCGCCCCGATCAAACGGGCGATCCGGCCGGCGAGACGCGCGATACGGCGCGCCCGCGCGCCCTGGCTGCCGAGCTTATCGTGGAAAATGATGGGCTCAAGATCCGCCAGGCGGTCCACAAGCCGGATCTTGAGATCGCTTTCATAGAAGAATTTGGCGTCCGCAAGGCGCGCCTTGACCACTCGGCCATTGCCGGCGGCGATCGCCTTTCCGCCATCGGGGGCGTCAATATTCGCGACAAGCAGGAATTTGGCGCTAAGCCGCTCCGTCGCCGGCTCCTTCAAGACGAAGCATTTCTGATTGACGCGGATCGTCGTGCGGATCACCTCCGGCGGCAGATCGAGAAAAGCGGCATCGAACTCGCCGGTCAATACCACCGGCCATTCGACGAGCCCTGCGACTTCATTGAGCAGCGCTTCATCCTCGACGAGGGCAAGCCCCTGCGCCAATGCCAGATCGCGCGCATCATGCAGAATGATGTCGCGCCGCCTTGCCGGATCGAGCACCACCCTGGCTTTCTCAAGCGCCGGAACATAATCATCGAAGCGGCGCACCTTGATCAACTGCGGGGCCATAAACCGGTGGCCAAAAGTGAAATTGCTGGCTTTGATGCCATCGACGGAAAAAGGAACGATCTCCGGATCTTCTGTCTCTATGCCAAAGGTCGCCAGTATGGCGTGCAGCGGGCGAATCCAGCGAAACGCCTCAGGGCGCAGCGAGGCGGCGCCCCAGCGCATCGATTTCGGCCAGGGAAAATCCTTGATGACGGCCGGCAAAATCTCGGCCAAGACATCACGCGTCAGCCTGCCCTTCTGCTCGAGGATGGCAACGTAGAATTCGCCTTTCTTCGGATCGCGCTCGATCTTGGCCTCAGCGAGCGAAGCAAGGCCCGCGCTCTTCAAAAATCCCTGCACGGCTGTCTCCGGCGCGCCGACCCGCGGTCCGCGCCTTTCCTCGCGCGTATCGGGCTGGTTTTGCGGCAGGCCGATCAGATGCAGTACAAGCCGGCGCGGCGTGGCAAAACTCACGGCCGCGTCGGGTGTAAGACCGCGCGCCTCCAGAGCCGCAAGAACAAGCCCACTCAGATCCGCCGCCGCTTTTGCCTGCATGCGGGCGGGAATTTCCTCGCTGAAAAGTTCAAGTAGAAGCTCGGGCATTGTGATTCGGCCGGCAAGTCAGGTCATACGCTAAGATCACTTGGCAGAGGTTAAGCAAACAGGAGGGCCCCTTTTTGCGCATCCCGCTTTGGCGTGGCTTTTCTATAGACGCGGACTGACCTGAAAGGAAAGACCATACAAAATCGCGGCGAACGGAAAGGCATCTTGGCCTTGTCCACGGCTCTCAATCCTCTCGGAACGAATGAATAAGACGCGCGTTTGTCCCTTTTTACAGGAGGTGTGTCATGGACAAGATGAAAATTTCGGTCCTCTCCGGCGCGGCCTTGCTGAGTTCGGCGGTCACGGCCACGGCTGGTCCGATGAGCGTGACTGATCCGCAATCCCTGCGACCACAACAGTCCGAGATCACTTCAGTGGCTTATTATCACCACTATCGGCACTATCACCATCGCTACTACCACCACTATGCCTATTACCGGCATCACCGTTACCACAGATATTATGCCTGGAACCCGGTTGCCGCTGCCACAGGCACAGCGGTTGGCCTGGCAACCCTCCCCTTCGCCTTGGCGACCGGAGGCTACGCCTACCCCTATTATTATGGCCCCTACCCCTACTATTATTACTATTAAGCCCTTTCTCGGTTAAGGGCGCGGGCACGAACAATTGTGCTCGAAATGCACCTTGCAGGGGTTACTCTCAATCAGAGGGCGCCGCCAACTGCGGTCTTGAGCCAGGCGGCGCCACAAGCTTTGGCCAAATCGCGCACCCGCAAAATATAGCTCTGCCGCTCGGTCACGGAAATCACGCCGCGCGCATCGAGAAGATTGAAGATATGCGAGGCCTTGACGCATTGGTCATAAGCGGGGAGCACCATCGAGGGGCACCCCGCTGCGGGATCGGCGCCTAGAAGTGCCTGACATACTGCCTCTGCATCCTTGAAATGTTGGAATAGAATCTCCGTCCTGGCGGCCTCGAAATTATAGCGTGAATATTGCGCCTCGGCCTCCTTGAACACATCGCCATAAGTGATTTTCTCGAGTCCCTCGCGGCCGTTGAAATTCAGATCAAAAACATTGTCGAGGCCCTGCACATACATGGCGAGCCGCTCAAGACCATAGGTCAATTCGCCGGAGACAGGCGCGCATTCGATCCCCGCCACTTGCTGAAAATAAGTGAACTGCGAGACCTCCATCCCATCGCACCAGCATTCCCAGCCAAGCCCCCAGGCGCCGAGCGTCGGGCTTTCCCAATCATCCTCGACGAAGCGGATGTCATGCAGTAGCATGTCGATGCCGATGGCTTCGAGTGAAGCAAGGTAAAGCGCTTGCAGATCCTCAGGTGAGGGTTTCAGGATCACCTGGAACTGGTAGAAATGCTGGAGGCGATTCGGGTTTTCGCCATAACGGCCATCCTTGGGCCGCCGTGACGGCTGGACATAGGCGGCCTTCCAGGGCTTGGGGCCAAGCGCCCGCAACGCCGTCGCCGGATGGAACGTGCCGGCTCCCATCTCCAAATCATAAGGCTGCAGGATCACACAGCCCTGCCCGGCCCAGAAGGATTGCAAAGTCAGGATCAGATCCTGAAAGCCGCGTGTTGGATCAAGCGAAGTCAAGCCGTTCATTCCCTTTTCACGAGCTCCTTTGAGGCCACATGCGTCGAGCACGGAGATGTCCGCCAACGGGCATCGCAAGGAGGCCTCCCGAAGGACGCGGGCGTTCGCGAGCCCCATCCCCATAGCCTTTCAAACAAGGCAAGGCCAGCTTGGCCATTGTCATCAACCCCGTCTGTCGAATTTGATCGCCGGGAAATTTGGAGCGACCGGAAGGGAGGCACCCGAGGGTCCAGGATCCTTCTCGATCGTCGAATTTGATGGCAGATCGAGCGACGATCACTTTCACGATTTTGCCCGTCTCATGATCGTGGATCCACCCCCTGCAGCATCATCACTATAAGGCTGTCAGATTAAATCCACTAAGATTCAGCAAATTTGCTCCCGGGGGCTTGGCATGAGCAGGCAAGCCCCCAAATTTCGTAAGGTGTCTTGCAACCGGATTTTCTAGGCCAAAACTTTAAAGCGGAAGGAGTGGAAATGAAGCGATTGCGGATCGCGGCCATTGCGGCCTTCGCCGCGTTTGGCGGCCTGACCCAAACTGTGAAAGCCGCGCCGCCCGCCGGTCTTCCGGCTGGCGCGGAGATCGTGAAGAGCCTTGTGGCACCAGAAAGCCATGTTGAAAAAACGTATTATTACCACAGAGCCTATTACAGGCATCGGGGCTACTATCGGCGTCATTATTATCGCCACTATTACTGGCATCACCCCTACCGTCGCCATTATTATCATCGCTATTATTACGGGGGTTCTTATTATCCCTATTATTACAGGCCGTATTACGGGTATCGCTACTATTGGTAGGGAGCGCTACTGTTCAGTGAGAGAGGACGGCCGGTTCGCGCCGGCCGTCCTCAATCTCGGTGATTTCTGGATCCGGTCGATCCAAAATGATCAGGATCGGCCCGCGATATTCGGGCGTATGAGCGCCTTGCCCTTTATCGCCTCCTGCTCCAAGCCCAAGCATTCACAAAACTGTATTGAGAACAGGGATTTAGTCTTGGATAAGCGAGGCTCGCTGCTTGACCCGGCAAATGATTGAGGGCATGTTCTTCAGGCGTCCATTCAAAAACTGAATTGTCGCGGAGGCGCCGGAAGCCCATCCGGGGATCAACAGTCTCTTAGGGAGAATGAACATGCATGTTCGGATTTTATCCAAGGTTGGCTTGGCGAGTGTTCTTGCAGCCTCCTTCGGTTTGCTGAGTCAGGCTGATGCGGCCCCCATCGCTGGCATCTCCGAGGCCGCCACGGCTGTGGAACAGAGCGCCCAATCCCTGCCCACGGAAGCCGTCCCGCAAAAAGCCCACCACTACCATCACCATCATCATCACCACCATCACCACCATCACTACCACACATAAGCTTGGCTTTCTTTTGACGGCTCTCAATAACCAACGACGCTGTTACCGAGAAGCAGCGATCGACCGACTACGCAGAGAGCGGCGCACGTGGTGAGGCCACGCCGCCCTCATAAAGTGAGCAACAAACCCATTCCTATCCGGGCTATGCCGGACAAGGCCGGGTAGTTACTCTTGGCAATTGGGCTTTTTCACCAAACGAGCGGCTGTGCGTGGCGGTGGATGGCCTCCGCGACGACGGTAAATCCATTTTTATCATGCAGAAAGAGCGGCGGCGCAATCCCAAGCGGCGCGCGACTGCCTTTCGTGCCACGCAACAGAATGCGGCTGGCCCGAGCCTCCCGGCGGGGATGCACCGGCAGCAAGGTGATCGCGCCGACCCGCCGATTGAGACTATTAAGGATCACAGTCAAGGCTTCCGGTCGATGAATGAGAATGAACATCCCCGAAGGCGCGACCAAGGCCAAAGCGGCTGCGATCCAATCAACGAGAGCGTCCGGGCCCACAGTCGGCATCGCATGGGCGCGCCTTTTGGCAGGGTCGGGCGAAAGCCGCACATGGTCCGGGTCGAAAAAGGGCGGATTGGTCAGGACGAGCCCGGCGCTTTCTTCGTTCAATCCGGCAGTGCGACGGCTGATCGGCGAGACAAGATCAGCCTCGGCGACGAAGCCTCGCCCCGTCAAGCCATTCTCAAGCAAATTGGCCCGTGCGCAGGCGGCATGCCCGGGGTCCTTCTCCAAAAGGGCGATGCTCGCATGAGGCCGTGTGACCGCAAGCGCGAGACCCGCAGCGCCCACACCAGCGCCTACATCGATGGCGAAACCGGAAAAATCGCCGGGCGCCGCCGCCGCCAGCAAAAGCGCATCGGTGCCGGCACGGTGCCCGTGCGCGGCTTGCCGCAGGTGCAGCCGCCCGTCGAGAAACGCATCGGTTCTCCCGGCCTCGAAGGAAAAGACCGATGCCTCAGCCATCCCACATCTCCAAGCTATTCTGGTCTCTTCTGACGCGCGCGAGCCGCCACCTCGCTCTGCAATCGGCAAGGCGGAAGGCGCCTGCAGCCCTTCCGGAGCTTTCCTTTTTGGCGTTTTCACCGTCCATCCCGATCGAGCCGCTCACACCAAGCGAACATTTAGGAATTTGGTGGTTTTTCGGTAGGCCGGCAAGAGCGTCTAGGCCGGAAGCGATGCCCCGGCCGAAGATTAGGCCTTGCGACAATGACGAATTCCAAAGTTTCATTATTGTTTGTGTTTGAAGATGGCCGTTCCTGTTAATCTCCCCGACTTGGCGTTTGATTTGCTCTTTGTTGCGCCTTAAGAGAAGCCGCATCATTCGTGGTTGCGCCGGCATCGGGAGAGTTCATTGGGCGTTGTCATTCCCCTCGAAGAGAAAATGCCGGAGTCCGGCATTGACGGGCTGCTGGCTTTGGTCGGGGCGGATATGGAGCGGGTCAATCAAACGATCCTCTCCCGCGCCGCCTCCGATGTCTCGATGATCCCCGAAGTCGCCAATCATTTGATCTCCTCGGGCGGCAAGCGGCTGCGGCCCATGCTGACCTTGGCGACAGCAGGGCTTTGCGGCTACACGGGATTGGGCCATATCAAGCTCGCCGCCTCGGTGGAATTCATGCATACCGCGACGCTCCTGCACGACGATGTCGTCGACGAGAGCGACATGCGCCGCGGCCAACTCGCCGCCCGCATGCTGTGGGGGAACGAGGCGAGCGTGCTGGTCGGCGATTATCTGCTCGGCCAGGCCTTCAAGATGATGGTGGAGGTCGGTTCCCTTCCCTGCCTCGACACGCTGTCAAGCGCGGCGGCGATCATCGCCGAGGGCGAGGTCATGCAGCTTTCCGCGGCCAAGGACACGCAAACGAGTGAGGATGATTATCTCGCCGTGATTCGGGCTAAGACGGCGGCGCTTTTTGGCGCGGCCTCGGAAGTCGGCGCCCTGCTTGGGAGACGACCGAAGCCCGAGATCGCCGCCTGCCGCGGCTATGGCCTCAATCTCGGTATCGCCTTTCAACTGATCGATGACGCGCTCGACTATGGCGGCACATCGGCCAAGCTCGGCAAGAATGTCGGTGATGATTTCCGCGAGGGCAAGATCACCCTGCCGGTCGTCCTGTCCTTTCGTCGCGGAACCCAAAAGCAAAGGGAGTTCTGGCGGCGGACCTTGGAAAGCGGCCTAATCGAGGAAGGCGATCTCGAGACCGCCATTGCCACACTGCACAAGCATCGTGCCCTTGAGGACACGGTCGAGCGGGCCCGCCATTATGGAGCGATGGCACGCGACGCATTGGAATTGTTCCCGCCTTCACCTTGGAAGGTCGCCTTGAATGACGTCGTGGATTTCTGCGTGAACCGCGCCCATTAGCCTTGACCAATCGCAGCCATTCTCACGTGAATTACCTTGTAATTACTTTTATATTTTTCAGGCCATATGCATGGACAATGTTTTTCTCCTCGAAATCTGACAACCAAATAACTGAACTAAATCGGACTGATTATAGCTCTGAAGATCTCTTCCAGATTTTGCTTGCCAAGCATTACGCTCAGCAGGTGGAACCGATGGCAAACTACTTTTGGTTCGCCGCGAGCAACCTGTCCCTGACGCAGTAAATGGAGCTGATCGATGGTCTCTGGATCATCTGTTCTTGGATGTTCAAGGCGTCCCTGTGCTCGTCGAGGTCAAGCGTTCATCGGACACTCGCACGCGCCGTGAGGTCGTTGCACAGATGCTCGAATATGCAGCCAATGGCGTAGCTTATTGGCCTATCGATCGCGTTATACAGGCCTATCGAGATACAACCCAGAACTCCGGCCAGGATCCCGACATAAATCTCGCTGAATTCATTGGTGACACCAGCACGGAAATGTACTGGCGTGCAGTTGAGGCAAATTTGCGTTCTGGCCGAGTACGCCTGGTTTTCGTCGCTGACCATATTCCTAAAGAACTGGTGCGGATCGTTGAGTTCTTGAACGAACAGATGCGTCCGGCCGAAGTCCTTGCGATCGAGATGGAGCAGTTCACGAGCAATTCCGATAAGCGTATTCTTGTCCCGCGTCTTTACGGGCAGACCGAGCGCGCGCAGTCCATAAAGGCGGTTTCAGAACCGACTGTGCGACTTTCGGAAGCCGACTGGCTCGAAAGCCTTGGTGAGCCACAACGTCAGGGTTGCGAACGACTCGTCAAATTGCCTTCGTTCAAAGCACTGGGATGTCGCATTGACACAGAGCCAGGAAGCACTTGCGGCGTGTCCTCAAAATGGCACCAAGAATATCTTCTTCATGAGAAGACGTACGAACCTCGTGGAAATAAGTCTGTCCTTTCTTAGAGCTTATCCAGCCTACCGTGAGGACGATACTCGACAGAGTCTTCTTAAGCAGATCCAAAGTTTGCCATCATCAACTATAAAATCTAACGGCAGTATCAAAGGATGGCCGACTTTGCCGATGGAAGAACTACTGAAGGAAAAGCTTTGGGAGGCTTTTACCCCGCTGGTGGAAGAAATTTCGATTAGGATTCAACCATCCATGCAAGATCTTTGAGGGAGTTATTTTTCCGTTTCAAGAAGCGCTTCAACTCTGCGCACAATGCGCAGGATCAATCCTGATTCGAACGCTGCCAGTAATTCGCCTTCGCAAAAGCGATCCTTGCGGATGATGACGGTCAGCAATTTAGCGATTTGCTCGGCCGATGCGCGTGCGAGCGTGGCTTCATCATCGCGCAGCATAAGCGCTTCTCGCGATTGAAACCATTGAGGCCAATCAAAATCCATCTGTACCCAATTATGATCATAGGCGCTCTTGACGAACTCCTTCGTGATTTCATCATAGTCCACATAGGGCATGGTAAACGCACTAGGCTCTATTTCTTTTGAGCTCACCCATTCTCCTGCTTTAAAATCCGATTTTTCAAGAGCTGGAAGAAATCTTGCCATTTCTTTGAGTTGGCGTATCTGCATAGAGAACTCGCGGAGGGTCAGGCTTTGGATAGAGCGATTACTTGATGCAATCCCTTGATGCCAAAGACATGTCCTTTGCCTGCATGAGGACGTCATTCACGCGCTGTTGCCTCTTGTATTTCGTGACATCAGCCGACCGCTTGTCGATTCAAGAGCTTCGCCGCCTGATCAGACGAACCCTTAGCTAAGGGGGTGACTACTGAATATTGGCGTGTCGAAGTCTGACGCCCATCTAAACTTTAGAGATATAGGACTTTTCCCATCCTTGAGTGCGGCTACGAATGTTTCAAGCTCGTCTGTCGTTGATACTTCACATTGGCGGATAACGGAAACACCACCCCAGTTGGTTGTACAGACATAACCGATAAGCGATTTACGGCGGTCACACTCACTTTGGGGTGTACTGCAATCCAATTTTTCCGCCCACATTTGAGCTTCCAAAGCGTCTTTGAATAGCAATCTGCTTTGGTCGAGCTGTGCATCAGTGATTCCGTTACTGTCCCGCTGAAATTTAAGTTGTTCTAGAAATCCGTCCAACAATCGGGACAAAGTTTGCTGATATGGATCGTCCGAGTGGAGCCGCCTGCGGACATCATTTAGCGCGATGTATAAATCAGACCAACTCATGATCTTCACCGCTACCTTAGCCATCAGCCGGTCAAGAACTGTACGGCATTTATCCAATTCAGCCCGCACTTTTTTCCTAAGGAGACCCTCTGCATCCTGCACATAATTGTCCGTGAACCTGCCATCCTTCATGAGACCGCAGCTATTGAGCAGCTTATCAGACGATCCCTCAGGACAGATGAACAAGAGGTTGAAGCTGGAAAGATTGCTGCGGCTCATGGACAAATGCGCAAGAATGATCAGATATTTTAATACCTGTTCCCGTGACGAGAGCGAGCCAAGCTTCAATTCGATAGCAATGGCGGAATCTTTCGAGAGAATAAAGGCGTCGGGTTGGACAATGTCCGCCTCCCAGCCCAACTCTAGCCTCTCATTATACGAAAACGGGCCTTTGTCCGGCAGATTGAACTGCGAGCAAAACAATTTTGCAATTAACGCATCGGGAGTAATTGAAAAAGTTATATTGAAGAAATGATTAAGAATTTCTTCGTATCTATTTAGGTCATGTACTAAATCGGCGTGCTTCTTTCTTCGAGTGTAAATTGGCCCATTTTGATTGAGCTTCTCTATTGGAATTTGCGCGGCTCCATTGACTCTTGGTAATTTGCGCCATTGTATTGATTCTAGCCCTAAATATTTTGGATTCCAATAGTAATTTGATAATATACTAAAGTATTGTTGACGCCATGACATCCTGGCACTAAAAGGAGTTGTTGGCATCTTTTCTTATTCACCACTCAAGTTGAAAGGTAGCATCATCTATTAGAAATTATACGGCTCATACGGCAAAGTATATGCTTACCTGCGTCTTTTCAAGAATTAATCATGGTGATTTAGCATCGAGTCGGTCGTAGATCATCGCAATTGAGTGCGTAGCGCCTTTAGCTTGTAAAGCGCCTCGAGCGCGGCGCGCGGGGTGAGTTCATCTGGATGGATCGCATCCAAAGCGTCACCCAAAAGATCCTTTGGCGCAACCGCCGCCTCAACCAGCGCAGGCACACTGAATAAGGGCAATTCGGCAAGCGACTGATCAAGCCGGGTGCGACGGTCGGCCGCTTCAAATTCGCGCAGCAGCTCACGCGCTCTCGCCAGAACCGGCGGCGGCAAACCGGCGAGCTTCGCCACCTGGATACCGTAGGACCGGTCGGCGGCGCCCGGTACGATCTCGTGCAGAAAGACGACCTCGCCGTTCCAATCGGTGACCCGTACGGTGAGATTATCAAGGCGACCAAGCTTTTCAGAGAGGCGTGTCAATTCGTGGAAATGGGTGGCGAACAACGCCCGCGACCGGTTCTTCTCATGGAGATGCTCGATGACCGCCCAGGCGATGGCAAGACCGTCGAAAGTCGCGGTGCCGCGGCCGATCTCATCAAGGATCACGAGCGAGCGCTCACCCGCCTGGTTGAGAATGGCCGCGGTCTCGATCATCTCGACCATAAAGGTCGAACGGCCGCGCGCCAGATCATCGGCCGCGCCGACGCGCGAATAAAGCTTGTCGATGATCCCGATGGAAGCGCGCTTGGCCGGCACGAAGGCGCCCATCTGGGCGAGGATCGCGATCAGCGCATTCTGCCGCAAGAAAGTGGATTTGCCCGCCATATTGGGGCCGGTCACGACAGCGATGCGGCCGCCCTTGCCGGGCTTGCCGGAAAGATCGCAAGCATTGCCCGCAAAGGCCTGGCCCTCACGGCGAAGCGCCGCTTCGACCACCGGATGGCGCCCTTCCTCGATGACGAAGGCGAGCGAGCGATCAACCTGCGGCCGCGACCAGTTTAGGCGCCTCGCCAGTTCGGCCAGTCCCGCCGCCACATCGATCGCGGCGAGCGCCTGCGCCATGCCTCGAATCTCGGCTTGATAGGTGAGGACGAGACCGGCAAGTTCCGCAAAGATCGCCTCTTCGCGGGCGAGGGCGTCACCCGCCGCCGAGGCGATCTTTGCTTCGATCTCGGCAAGCTCGCGAGTCGAGAAACGCATCGCGCCAGCCATGGTCTGGCGATGGATGAAAAATCCATCATGCGGCGGTTTCAACAGACGCTCGCCCGGCGCTTGCGGAACCTCGATGAAGAAGCCAAGGAAATGATTGTGCTTGACCTTGAGCGGCTTGATCCCAGTAAGCTCGCCATAGCGCGCCTGCAGCGCGGCGATGATGCTGCGGCTTTCATCACGCAGCGCGCGCGCCGCATCGAGCCCCACGTCATATTGTTCCCGAATGAATCCGCCATCGCGCCGGTTAAGCGGCAGGGAGGGCGCCAGCGCGTCGCGGAGCTTCGCTTCGATCGCCTGATCCAGTTTTGTCACAGCCGCCTGCGCTTCCGCAATCGCCTGTGGCAGGGGACCAGCCTGCCCGAGCCCCTCGGCAACCGCCGCCGCAGCAGCGAGGCCCTCGCACAGAAGGCCAAGATCCCGAGGACCGCCGCGGTCGAGCGAGAGACGGGATAGAGCGCGGCACACATCCGGCACCGCTTTGAGCGCCGTCCTTATCTGCATGCGCAGATGGTCCGCGCCGGCGAAAAACTCGATTGCATCGAGGCGTTGACAAATCGCTTCGGGATCGGTCAAAGGCGCGGCCAGCCGCTCGGCCAAGAGCCGGCTTCCCGGCGCCGTGATCGTTTGGTCGATCGCCGCGAGGAGCGTACCTTCTCTCTGGCCAGCCAGGGTCTTGGCGAGCTCGAGACTGGCACGGGTGGCCGCATCGATCTCCATCCGCATGCCTTGCGCCTGGCGCATCGGCAGGCCGAGGGACGGACGAGCGGCCATCTGGGTGCGCTCGACGTAAAGGATCGCGGTGGCCGCTGCGCCGATCTCGGCGCCGCTTAATTGGCCGAGCCCGTCCAAGACCGAAAGACCAAAAAAGGTTTTGAGGCGTCGTTCGGCGCTCGTTCCCTTTGTGAGCCCCTCCGCGAGCGGCGTCAGAGCGAAGGGCGGCTCGCGGGTCAGCCGTGCGACAGCCGGATCCCGCATCAGATCTTCGGACAGGACGAGTTCGGCGGGATCAAGCCTGGCGAGCGCGGCCTCGAGCCCATCGGCCGTCACGCTCTCGACGCGGAACGCGCCCGTCGAAATATCGACCAAGGCCACACCGAATTCCAGAGGCGTTTCGGCTGACGCGATGGCGGCAAAACTGTTGGCGCTGGCTGGATCGAGAAGTGGCTCCTCGGTCAGCGTGCCGGGCGTCACCAGGCGCACCACCTCCCGCCGGACGACCGACTTCCCACCGCGCTTCTTCGCCTCGGCCGGATCCTCAATCTGTTCGCAGATGGCGACACGATGGCCTTGCCCAATGAGTCGATGGAGATAATCCTCGGCCCGCTCGATCGGCACGCCGCACATGGGGATGTCCTGCCCCTCCTGCTTGCCGCGCTTGGTCAGCACGATGCCGAGCGCATGAGCGGCGATCTCGGCATCTTCAAAGAAGAGCTCGTAGAAATCGCCCATCCGATAGAACAATAGCGCATCGCGATGTTGCGCCTTGATGCCGGCATATTGCGCCATCATCGGGGAAAGCTTACCCACCTCCCCTGAGGATTCGGATGGCCGGAACTTCTCCGCCATGACGGTGGGAAATGGTGAACTCGGAAGGTCAGGAAGGCGCTTGGACATGCGCCATCCTAGCAAAGACTGTCCAGGCGTTTAAGCCTGGGAGACCGCTTCGAAGGTTTTCCACCGTCATCGCGGGGGCCCTCAGCCGTTATGGCGCGGCCCTATGAAGCGCCCTACCGCGCCCCACTCCCGCCCGCAGCTTCTTGCGGGGGGTGCTGATTGTGCGGACTCTCGATGGCTTTTCCCGGTTCAGCCGGCGGCAGCCTTTGTCGGGCGCAGACGGAACACGACATCGACCTTGACGATTTCATAGCCTTCGGGGGGCGTCACATTCTCGGTGAGCTGCATACCCTTGAGCATGATATCCTCAATCAGGCCCTTGTCCTCATAATAGAAATGGCTGTGATCGCTCGTATTGGTGTCGAAGAAGGTTTTCGCTCCTTCAATCGTCAAGGCGCGGACGATGCCAACCTGCGCGAAAAGGTTGAGGACGTTGTAAACGGTGGCAAGCGACGCCCGGATTTTGACGGCATTGGCTTCGGCGGCCAGCATGTCGGCCGTGACATGCCTGTTGCCTTTGCTCAATAAAAGCTTGGCAAGACCCAGGCGTTGTCTTGTGGCGCGCAGACCATAGCGCTCGAGAAGTGTTCTTTGCGGATATTTGCCTGGGGCAGCGCTAGCCCCCATTGATTCTTGCGAAAGCTCGACCATGACGGTTGGACCCAAATCCCGCTTTTCGTGCGGCGCAGCAGAAAGACCACAACTGTGGCCATCTCTCGATCACCCCAGTTGAACGTTTGACAACTCTATCTTGTCAAGCGAATTATTTCAATGCACAAGCATGGGCCGGGCCAAACCCACCAAGGCCTGCCAAAAGGCTGCTATCCGGCCCAAATCCGGACGGATTGCTGATCCAGAGAAATCAATCCGATGATGATGGTTACAGGAGCGTGACGAAATGGTGCAAAGCGGAAGAAACCCGCTGAAAGAGGACCGCCTCGGCGCCGAAATGTTAAGGGCATCGCCGCGGATTTTCGCAAATCCACTCCTTGACAAATTGTCGCGGGTTCATTGGAGCCTGCCGGTCTGCGTTTATTTGCCTGTTATTTTTGCACTTTTGTATGTGAGCCGACACAGCTTCACAGGATTTGAAGTCTTCGCGACAACGGCACTCGGCTATTTCATTTGGACCCTTATCGAATATTTTGGCCACCGCTTCCTTTTCCACACTGAGTTTCCCGGCCGATTCGGCGCAAGGATTCATTTCCTGATCCATGGCGTGCATCACGTGCATCCCAATGATCCGCTGCGGCTCGTGATGCCGATTCTGCTCAGCGGGCCGATCATGCTGATCGCGCTGGGTGTCGTGAGGCTCTTGTTCGGCCTGCCGCTCGGCTATCCGGTGCTCGCCGGTTTCGTGACCGGCTATCTCGCCTATGATCTCATTCATTATTATGTGCATCATGGCGCACCGCAAACAGGCGTCGGGCGCTTGCTGCGGCGCGCCCACATGCTGCATCATTTCCGCGATCCAACCCGCAATTTCGGCGTCAGCGCGCCCTGGTGGGACCGTGTGTTCAGAACGGTCTACGCCGGGCCGGAGCAAGGCCCCTAGCCCCTGCGTGGATACCGACATCTCGGCACGCAGGCCGGTCAATGCCGCGCGTTTCCCTTTGCGGGGTGTAAGCTGCATGTTTGCGACCTCGATGTTAGTTCGCACGTGCAACAGCTCCACGTCAATGGTCAAAGAGAGAGGAGCTGCTTCATACCCTCACTCCCGAAGATGTTGAAAAATGGCCGAATCATGTTTCGGCGCGCAAGCTAGAAGCAAACTCAACATCGCTGTCGAACGCTATGCAACCAGGACCATGAAAGCGGTTTTATCGCAACCCGCGTTGGTGGCCCACATTCTCGGCCTATTTCGCTGACGCCGCATGCGGGTTTCCCCTTCGCTACTCTGCACAACAGCGATTACTGCACTGCAACATAAAATTGGCCGCCATGCCGCGCACATCGGGCAAGCCTAACCGCGCGAGGCTGCGGCAAGCAAATGATTGTCGACACTTGTGATTTCATGTTGGTTAGGCCAAAGGACCTCGCTTCAACCCTAACCAGACCATGAAGAAGGCGTACTCTTTCCACTCCTCTCCCACTCACCAGACGTGCCCCCATTCAACAAATGACGCCGCGAATAATGACCGTCCTACGTAATTTGGTCGATTGACATCTTATTATGTGCGTAGTGATTGACATCTTATTATGTGGGTAGTGTATTGTAGGGTGGGATGTTTGTTTGCACTTTGCTTTCATAGCCGATCAATAATGTTATGTTTTTTGATCCTTGCCGTTATGCTTCAACGATTTACGGTGGGGCATAACAGGTGGGGCATAACAGATGAGCTCACATAGGCTGGGCGGCGCGTGGCGGCTCGTCCAAACGAGACAAAATACCGCTGAAACTCGCTGAAAGGGGGAGGAGAGGGTCTCATGGTTACAAAGACTTCGAACGGTTCTACCGCTGATTAACCCCCCTGGCGATTGGAGCCGCGGACATGGGTCATCCCCGGTTGAGTGTTGATCGAAAGTGCGAACAAAGTCCTGCGGATCGGCGGCAAATTTGAGCCTTTCGGCCGCAAGTCATTGCGAATGGAATTCGCGCCACAAGCCATTAGGAATCCAAAATCATGAGCACTCATAAGGTTGACGGCACCGACGGCAAGAATGCGGTCAGCGGGTCGGGTGGCAGTGGTGGCAATGGTGGCCCGGCCGACGCCATAGCGAACACAGCGACGGATGCGAGCAATATTGCCGAAGCCAATGATGATTCGGGCGTCGGGGGTGCTGTCTCGGGCGGTAATGGCGGCAATGGCGACGGGGCCGGCAATGGTGGCAACGGCGGCAACGCCACGGCCACGGCCACGACTACGCTTAGGTCCTCGGACTCCGAGAGCGCGACGGCGGATGCCAATGGCGGCGATGGCGGGGGCGCCTTCGCGGGCACCGGCGGCGCTGGCGGCAATGTCACCGGCACGACCGCAAGGGTCAGCGGCGGCGCTCACGATACGGCGGACGTCAATGCCTTTGGCGGCAATGGCGGGACCGCCTCATCCCTCAATGGAGCCTCCGGATCGGGCGGCGCGGCCGGCACGGCGAGCGGCTCCTCGGCGTATGCGGAGGGCTCCGCCTCGGCGAGCGCCACGGTGGTTCAGGTCGGCGGCAATGGCGGCGGCGATTTTGGCTCCGGCGGCGTCAGTGGCGGCGCCAGTTCCACGCTCACCAATGCGGTCAGCGGCGAGACGGACGGCGGCACGCTGTCTCTCTCGCAAACCGCTCTTGGCGGCAACGGCGGCGCCTCGGACATCGTTGGATCGAATGGAGGTTCGGCGACCTCGGACCTCACGTTCAATGACAAGGCCAACCACACACAGAGCGCGACGATCACCAGTAGTGCCGTCGCCAATGGCGGAGCCGCCGGTGTGCCTGTTACCTACGGTCCGTCGGGACGAACCATCACGGTGATCGGCAATGCGGGCAGCGCCGCGGCAAGCAACGACACCACTGGAACAGGAATGGTCATAGCCTATGCAACGGCGATAGGCGGCAGTGGCGGCGGTGATGGCACCGGCGGTACCGGGTCGAGCGATCTCGGCGGTCAGGTCGGCAATGGCTCCGCCGGCGGCAAGGCGACGGCATCAGTGACGGCAACGGGTCATAGCGTCACGGCCAACGCTTTGGAAACAGGCGGGACGGGCGGACCGGCCGCGGGGATGGGCTTCACGGCCGGTGCCGGCGGCGCGGTCGGCGCCGGCAGCGCCGAAGCCAAAGGCGTCACGAGCGCCACCGCCAGTCTCAAGGAGGTCGGCGGCGCGGGTGGCACAGGCAACCAGACTCCCAATACGTTGAACGAAAAGGGAAAAGAGGTTTTCGGCCACGGTGGCGCCAATGGCGGTAACGGCGCCAGCGTGACCATCGTCAATCAGGTCGGCGGTTCCACGCAAGCCGGAAACTTGAGCCTGAGCCAGGAGGCCGTTGCCGGTAATGGCGGCGAGGCGAGCGGCAATTATCTCAATCCCGGCGCGGGCGGTCATGCGGGTGCCGGCGGCGAGGCCAGCGCGAACTTGACCTTTGACGACCTCACCCAAAACACGAGCGCGAACCAAAGCGTGAGCTTGACAGGTAGCGACACAGCAATCGGCGGCGTCGGGGGCCCTGGCTCCTGGGGTGGGATCGCGGGCGCCGGCGGCGCCGCGACCGCCGAAACGACGCTCACCGGCAAGGGTGCCGTCAGCGCCAACTCCTTGGCTGAAGGCGGCGTCGGAGGCGCCGATGTGAATTACGCGGGTCCGAGCGGAACAGCCGGCAATGCGACGGCCTCGGCCAGCGCGATTTCAACGACCGGCACCGCCCATGCGACCGCGACCGCCGCCGGCGGATTGGGAGGTGCGGCGCTAGGCAAGGGATTCACCGGCACCGCGGGCGGCACGGCGACCGTCACCCGCGTCGTCGCGGATGGGGTCACCGGCGCCCTCGCGTGGGCGACGCAGACTGGTGGCAGCGGCGGCGGCAATTACGAATCACTTGCCGGCGGCAATGGCGGCGCGGGCGCGGCGAGCACGCTCACCAATGTCGTCAGCGGCGAAACCGATGACGCGGGCTTGACCCTGATTCAAACCGCCGTAGGCGGTGGCGGGGGCGCCAGCAATGCCGGGACGGCGGGTGTCGGCGGCGCGGCGGCCAGCAATCTGACCTTCGACGACCTCACCCAGAACACCACCCATAGCAGCAACATCGCCGCCTCGGTCAGCGCAGAGGGCGGCGGCGGTGGAACGGGGGTCGCCGGGTCGAATGGTGCGGCGGGCGGCACCGCAACGGGAAGCATCAATATCACCGGCTCCGATACGGTGAGTGCGACCGCAACTGTCACGGGTGGTCTCGGCGGCAATGCCGCGCTCGGCAGCGGCGATGGCGGCGCGGGTGGAGCGGTCTCCGGCGTCACCGCCAAGGCGACCGGAACAAATGCCATCGCCTCTGCGACCGCGACCTCGGGCGCGGGCGGCGGCGGCTCGGGCAAGGCCTTCACCTCGGCTTCCGGCGCCGCGATCGGAGGGACAAGCGCGACGGCGATCGGCACCACGCAGGCCTCCGCACAAGTCATTCAAACCGGCGGCTCTGGCGGCAGCGGGAGCAAGGGCGCGACCGGTGGCGCCGGCGCATCGAGCAGCCTAACCAATGCCGTCACCGGCTCGACCCATGGCGGCACGCTCTATTTGACCCAAGTTGCGGTAGGTGGCACAGGCGGCAACTCCGATACGGGGACCGCCGGGGTCGGCGGCGCCGCGAGTTCGGCTTTGACCTTCAACGATAAAGCCAACGCAACGCAAAGCAGCAACGTGCTCGTCACCAACAATGCGGAAGGTGGCACCGGCGGCTCCGGTGTGACGGGCGCCGCAGGCGGCGGCGCGTCCGCCTTGTCGACGATCACCGGATCGAAAGCCGTTAGCTTGAGTATGACCGTCACCGGCGGGACCGGTGGGAGTGGGAGCGCGACCGGAGGCGCCGGTGGCGCGGCAAGCCTGGCCAAAGGCCAGGCGACCGGGCAATCAGCGTCAGTAACCGTCACCGAAACCGGCGGCACGGGGGGTGGCACTGGCGGAGCGGGGGGCTCGACCGGCGGTGCGGGCGGCGCCGTGTCAGGTGCCACCGCCATTGCCGACAGCACCGGGGCGACGACGGCATCCGCGACGGTCTATCAATATGGCGGCGGGGGTGGAAACGGCGTCAGTGGCGGCGCAGGTGCCGCGAGCATGCTGACCAATGCCGTGAGCGGCGAGACGGCAGGCGGGACTCTTGATCTGTTTCAGCGCGCCACGGGCGGCAATGGCGGGGATGGGAGCGACGGCGGAAAGGGCGGTGCCGCCGGCCGGGCCGTCTCCGATCTGAGCTTCGACGATAAAACGAACAGCACGCAAAACGCCAACATCGGCGCGACCACGCAGGCCTATGGCGGATCCGGCGGCTCGTCGTCGGGAACGGGTTCGGTCGGTGCCAATGGCGGCAACGCTTCGTCGAGCGATGCGATCACCGGCGCCCATGCGGTCTCGGTGACGGCCGATGCCAATGGCGGCAATGGGGGTACCGGCGCCGTCGACGGTACGGGCGGAACGGCCACCGCGATCAGCGACGGAACCGGCAGCTCGGTGAGTTCCACCGCGGCCGCGTTCGGCGGGCTTGGTGCGCTCGGCGGGGGCTCGGCGATAGCCGAGGCCGAAGGCACCGGCGCTTCGGGCACCGTCCAAGCGACGGCCAATTCCAGCGTCAGACCCGGCAATCTGGTGACCGCCGATTCGGCCAGCGCACAGGCGGTGGTCTCGGGGACGAGCAGCACCGAGGCTTTCACATCAATCGGCGCGGCAGCCCCATCCTTCGTCACCGGCAAGCAGGCCATCGCCATCATCGACGGGCAACCGATCGGGAACAGTTCCGACTTCGGCATTATTGAAATGGGCGGCGCCGCCAGCTCGGTGGTTTCCGGTACCCAGACCATAACCGACAGCGCCACAGAAAGGGTGGATATGACGAAGCTGTCGGGAGCGCAGGACCTCACCCTGGGCTTCGCGGACGCGACCACAACAGGCCAAGGATTCCATAGTCTCTCGCTCAAAGTTACCGTCAACGGCGTTCAGGAACTCAGCGAGTCCTTCACCAACCCGGCCTCGGTGGCGAGTTTCTTCAAAAATCCGATCAATCTGGGCTCGCTCGCGGGTGACGGTTCGACGGTCACATTGGGCTTCAGTGTCACGATGACGGAAACCACGGCGGGGTCAGGCTATGATTTCGATTTGCTGGCGGGCCATAAAGCCGTGCCGCCGGCGGCCTCTGCCATAAGCTTCGCCAATATCGGCGACACGGTCACGCTCGACCATGCGGAAAGTTTCAGCGGCACCGTCGCTGGGCTCGCCGCCGCAAGCCAAACCCGCTTTGACGCAATCGATCTCGCAGATTTCAACTATGCCGATACAAGCATCACCGGCGTCACGGGAACGGGCGCCAAGGGCACCACGACCAATGTCACCCTGACGGACAAGAGCGATGGGTTGACCACAACGCTCCACCTTCTGAACCAATATGCCAGTCAATTCGCCGTCAATAGCAACGCCTATTCGCTGGACTCCGACAATTCCTCGAAGCCCGGCACGATCTTTAGTGTCGACCACACTCTGGGGGTTCCGAACCACGGCATTGGACACGGCTAGCTGACGAAACCGTCAAGCACGTCAGAACTTGCGGCGATGGACGGTTTCGGAAACAGACCCTGGACGGCGGCGCGCGACGTCCCATCGGACGCGCCGCTTCGGGGCGGAAGGAGAGTCGAGGGAGCTCATTAGAATCGATCACTTTTCAGGATATTGGGTCCAGCCGTTTCCTTACCCTCATGATCAAGCGCCCCCTTACGCGCATCGAAGCGAGTGTCAGCCCAGACGACGTCATGCGTGGTGAAGGCATGTGCCCAGGAGGCCAGCGCCAGGATCTCGCGGCCGAGAAAGGCAAGCGGCGCGAGAGGAGAAACCTCCCAGCCCTTGAGAAAGGCAAAGCTGGTCTCAAGGCCAAACCAGACGAGCAGGGTCAAGGCAAAGGCCGGTGCGGCCGGCCAAGCGAAGAGCGGCGCGGCCAGGGCGGCCGCGAGGGCCGCCGGCAAAGGGCTCGCAAGCGGTTCCAGCGGATATTTGAAGCCCTCGTTCTTGCGCCTGATCACACTCCACCGCAATTGCCTGGCATAAATCTCGGCAAAACTACGCGCCCCGGTAACTTGCGCAACACTTCGATGGCAAAAGACCGTTTTGAGGCCGAGCCCTTCGATCGCCGCGCAGAGCGCCGTATCTTCCGACAATGTGCCGCTCAAAGCGGCAAGTCCGCCGGCGCGCGCCACATCACTGCGACGAAACAGCATGACCTTGCCGACGCCAAAGCCAAGGCCCAGTGCCGAAGCCGAAAGCAGCAGCCGGGCATGGCCGTTGATGAGCGTCGCCTCAATCTCGCCGGCGAGATTATCGGCGCTGACCGCCACGGGCACGCCACAGACCAGTCCGACGCCTTCGGTGAAATTTTCCATGAAGGCGAAAAGCGTCCCCGGCTCCAGCCTTATGTTCGAATCCTTGCTGAGGACAAAATCATAATGGGCCGCAGCGAGAGGGGCGGCCATCGTATTGAGCTTCGGGCTTACCGCAAAGGCCGCGGCAGAGTGGAGGAAACGGCAGTCGATGTCTGGATGGGACGCGGCGATTTTTCGGGCTTCCTTGAGCGCCGGTGAGTCCTGTTCGGCGGCGCCGAACAGCACCTCATAAAGGGGATAATCCTGCGCGAAGATTGAAGCCGTCGTCTCGGAAAAACCTGGATCGAGCATTTTGACCGGCAGGATCGCCGAGACAGGCGGCATTCTCCCATTAAGCGCCTTCCGGCGTTGCAGGGCGGGCGCCCATAGCCCCAGACCAAGCGTAACGGCGAAAAGGGCCACCGCCATGCAAAACCAGAGGGCTCCGGCAAAAGCCGGAATCAAAACGATCATCAAATCCTTGGCGTATCAGGCTGGGACTTTGGCGAAATTGGCTTGAGCTTTATCCCAATTGACCACAGTCCACCAAGCGGAAAGATAATCGGCCCGCTTGTTCTGATATTTGAGATAATAGGCATGCTCCCAGACATCGACACCCAGCACGACACGCTTTGCACCCAGTTCAAGCGGCGTATCCTGATTGGCTGTCGAAAGCACGGCGAGCTTGCCCTCCCGGTCGACCACCAACCAGGCCCAGCCGGAGCCAAACCGGGCTAGCCCCGCCGCATTGACCGCTTCGATGAGCTTGGCCTCTGACCCAAAAGCCTGATCGATCGCCGCCTTGAGGTCACCATGCGGCCCCGTGGCCCCGCCTGGCGTCATCAGTTCCCAGAAAAAGCTGTGATTCCAATGACCTCCGAGATTGTTGCGCACCGGCACGCGAAACGCCTCCGGCACAACGGCGAGATCGGTCAGCCACTCGGCCGGTGGCTTTGTCGCCAGAGCCGGATATTTTTCCGCAACTTTGTTAAGGCCCGCGACATAAGCGCCATGATGCCGGTCGTGATGGATCGTCATCGTCAGCGTATCGATGGTCGGCTCCAGCGCCTCATAGCCATAGCCGAGCGGTGGCAGTTTGAATGGCGGCTCGCCCGCCTCGACCGCGGCAGCCGCCCTGCCGTTCGTTAAGGCTACGCCCGCGGCAAATCCAAGGCTTAATTTCAGGCTGTCTCGGCGCGTGAACATGACAGGCTCCTCTAAAGCTCGTGCGGCGGCCCGAAGATTTCCGACCGGCAGCGGTTTTGCGTGATATCGCCCACAGGACTAAAACGGCTTTCAGCCAAAGGGGCGCCACTGTCGATGGACGATTGATAGCACCATGCCGGAACTGCCGGAAGTTGAAACGGTGCGCCGCGGGCTCGAGCCGGTGATGGCCGGCGCGCGACTCATGGCTGTCGAGCAGCGCCGCGCGGATTTGCGCTTTCCCTTTCCGGCGCGCTTTGCCGAGCGGCTGACGGGAAGGCGCATCGAAGCGCTGCGGCGGCGGGCGAAATATCTCATCGCCGATCTCGACGGCGTCGAGCTCCTCGTCATGCATCTCGGCATGTCCGGCTCGTTCCGGATCGAAAAGCCCCTGGAGGTCGGTCAGACGGCTCCGGCGCCCGTCGGAAAGAATCTTCTGCATGACCATGTCGCTTTCCGGCTTTCGACCGGCCCAAGCATCATCTACAATGATCCGCGCCGGTTCGGCTTCATGCAATTGATCGCCCGCACCGAGTTCACCGAGCATCCCCTCTTCAAGGATATTGGAGTCGAGCCGCTTGGTTCGGAATTCGACGGCGCGACACTGGCTCGGCTTTGCAGCGGGCGCAAGGCTCCCCTCAAAAGCGTGCTCCTCGACCAGCGCCTCATCGCCGGCCTTGGCAACATCTATGTCTGCGAAGCGCTGCACCGGGCGGGCCTGTCGCCGCGCCGCGCCGCCGCGAGCCTCGCCCATCAAGACGGCAGCCCGGGGCCCCGCGCGCTGCGGCTCGCCGACGCCATTCGCGAGGTGCTGGAAGAGGCGGTGGCGGCCGGCGGCTCCTCATTGCGCGATCACCGGCAGGCGGATGGCGCGCTCGGCTATTTCCAGCATCATTTCCGTGTCTATGGGCGCAATGACGAACCCTGTCCGCGGTGCGGTACAAGAGTGCGGCGAATCACCCAATCTGGCCGTGCTACTTTTTATTGCGGCAGCTGCCAGCGCTGAAGCGCCAGCTCCTGCCGGACAGGTCCCGTTCAAGCCCTTCAAAATGTTTCACGTGAAACATTTTTGTCCGATCTGAGCCGGAAATCTTACTAGTGCCACGACGGAAGCCGCTCGCCAAAGAGTAGGCTTGGCCTGCGGGAGTGTCCTTTGAACCAAGTTTCGCAGGCCGCCCGGCCTTGACAATGCTCTCAAAGGCGTGCCGGCGAGCCGCTTCATCAGCGCCTCGACCTATTTCAGCGCTCATCGGCAGCGCCTTCGCGGGGCCATGCGGTCGACATCAGCCTCCAACTGCAACGGCCTGCGGGCCAAGTGGATCGAAATCCATTCCCCTTTGCCGAAGCGCCTCGGCCGCCGGTCTTGCGATCGGGCCGATATTATTGATCAACCGCGAGCCCCTCGAAGTGGCGGTCCATCCCGGACAGGGAGACGGCGCCGCGAAGTTGAAGAGCTCTTCGGCGAAGCGGCTTCGATAGTAATTTCCTGTGCACAGAAAGAGGACGGTTCGCATAACGGAAGTTTCTGGCTTTGCGCTGGCCCGGATGATTGCTCCATGCAATCTCGGAGCGATCTGCACACCCCTCTTTCGCATGGCGCTTTCACAAGAGACGACATCAAAGAATAATCCTTTTGGGGTCTTGTGCATAAGCATGAATGGTTGTCTTCTACGTTTTCAATGCAGTCCATGGGTAGAAATTCATTTCACCATCGCCCGTAGCAGAGAAGGAGAAGGCAGGATCCCGGGAGGGGAATTTATCTCAAGCAGGTATTTTATGACAGGCATCAAGGTTTTGGCATCGTTCAAAGGCACCCGGTGGCAGCCGTCTCAAAGCGCGCCCCATCGTCCATCTCCGAAGTAGGCGCCGGCCACAACACATCCACCTGAACACGACACATCCACCGTGAGTTGTAATGCACGTTGCGGCCGGTTGAACCCAAACGTAGAACGGGGAGACTTGCAGCATGGTCCAGGTCACTTGGAACGATAGCTCCGACAATTGGGGGACGGCGGCGGACTGGAGCACCCGCACGGTGCCGGGCACGGCGGACGATGTCACGATCGCCCAGGGAGACCCGCAGGTCACAACCGATGTCGGCACGGTCGATAGCGTCACTAACTCAAGCGAGCTTGACCTTTTAAATGGCGGCAGCCTGAGCGTCACGGCGGCTTTCGGCAATATGGGCACGCTCACGGTCGATGACAGCGGCAATGGCGGGTCGTTGCTGACGATCGGCGGCACGCTGACGAACAGCGGCACTCTCAATATTGGCAATGCCAGCCTTTCCGCCCTCTCCGAGGTCTCGGCCGCAAGTCTCGCCAACAGCGGCACGATCGATCTCGCGGGCAGCAGCTCGGCCAAGGCTCTGCTCGATGTCGACGGCGCAGCCGGCTTCGGCACGGCCGGCACCCTCACCGGCACTGTCACTTTGGGCTATAACGGCACAAGCAACAGTGCGATCGAATTCGCGAGCGGCCAAATTACCACCATCGCCAGCGGCGCCGTCCTCACCCTCGATGGGTCAACCTCGTTCATCGAGGATGTGGGGGCGACGGGCTCGAACAGCGCCTTGACCGGCCTTTCCGAGAATGACGGGTCGCTCGATCTCGAAAGCGGCGAGAGCGTTTCGACGACGGGCGATCTCACCAACACAGGCACCATCGCCGTTGACCAGGGTAACGGCGGCTCCTCGCTCACGATCGGCGGCACACTGACGAACAGCGGCCAGCTCTCGATCGGCAATAGCGGTCTCAGGGCCGCCTCCGAGGTCTCGGCCCAGGGCCTCGCCAATTCCGGCATCATCTATCTCGAAGGCGGCAACTCGGCCCAGGCGCTACTCGATGTCCAGGGCGCAGCGCCTGGCACCCTCGACGGCTTGGTGACCCTCTTCGGCAACAGCGCGATCGAATTCGCGAGCGGCCAAATGACCACCATCGCCAGCGGCGCCTATCTCGCCCTCTACGGCTCGACCTCGTTCATCGAGGATGCGGGGGCGACGGGCCAAAACAGCGCCCTCACCAGCCTTTCCGAGAATGACGGGACGTTCAGTATCACAAATGCCGTGAGCGTCTCGACGACGGGCGATCTGACCAATACAAACTACCTTGAGGTCGATGCAAACGGCACTGGCGGCTCGACCCTGACCGTCGGCGGCACGCTGACGAACAGCGGCTATCTTTATATCGGCTATGGCTCGGGCGGCCTTTCCGCTCCCACCGAGGTTTCGACAGCAAGACTCGCCAATACCGGCGTCATCTATCTCGAAGGCGGCAGCTCGGCCCAGGCCCTGCTCGATGTCCAAGGCGCAGCCGGATTCGGCACGAGCGGCACCCTCACCGGCACTATAGATAGTTACGGCGATAGTGCGATCGAATTCGCGAGCGGCCAAATCACCACCATCGCCAGCGACGGCCAACTCTACCTCGGTGGACCGAACTCCTTCATCGAGGATGCGGGGGCGACCGGCTCGAATAGCACCTTGACCGGCCTTTCCGAGAATGACGGGTCGCTCGATCTCGAAAGCGGCGAGAGTGTTTCGACGACAGGCGATCTCACCAACACAGGCACCATCTCCGTCAATGTCATCTCCTCCGGTGGTGGCTCCTCGCTGGCGATCGGCGGCACGCTGACGAACAGCGGCACTCTCAATATTGGCTATAATCAAACAGCCCTCTCCGAGGTCTCGGCCCAGGGTCTCGCCAACAGCGGCACGATCGATCTTGCGGGCCAGAGCTCACAGGCGCTGCTCGATGTCAGCGGCGCGGCGGGCTTCGGCACAGCCGGCACCCTCACCGGCCAAGTCTTTGTGGGCTATTACAGCGCCAACGAGAACGTGACCGGCAACAGCGCGATCGAATTCGCGAGCGGCCAAATCACCATCATCGCCGGCGGCGCCTTGCTCTTCCTCGGTGGGGCAACCTCCTTCATCGAGGATGCGGGTGCGACGGGCCTGAACAGCGCTCTCACCGGTCTTTCCGAGAATGACGGGACGCTCGATCTCGAAAGCGGTGTGACTGTCTCGACGACGGGCGGTCTCACCAACACGGGCACCATCGACATCGACGTGATCCCTGGCGCCGGGTCGAGTTTGACGATCGGCGGCGCGCTGACGAACAGCGGCTCCATCGCAATTACAGGGGGCATTAGTCCGTCCGAGGTCTCGGTCCAGGGCCTCGCCAACAGCGGCACGATCGAGGTCAGCAGCGGCTTCGGCGCGGCGGCGGCCCTGCTCAATGTCAGCAGTGCGGCCGGCTTCGGCACGGCCGGCACCCTCACCGGCCAGGTCACTTTGTATGGCGGCGGCGCGATCGAATTCGCAAGCGGCGAGATCACCACCATCGCAAGCGGGGCCTCGCTCACGCTCGACTCGACGGCCTATATCGAGGATGCGGGGGCGACGGGCTCGAACAGCACCTTGACCGGCCTCACGGAGAATGACGGGGCGCTCAATCTCGAAAGCGGCGCGAGCGTCACGACGGGCGATCTCACTAATACGGGCACCCTCTCCGTCGATTCGAGCAGCGAACTCACCATCGGATCGGCCAGCGGGACGGCGGATACCGTCACCGTCGCCAGCACCCTGACCGACAGCCACGGCGGCTCGATCTCCGCGGGCGCGACTTCGACGTCACGGCGACGGGCACGCTAGCCGTCGAGCCGGGCAGCCAGGTCACCATCACGGGCACGCTGACGAACGTTGGTACGATCGAACTTGTGGGCAGCAGCTCGGAGCAGGCCCTGCTCGATGTCCGCGGCGCGGCCGGCTTCGGCACGGCCGGCACCCTCACCGGCACGGTGGATCTCACCGGCAACAGCGCGATCGAGTTCGCGAGCGGCCAAATCACCACCATAGCAAGCGGCGCCACGCTCGATCTCAACGGCCCGGCCGCCTTCATCGAGGATGCGTCCTCG
>DATJTB010000308.1:0-13766 GCA_035503795.1 Methylocella sp.
GTGGCTTTCGGGAGAAGGCGAAGGCCTATCCGGAGAGCGATTAGAGTCGTCTCCGGCGAAAATTATGCCTCCTTATTTCGCTTACACGTTTTGTCGGCCCGACGAGGCAAAATGAATCAGCTCGTCCCTTTCACCGACCGCGCTCCTGCCCTTGTCGCCGCCGGGGGGCGAACGCGCCTCCTATCGTTTCTTTGAATTCTTCACCGCCAACATCCGCAATCCGCACACGCGCCGCGCCTATGGCCGCTCGATTGCGGAATTTATCGCGTGGTGCGAGCGGCACGGCCCCGCCGCTATCATCAGCGTGGAGCCGCTTCACGTCGGGACTTACCTTGAGGCCGCGACCTGCGCCACAGCGCGCCGACCGCCAAGCAGAAACTGGCGGCGATCCGCATGCTCTTTGATTGGCCGGTGACCGGCCAGATCGTGCCGCCAACCCGGCGGCGAGCAACATGGGCAAGAACGTATGGCCGCGCTGGTTCGCCGCTTACGTACAGCGCTGCAGGCATGAGTTAGAGGACTCCCGCCAACTTTCCGTGTTTCAGCAAGTCAGCAACTCATAAGAGAGGACGATCATGGCAAAGCCGGACGTTCTCAATGTCGATGGACACGCCTTCAGCTGGCAGCGTCTTTGCGAATTGCACCGCCAGTAGATCGAGGCATGGAAAATGAGCACAGGGGAGCACCCAGCGCTTGTCGAGCTTCGCACCGATTGCCGCCCGCGCACCGACCGCACGGCGGCCTTTGCGAGGCGCTTATTGTCGCTACCACGGAAACCGCGCCACGCGGTTGCCTGCCGTCCCGGCCCGGCGCTTCGCGCGGCCGTCGGCAGCACAGGCGGGCTTTTCTACCTGCCCTGCCAAACCTGCAGCTTTGAAAGGTCGTGCGCTTTCGCACCTTTTGTGCTAGGATTGCATCATGTCTAAACAGCCTTCCCGACCGGCAATTTCTCGCCCCGAAGAGGCGCGTCAGCGCCGCCTCGAAATGCAACATTTGCAAGCGATTGAGGGCAACCCGTTGACACCCGATGAAATCGCCATGTTCGAGATGTTCGAGCGCGAGGGATGGAGTCACGAGCGCCGCCGCGCGCATATCGTGGCGCAATTCAAGCGACCGATTGCCCCTGAAGCGGCTGAATGACGGATGATGTTTACACCTATCCGGGCACGGACACCCTTCGGAACAAGCTTGGTATTACTGACCCCGACCGCCTAGACGCTTTCGAGCGCCGCATCGTCGACGAAGGCGTCGATCACAGTTACGCGCAAAACTCGCCCCGCAATCGCCGGCCCTCGGCGTATGTCAAGCCAAAACCCTCAGCGCTTTGGCAGCTTAGGGGCAGGGGTGACGGTAGCCGTCCGTCCCGAGATAGGTTCCTGTCCTCGGATTGTAGGACCTGAAGCGGTGCATGCAGTAGGTGACCGCGTCGGGCTGGGCAGGCGTGTAATAGCCCGCTGGCGCGGGAGCATAATAATAGGGGCGCGGGTAATAAGGATAATAGTAGGGTCGTGGGGCGTAATAATAAGGCGCCGCCAGCGCGCTGCCGATCACGGCTCCGGCGAGAAGTCCTCCGGCGATCGCAGGACCCCAGCCCCATCCCCAATATTGCACGGACTCGATCAGGCTTGGGGACGCATGTTGGATCGCAAGTCGATCGATGGCTGGCAACGCCGATGCCGTGCTGACATATCCGTTCAAATTCGCCATCAACACGGTCGATACGGCAAGGCTTTTCAGCGAATAGGTCATCGTCCTTTTCCTAATTTAATGACGCGGTTTGCGCCGCGCCCGCACCCTCCCGCAGAAGCCCACTGATGCCGCCTTGCCAAACGGCATCAAAAGAGTGTGGGGATAGATGGTAGCGGAGGAGGGACTCGAACCCCCGACACAAGGATTATGATTCCTCTGCTCTAGCCGGCTGAGCTACTCCGCCAGGACAAGTGGTCAGTGCGATAGGGCAGGGACACGGCAAGTGTCAAGCCGTCCCCTCGGCCAACGGCCTGATGGCGGGCGCTCGCGGCAGCGAGACCGCAAGGACGGTCAGAGCCCGGATCACCGCCGTTTCAGCAAATCCGGGCGCCGCTCTTCCGTGATCCTCAGCGACTCCGCCTCGCGCCAAGCCTTGATTTTCGCATGGTCGCCATGGAGCAGGACGTCCGGAATCGCGCGGCCCTCGAAATCGCGTGGGCGGGTGTAGTGCGGATATTCGAGAAGACCGCGCTCGAAACTCTCTTCGAAGCCGGAGGCCTCCTTCCCCATCACGCCTTGCAGCAGACGCACGCAGGCATCGCAGATCGCCATGGCGGCAATCTCGCCGCCCGAGAGCACATAATCGCCGATCGAGATTTCCTCGAGACCGCGCGCCGATAGGATGCGATCATCGACGCCCTCGAAGCGTCCGCAGACGAGCACCACGCCCGGTCCGACAGCGAGCTCACGGGCGCGCGCCTGAGTGAAAGGCTTCCCCCGCGCTGAAAGCAGAAAGCGCGGCCGCATATCCTCTGCCGGCAGCGCCGCGTCGAGCGCGGCCGCGAGAACATCGGCGCGCAGCACCATGCCGGGTCCGCCGCCCGCCGGCGTGTCATCGACGGCGCGATGCCGGCCAAGCCCGTGCGCGCGGATATCCCGCACGCCGAGCGACCAGATCCCCCGCGTCAAAGCCTCGCCGGCGAGGGAGACTCCGAGCGGCCCCGGAAACATTTCGGGAAAGAGCGTGAAAACGGTCACCGCCCACATGGGCTCGCCTTATAATGAAAGCTCGGTCTCGCCCGGCGGCACCACGATCAACCGGCCGGCTGCAAGATCGATCTGCGGAAAGATCGCCTTGGTGAACGGCCAAAGGATCGTCTCGCCACCTCCCGGCCGAGCGATCTCCAAAATATCGCCGCCGCCAAAATTTTGCACATCGACAACCTTGCCGAAGACTTCGCCCGCCTCGGTCTCAACCGTCAGGCCGATGAGATCGGCGAGGTAAAATTCGTCGTCCCTCAGATCGGCCAAAGCCTCGCGCCGCATGTAGAGACCGGCATGGACGAGCGCCGCCGCGCCGGCGCGGTCCCCGATCCCCTCAATTCTCGCGACGAAAAGATTGCCCTTGACCGGCCGCAGGCTCAGAATTTTGAACAGCCTTGTGCCGCTTTCATCGGTGAGCGGCTGATAGGTGGCGATGGCTGGCGGCTCTCTGGTGAAGGATTGCAGCCGGATCTCGCCGGCGACGCCATGCGGGGCGCCGAAACGTCCGATCAGGATGTGCTCCGGCGGCACGCGTCCGCACCCCCATCAGGCCGGGGGAGCGGCGGCCTTCTCGGCGGCCGCGGCGGCCCGCTCCTGCGCTTTCTTCTTCGGCAACCCTTGCTTCGGATTATTGTGCGGCGCCCGTTTCAACATGCCGAGACCATCAAAGAGCCGGGCCACCCGGTCGGTCGGTTGAGCGCCCTTGGCGATCCAGGCCTTGGCCTTCTCTTCGTCGAGCACGACTCGGTCTTGCGCATCCTTCGCCTTCAGAGGGTCGAAAGTGCCGAGGCGTTCGATGAACCTTCCATCGCGCGGCATGCGGGAATCGGCGACGACGACCCGATAGAAAGGCCGCTTCTTGGCGCCACCGCGCGACAGACGAATTTTCAGGGGCATGATTTCTCCTTTGCTTATGAATATGAATGCTGTTGACTTTGACCCGGTTCAGCTTTCGACGAGATCCAGCCGCCGCTCGATTCGCGTCACGTGCGCATCGAGCCGATCGCGTTTGACATCGATTTCGGCGAGTCGAACCCAATGGTCCGCTGCGGCACGTTCGACATGACCAAGGCGCAGCTCGACATGGCCGAGGCGCACCGGGACATCCTCAAGGCTTAGTTCGATGCGATCCAGCTGGCTTCGCATATGGCGCAGAGGTTCGAGGATGAGATGTTCCACCTCGGCCATTATTTCTTCTTTCCGAAGGGATTGAGCTCGCCGAGGAGGCCGCCGCCCAGGCCTGGCAGTTTCGCCCCGCCGAGACCCGGCAAGGGCGGGACGCCGCCGGCGCCGCCCGGCAGGCTCGGCAGAGGCGAAGGGCTGCCTGGCTTCTGGCCCATCTGCTTCTTGAACGCCTCGATCTGCTCCGATGTCGGCTGGGGCAGGCCGCCCGGCAGGCCCAGCAGGGACGCCATTTTGCCCATGGCGCCACCGCGCTTCTGGCTGCCCATCGCCTTCATCATATCGGCCATCTGCCGGTGCTGCTTCAAGAGTCGGTTGATTTCCTCGACCTTCACGCCCGATCCCGCCGCGATGCGCTTTTTGCGCGAGGCTTTGAGAATATCCGGGTTGCGGCGCTCCTCACGGGTCATGGAGAAGATGATGGCGCGCTGGTGCTTGAGGTGCTTCTCATCGAGATTGGCGGCGGTGAGCTGCTGCTTCATCTTGGCGACACCCGGCAGCATCCCCATGATGCCGCCGATGCCGCCGATTTTTTCGACCTCGGCGAGGTGGTCCGCCAGGTCTTGGAGATCGAACTTGCCCTTGCGCAGGCGCTCGGCGGCGCGCGCCGCCTTTTCCGCATCGAGCATCTCGGTCGCCTTCTCGACGAGGGAGACGATGTCGCCCATGCCGAGAATGCGGTTCGCTATGCGGGCAGGGTGAAAATCCTCGAGCGCATCCATCTTCTCGCCGGTACCGATGAGCTTGATCGGCTTGCCGGTGACGGCGCGCATGGACAGCGCCGCGCCGCCGCGGCCATCGCCATCGACGCGGGTCAACACAATGCCGGTGATGCCGACACGGTCGTCAAAGCTTTTAGCGAGATGAACGGCATCCTGGCCCGTGAGGCTGTCGGCAACGAGCAAAATCTCATGCGGATGCGTAGCCGCCTTGATCTCGGCCATCTCAGCCATCAAGGCCTCGTCGATATGGGTGCGCCCGGCTGTGTCGAGGATGACGACATCATAGCCCTGAAGCCGCGCTGCCTGCTCCGCCCGCTTGGCGATCTGCACCGGAGTCTGTCCGGCAACGATCGGCAAAGTGTCGATCGAGAGCTGCCGGCCGAGCACCGCGAGCTGCTCCTGCGCCGCCGGCCGCTTCACGTCGAGCGAGGCCATCAGCACCTTGCGTTTCATCTTATCGGTGAGTCGCTTGCCGATCTTGGCGGCCGTCGTCGTCTTGCCGGCGCCCTGCAGGCCGACCATCATGATCGCGACGGGCGGCGCCGCATCGAGATTGATCGGATCTGCCTCGGCACCCAAAGTCTCGATCAAGACATCGTTAACGATCTTCACGACCATCTGGCCGGGCGTCACCGATTTCAAGACATTGGCGCCGACCGCGCGCGCCTTCACCTTGTCGACGAAGGATCGCGTGACGTCGAGCGCGACATCGGCCTCGAGCAAAGCCCGACGCACCTCGCGCATGGCCTCATTGACATCCGGCTCCGAGAGGACGCCGCGCCTCGTGAGCTTGTCCAAAATGCCGGAGAGCCTGTCCGAAAGCCCTTCAAACATGCGCCTGACCCTGTCTCGATGCCCTTGGAATTCAGCAAGTCTAAAACATTCAATGGGCTTGCTGCAACGCCAAGCGCGCCCGGGAGTGCAACGCGCCGCCGGACGTTCACCCCCCGGCGCACGGCCAGGCGGCTCGCTCAAATCCACCCTCACGGGGAGGTGGTCTCTTAGACGCTTCCCGGCAAGGGGTCAAGGAAACCACTCCAGGGCGAAGTCCTGAAGGACATGTTTCCAAGGACATCGTCGCCTGGCCGCGATCATCTGGATGTCTTGTGGAGGTTTTCACCGTTGCAACGCGGCACTCCGTGCGGCCGTTGGCTATGCGCGCTGGTCAATCGCGTCGATCCGTTGCTCCGCCGCTCCGGCTCACTCGGCAGCCCGGCGTTCCATTTGCGCGAACGGGCCTGTGCCAAGCGTCGCTTTCCGCGCCCCAATCGAGCGGCGCGCATGTTCAATGGCGAGCGAGACGGGCCATTGATCGGTTGAAGCAGAGCCCCCTGCGAGCTTGTTTACGCAAGACGAAACGATGGCGTGAAACTCCGTCTCGAGTGCGGTGATTTGAGAAGCGTCCGCCTTCATCGCTTCGTCGGCGATGGCAAGAAGCCGGAAGATTTGCTGCTGGTCCTTTTCAAGCTTGCGATTGCGCATAAACCCGGAAACCAGCGCCGCCAGGGAGGCCAGCAGGCTCAACGGAATGCCAATATAGTAGAAATACTGTTGAAACTCGTCAAAAAAACTCTGATCGCCGTTTTGGAGATAGGCGGCGACCCCCGGGTGAACCGGCAATAGCGGATTTTCATTGTCCGTGTCCGGCGCCTCGATTTGATTGGCGAGGGGCGTCGCCACCATGAGCTTGCCCTTTGCCTTGATAACCGATCGGGCAACAGCCCCGGCGACGACGTTCAGCATGGTGGTCGGGACAACGAAACGGTAAGTGACGGCCAATGTGTGGGCCGTGTCGGAGGGGATGGCCGGCCGGCCCTTGAAGGCTCCCTCGGGAATGTCGGTCGAGTCGAATTCGGGAAATTGCTTGGCGATCGCATCCGCTTCATCGATGGCCAAAACATCAGGCTCTTTCTTGGCCCCCTTGGCCAGGGCAGTGGCAAGGTTCACGGCCTCACCTGGACCAATGGAACCGATTGCCAGGGCGGCGGCCAGATGCTTTTTGTGAAATTCAGCGGCAAGCTCCGGGATCGGCAAAAACTCGCGCTTCACCGCGGCGGGCGCGACATTGTAATAGCCAAGGATCTTATCAAAGGCGGCCGAATTTTCGTTTTGCAGAAAGCCTGCCGGAATACCGATCTTCTTTCCCGCAAGGCCCGCCAAATCCTTGACCGGCGAACCCGGAGGGAGAAAGACCGCAATCACGTCCCGCCTGAGGATCACGAGCGTCTGGCCGTTGGCCGGCGGCAGGACATCGCTGCGCACGACGGCGATATCGACCTTGCCATCCTCCAAAGCCTTTGAGCTGGCGGCCAGATCCGGGACGGGAACAGGGGTGAATTGGATACGTGGATGCAGCGCCGTCGTCACCGAGATGAAGGTGGAGATGAAATGGTCCGCATCGCCGCCCGCCGGGCCGGTGGTAATGCGCAAGGTCGCGCGCGGCGACCATAGGTAAAGCGCGCCGAGCAGCGCCGCGATCATCAGAAAGGCCGCGGCCATCAGCGAAGTGAAGAGACGGGGCAGACGCAGGCTGAACATGTCACCATCGCAGCATTTATGCCGCCACGAATCAATTCGGCATTCGGCGGGTGCGTCAAGCGCAAAATCCCGCCATCACCCCCTCTCTTAGCGCGCTTTCCGCTCGAACGGAATCGTTCGAGCGATAGGAAATCGCGGAAGATCAAGAAGTTGGAGCGAATTCTCGTCACAAAAGTCTGTCAACTTTTGCGGAATTCGCTCTGGGCTCGCGCTCCGTTTTCGCTTTCCTTCCGCGTCGGCGCGCCATCAGATTCGTGGCGACTCTGGGACGCGCCGGACCTTGACGGGCTTCGCGCGGCCGAGACCTTCCGGAAATCCTTGTGCACAAGGCCGTGCAGCGGTTCGGCTGAGATTGCGTTCGCCCAGCCATCCTCCCAGTATAGCCGCGTTCGGAGGTGTGCAAGGCTTCTATGGACTAATGATCTACGACAAGAACGACATTCTATTTCACGTTGGCCCTCGTGCGCTCGATGCGGGCCGTTCCTATCAACGGCAGGGTCGCGTCCGCCGATATGAAAATGGCGGCAATTCGATCTCGGCAGAGGTAAAAGGCAGTGAGCGGCGCCCCTATTCTCAGGACATAAAGATAACCTCTATCGCCACGGGGAGGACGACGATTCGCAGCGTATGCAGCTGTCCCGTCGGCGAAGGCTGCAAGCATGTCGCCGCCGTGCTCCTCGAAGGCCTTACACGAAAATCCACCGTGAATGCTTCCGCGAAGCCGGACGTCCCGGTCGAAACCGAGGAGTCGCAGACCGGAAAGGCGATCGCGCCCGAGCTGCCGGCTCGGCTCGGCTCTTGGCTGAATGCGCTGGAAGAGGCGTGCCAGCTCGGCTCGGAAGAATATCCGAAGGCACAGCGACAGCGCATCGTCTATGTGCTCGCGCCCCAGACGCGCCATGACGGCGGCGTTCCGCGCCTCGAACTCGACATTCAAACGACGCGGCTTCTCAAAGATGGTTCGCTGGCCGACAACGCGCGGCCGTACGACGCGCGAAACGCGCTCCAGTCGCCGAGCCCCGCCAAATATCTGCGCCCGTCGGATTTCCGGATATTCCGCAAGATCATGTCGGCGCGCGGTCGATATGACCCCTATAACTCCCCCTTCGCGGATGACGAAGGGCTCGAACTTCTCGAGGACATCCTCGCGACGGGCCGCGCGCGCTGGCTGGGGGTTGATGGCCCCGCCCTGTCGCTCGGTCCAGCGCGGCCGGGCCGGATCGTTTGGGATTTAGGGGACGGCGCTGAAATGCGGCCGCGACTCGATGTTGGAGAAGGCCTTCTCGCGCTCAACGCCGCGCCGCCCGTCTATGTCGACGCCGAGGATGGGCTGATCGGCGCCATCGACCTTGGCCTGGCGGCGAAGCTCGCCTTTGGGCTGGTCGGCGCGCCGCCCGTGCCGGTGGAGCATGCCGCGCTGCTCGCGCAGCGCATGGCGCAAAAGCTCCCCGGTCTGGCGGCCCTCGCGCCGCCGACGCCGGCGCCGCCCGTTCTCTTCAAGGAGCCGCCGCGTTTCGTGCTGCGGCTGATGCGCGGCCAGCTGCCGACCGCAAATTCGGCGTCGCCGTATTACAGTTATGGTCGGGAGGAGCCGACGGAGCCTGTCGGCCTCGCCCGTGTCGTCTTCCGCTATGGCCCGGTCGACGTCGAAGTGACCGAACCGAACGAGACGCTGACGCGCCTCCACGACGGCGGGCTCATCAAGATCCGTCGCAACCGGCGCGCCGAGGGGGCGGCGCTGAAAATGCTGCACGCCAACGGCTTCGTGGAAGCGCGCAAGATGCGCCCGCGCGTGCCGAACCAGCATGCGCCGGATTTCCTGCCCGACGAAGCGAGCGAATTCGCTTGGCACGACGCCCTCTATCACGACCTGCCGCGCCTGGAAAAACTCGGGTGGAGCATAGAGGTCGACCCGGATTTTCCGATCCGCTTGCTCGATGCCCGCGGCGATGTGGACGCCCATATTCACGAGAGCTCCGGGATCGACTGGCTCGAGCTCGAACTCGGCGTCAAAATTGATGGTGAACCCATCGATCTCGTGCCGCCGATCGTGGCGATGATCGGCGCCCCCGATTTCGATCGCCAAATCTTCGCCGAGAGTGAAGACGACAAGCCGTTTTACCTCAGTCTCGCCGACGGCCGCTTCCTTGCCTTGCCGAAAGCCCGGCTCGCGCCCATCGTCGCGGCGATCTGGGAATTGACCTGCGGCGGCGCTCTCGAAGGCAAGGGTGGACGGCTGCGCCTGTCGCCGATGCACCTCGCCGGCCTCGCCGATTTCGAGGCTGCGACGCGGGGCGCCGGGCTCTTATGGCGCGGCGGCGAGAAGCTGCGCGAAATGGGGCGAAAGCTCACGGCGAGCGGCGGCCTTCCTGATGTCACCCTCCCCGAAACGGTCGGCGCCGCGCTGCGTCCCTATCAAGCGCAGGGCGTCGCCTGGCTCGCCTTCCTGCGCGATCTCGGCCTCGGCGGCGTGCTTGCCGACGACATGGGCCTCGGCAAGACCGTGCAGGCGCTCGCCCTCATCGCCATCGAGAAAGCCGCCGGACGGCTCGATACGCCGGCGCTCGTCATCGCGCCGACGAGCCTCATGGCCAACTGGCGGCGCGAGGCGGAGAAATTCGTGCCCGATCTCCGCGTTCTCGTCCTGCAGGGAAGCGACCGCAAGAATCGCTTCGTCGAGATCGACGACGCCGACATCGTGCTCTCCACCTATCCGTTGATCTCCAGGGACCACGAGACGCTCGCGGCGCGCCAATGGAGCCTGCTGTTTCTCGACGAGGCGCAGACAATCAAGAATCCCAACGCCATGACGACGCGGCTCATCCGCTCCTTGCCGGCACGAACGCGCTTCTGTCTCACCGGAACGCCGCTTGAGAATCATCTTGGTGAATTGTGGTCGATCTTCTCATTCGCGATGCCCGACTTCCTCGGCGATCTCGCCTCTTTCACCAGGGCTTTTCGAACCCCGATCGAGAAGAAGGGCAGCGTCGAGCGTGGCAAATTGCTGGCCAAGCGCATCAGGCCCTTCCTGCTGCGGCGGACGAAAGAGGAGGTGGCGAAGGAGCTGCCACCCAAGACCGAGATCGTCGAGCGCGTCGAGATGGAGGCGGCGCAGCGCGACATCTACGAATCCATCCGACTCTCGATGCACGAGAAGGTGCGCGCCGCCATCGCCGCCAAGGGATTTGCGCGCAGTCGCATCGTCATCCTCGACGCGCTGCTCAAGCTGCGCCAAAGCTGCTGCGATCCGCGCCTCCTCAAGCTGTCCAAGAAAGCTTCGGCCAAGGCGGGATCCGCGAAGCTCGATCGCCTGACCGAAATGCTCGAAGAACTCATCGACGAAAACCGCCGCGTGCTGGTGTTCTCGCAGTTCACCTCCATGCTCGATCTCATCCGTCCGGAGCTCGATACGCGCGGCGTCGCCTATTCGCTGCTGACCGGCCATACGCGCGACCGCTCCAAGGCGATCAACGACTTTCAAGGCGGGCGCACCCGCGTCTTTCTCATCAGCCTCAAGGCCGGCGGCGTCGGCCTCAACCTCACCGCCGCCGATACGGTGATTCTCTACGATCCTTGGTGGAACCCGGCCGTCGAGGATCAGGCGATCGATCGAGCCCATCGCATCGGCCAGGATAAGCCGGTGTTCGTCCACAAGCTCGTCGTCTCCGGCACGATTGAAGAGAAAATGGCGGCGCTGAAGGAGAAAAAGCGGGCGCTCGCCGAAAGCCTCTTCGACCACGACGGCGCCCCCACCCTCGCCATGACCGAGGCGGATCTCGATATGCTGTTCGCGCCGGCCTGAACGACGGTTCTCGACCGCAGCCGCGCAGGGATCTAACTATACTCAGCGCGTCTTCGGCGGGTCTGGATCCTCGCTCCTGAGCCTGCCGAAGGGCGCGAGGATGACATGGGGCCACGGCTGCCAGCGGTCCACGGCTGACAATCCTGGTCAAAACCCAATAAACCGTACCGGTCTACTGGCAGCTTCCGGACCAATTCCGGAAATCAGCAACGTCGAATGAATAGTCAGAGATACGCCAATGCACAAAACCGGCAACATTCATGCCCTCTTCTATCGATGGATGTCATCGGTCCACCGTACCTCTTCCGGGTTCGGCTCAACATTGGGCAAATCGAGATTGACGACAACCGGCTCTTGGCCACTGCGCACGAGCACGCAAGACAATGTTTGGTCGGCGCTCGCATTGATCTCCTGGTGTGGAACGTAAGGCGGCACGTAAATGAAGTCGCCCGGACCCGCCTCCGCCATGAATTCGAGCCGCTCGCCCCATCTCATTCGGGCTCGTCCGCTGACGACGTAGATGACGCTCTCGACCGGCCCATGATGGTGCGCGCCAGTCTTGGCCTTGGGGTTGATTGCAACCGTTCCCGCCCAGAGCTTCTCCGCGCCGGCGCGGGCATAGGTAATCGCGGCGGCGCGGTCCATGCCGGGGGTCTGCGGCGTGTTGAAGTCCAGCTCGCTTGCTCGTACGACACATACGCCGTCGAGGCGCCATTTGGATTTGCTCGCGTTTTCCATTGGTCCTCCGAATGAAACGTCCCTTCCGGCCTGTCTCAACGCTGGATAAGGAGATCCGGATAAGTAGGTCACGTGGGCAGCAAGACGAGCCAATGCGGCGCCCGGCGCCGTGAAGAATAGCTTAGAGAGTCGCACCGCGTACGGACACGGGCGGCACGCAAACGATGACGTCGTAAGGGTCCGTTTCAATCCTTGATCGGAAAGGCGGTTTCGGACTTGATGTTTTTTAGGGCAAAGCGCTTCTTGGGCTACGCTTTCAAGCCTCCCACAGATGGTTGGAGGGGCCAGAGAAACTCAAGCAAGGCCGTTGCATTCTGTTCAGAAGGGCAAGATTTGCGGACCGGAAACGCCAAGAAGAGCCGCACAATGATCCAAGCGGAGATGGGAAATTGGTTAAGAAGCTTAAGATCTTTTGCGATCGATGCGCTTGCGCCGTTGACGATTGGCGTTGCGTGCCATCAAGGCACAACGTTCGATTTTATGACCTGAACGTGCAATGCCATGGTGAAGTCGAACGTTACAGGATACCTGCGAACGACCTCATCCATGATCGCGATCCGCGGCCTTGGCATATTATCGCCTTCGAAGACCAAGAGGCGAAAGCCCATGTCCAGTACATTGAATTACCAGGGAAAAATCTGTCTATTATGATTCTAAATCATACCAATAGGCTGGTAGGAGACGGTTGATGTGCAACGGTCAACAAAACCCTAACGGACCGATGGCAACCCACACTGATCCAGATCAACCTCCCAACCGGTTTGCCCGCTTCGTCGAAAAAGCCACGCGCTCGGCTTTCCGTCACTTCTTTTCAGCGGGCGCCGGCGGGCGGTCGCGCGAGGAATGACGCCTCATGGAGATTTGCGCCTGCGAGCGATGCCTCCTGGAGATTTGCATAAAGGAACATCGCGTGTTGGAGCTGGGCGCATTCTTGCGTGTCGCGCATGTCCGGACAATCGAGCTTTGCGCCTCGCAAATCCGACTTGCTGAATTGCGCGCCCTGCAGCCGCGCCCCAGTGAAATCCGCCTTTCTGAGACTGGCGCCAATGAGCACCGCCCCTTCGAGATGGCGGCCACGAAGGGAAAGGGTCTGGGATGCGGCCTCGATTTTTGCCTCACTATCGAACTTGGTGTGGTCAATCGCGTCAAAGCCTGGCAGCACGAGAACATTTGACCACAAAAAAAGACTTTTCGGCTTGCGGGCGACAAAATCAACATCTTCGGCAAAGAGCAGTTCACGAATGGAGGCTAGAGGCAGATAGCTCTGGGGCCATTCGTCGGGAATGGTGGCGATCGTGTTGACGAGAAGGACCGGCGCGAGGCTGGCGAGGACGAGCGCTAGGATTTTCCAACGCCGGAAATCGCGCAAGGCGAGCCTTGCCCGCTCGCCGCGCATGATGGAAGGCCACAGCAGCCACAAGAGAATGAGATCGAGCAGGACCACGATTCTCTGCCACCAGGTGATGACCTCATGATGATAGGGCAGGAACTGCAGCTCGAAGAAAACCAACAAAGCGATGGGGCCGAGGGACGAGGCTGATCCAGGCGATGAGCCGCAACAGACAACCTAAAAAGCCGCTTTGCACCTCATGCGGCCCGGCGAGCAACTGCACGAAAATATTGCTCGGCAGCTGCCGGCGCAGACGCTCTCGCGAATCTTCGTCCTTTATCTGCTCTCTGATCTCCGTATCGAAATCGCCGGTCTTCCCAGCGAGCAGAACGAAATGCACCAGCACATAGGCATGCACGATCAGGAAAATGAGCGGCCCAAGCCAGAAGAAGCCCAGGAGCGGCAGATCCACATTGAGGAATGGCAGCCGCACCGGGTTTTCCAAAAGGAGATCCCTGTGGGCGACGCCGCCGACGGAGATCAAAAGATAGAAGAGGACGAAGATATAGCTGAGCCACAGGCCAGCGCCAACGCGGGCCGCATCCACCACCGCATCCAGGAGGGCCTGAAGGTCCTTGGCCTTGTCCGCCAGCCCCTTGACGGTTTCCGGCAAGGGCGGCGGCTCGCTTCCATTCGCCTCGTCAGAAGTGACCTCGTCGCT
>DATJTB010000309.1:0-6918 GCA_035503795.1 Methylocella sp.
GTTCGGCATGATCAACTCTGGCTTAACCGTTTCCTTCCTGGAATAACGCTCTGGTCGGCTGTCGTGGCGGCACAATTCCTGAATTGGGATCTATAGAGCTGATTTCAAGCCAAGGAAAACGGTTTGAGCGAGGGTTTTAGAACCGAGGGTCTAGATCAAGGATCAAATCGGATAGCGAGAAGGCCCATTTCGCAGGCCAAAGTCCTGGCGATTCCAACAGGCGTGGGAGGAACGCGCCACGACGAAAAGGTTTCTGGAACAGATACGGATTATCGGGGGTCTGCCCGCTTGAAGGGAATCGCAGGTTAATTTTGGCCCGCAACCACGGGGTTACCGTCGGCGGAGAACGCCACGGATGTACCAAACCCCACGGTTGCCGAAGCCTTGCCCCACCCGGCAGCAAGCCCGACGCGCCGCCGCTCAGAAAAGCTGTTTCAATCCTCCTTTTGTGTCACAATCCTCCTTTTTCCACTATCCCCCGCTGCACCGTTGCGTGACCCCTCCCGTGATTCCAGAATTGATGATCGCCGTTGCAGTTATTTTGTCACAAACCAAAACGGGTCTGTAACCAGCCCAAGCTATTTGGGACTTGCAGCCACAGGCGTAGGTAAGCCCGCAAGGTTTCGCATATTTCCCGCCGGATGTCGTCAAAGGAACCTTTGAGGCCGGGCAAAAAAAGCGGAAATTTTTGCGAAATTCAGACCCCACTCAAGGACCGCTTCAAGACCGCACCCCTCAGAGCGGTCAATCAGGCTAGTGCCCAGACTCTGCGCTGGTGGATCGACGCTAGCACGCTATCCCAAAACAAGGCGCGCGAACGCGGGGCCGAAATCGCCGTCTCGACCGCCTCATGCCATTTGACGACGCTATCCCCACAGATGGCGGCGATTATCTCATAGGCCATCGGACCATGGCTAACAACTGGGGCTTAAGTCCTGTCACGGCGATGTGAAGTTTGCGCGGGCATTTCAATCTGGAACTCCCAATCATTCGGACAATATCAGTGTTGAATAGGCCACTTGAGGCGAGGACTGCGCCCCTATCTGGTGACCTTGCCAGCAGGCGTTTTCTCTCCTGCGGCGATGGCGCTCCTCAATAAAATCCCATCCCCTTGCTTAAACTCCGAAATGGAGAACGTCATGACGATGACTTTTAGGGAAACCCTATCCCATGAAAGCGCCGCTAAAGGCGGGTTCGTGGATGCAATTGGTGGCCTGGCCACCATTGTTCTGGGTGTCTTAGGGTTGGCAGGCGTTGCGCCGAATTGGATGATCGGGATCGCCACCGTCGTATTTGGTTCAGCTTTGCTGATCCAAGGCGGAACTATGCTGTCCGAGTATGCCCACATTATTTTTCCACCCGGCGTAAAGGTATCTTCCATAGACAACTTTGGCGGAAACAGCCTTTCGGTCGTGTTTCTCGTTGGCGCCGCCGGGATCGTCCTTGGCATACTGGCTCTGCTAGGTGTTCATGTCATGGAGCTGACGCCAATCGCGATCATTGCTTTTGGCACCGCTTTGGTGCTGAGCAGCAATGCGGTGTGGCAGCTGCATGTGCTTAAGCATCCGATCATAATCAGTGCGGCAACCGGCACGCCCCCGTCCGAGTCTCAAACCACGCCGACCCAAGCAACCGGAGGCGAATCTCGCCTTATCGGAAGTGAAATATTGGCGCATGAGATGGCCTCCGGATCCGCTGGCCTTCAGGCTCTTGCAGGCCTGGCCGCGATAGTGCTCGGTGTTCTCGCCCTTGCGGGAACGGGTATCGATAGCGCGGTCCTCATCCTCGTTGCTTTTCTCGCCCTTGGCGCGACCATGGTTCTGACAGGAAGCTCCTTGAGTGGAACAGTGTTGAGCTTGATGAGGCCGACCACGGAAACAGCCTATTGATCCGGTGGATTTGAGATCAAGTGAAACAGGGCAGGTCTCAAGGAAAATCGGGAGATTGGGTTCTGCCCTGATCCTTGAAAGGCGAGGGGTGACAAACAGTTAAGGTAGCGACAAGCGTCACCTTTTGCCGCTCTCCGTCCTCGCTTGAAATAAGCGAGGACGGACCGTTGCGCGTTTTGGAACCTGCCGCTTAGAACGAATTCTGCAAAAGTTGACAGCCTTTTGCGACGACGAGAATTCGCGCCAATTTATTGATCTTGCGCGATTTCTTATCGCTCGAACGATTCCGTTCGAGCGATAAGCGCGCTAAGTCTGAGAAATGTGAAATTCGACGCGCCGGTCGGCAGCCTGATTCCCATTCATCGTTGCGATGCTACGGCCTTCCTTCCCGGTCGAATTTTGATTCGCTGCAGAATTGTAAATGCCGTTACCCTTTGCGCTTAATAGAGAGGGGTTGACCCCGGCCTCGATGAGGACTTGGCGAACGGCATTCGCACGCCGCTGTGACAGCTTCATATTGAAGGTTGGATTACCCGTGCCGTCTGTGAAACCCTCAATTTGCACGACTGTACCAACAGGCAATTTTTTCATCTGAGTGGCTTCTCGCTCCAAGATCGCCTTGCTGTCAGGAGGGACGAGGGCGCTGTTGGTCGCGAAATAAATGACCGGCAGATGAAGCGTGGGTTGCTCTGGAACGCTGGCTGACGTTTGCGCGGCGCTGGATTTAGGTGCTTGCGAGGCACTCGCTGTTAACGCGCTCGACATCGGAGCAATAGTGAAATTTGGCCCGAGAGTGGATTTCAACGCGGCGATAATTCTCCCGCGTTCCGTATCAGGAATTGTTCCTCCGACACTCACCCAGTCGCCTTCAAACCTCACTTGCGACCCAGCGGTCTTAAAGTTATCCAGCGTAGCTCTGAGATCCTTCGTCCAAGCGGCTGGTCCAAAGTGCTCATCCAAAGTGAGATCGCCTGAGATTTTATCGGGGCCAAACACTGCCTTAAGCGAGTCAATAACAGCGGTACGGGTAGCCTCATCTCGCACAATTCCGGAATAAGTGATGAGACCATTCTGATTGCTTATAGACATATACGCTGGTGTTAACGCCGTTTGCGCATGTGTTGAAGGCGGCGTTGCCGCAGAGTGAGCAGAAAGCGAAGGCATCGCTTGGCTTGGCGCGTTGCGCGCTATACTTGGCGCGCTGCTCGCTGTAACAGTCTTGGGCGGTCGTAAATCATGTGCAGTGCTCGTCAAGAGCAGATATCCGAACAATCCAATGATACTGACGGAAGCTATGCCCGGAATGATGAGTTGACGACTGAATCGTGTGACCGCTTGACCAGCTGGCCAGAGCAACCAGGGCTTTGCTGTTTCCTCGAAGTCACTAGAGTGGCTCAACTCACCCTCTGAATATATCGGATGCGGCTCAAGCGGCACAACTTCATCCAGAGGAGCTGCCACCTCTGCGACCTCCAAGAAGCCTTTTTGCGCGATCGAATGGATGATCTTTGGAATCGCATAGCCCAAAATCGTTCTGGCGAAGCGCTGACTTACGCCCGCCCGCGTGGCAATGTCCTTGATAGCATCAGAGCCAAGTGTCTCTTCGACCTTTTGTCCTGAAAGCGGTATGGGATCGGAACCCGCTTGCCAGGACGCAACATATTCGGCGAGGCCTGCGCTTCTGAACTTCTGCAGAAATCCGTTAATGCCGCCTGGCTGTTCGGTAATCATATCCAAAGCGTTTTCAACAAGGGCTCTGCCTTTCGGGCCGAGATGATATCGCGAGCTGATGTCATGAATAAGCCTGTCAAAAGTTTCCATCTTGCGTCGACTCCTTTGAAAGGTCCGACTTGCCTGCCCGCCGGATCACGAAATTCATTTCCGCATATCGAAAAGAAAACTGCGGATTTCAATGAAAGTTGCAGAGCACACTCTCCATTTACGTCAGTGATCAAATATCTTGTGATCGCATGATGAGGGTTCCTCATCTTGCATGTTTTGGATCGAGTGGATCCGGGCCACCATGATCCAGCCATTAACCTGACGTTTTCAGGATCGAGTCGCCGTGACGAAACCGGGGGGTCGGTCAAGAGCTTGCAAATCACGCCTCGCGTCCTGTTTCCATTTTGTAAGGTTTTCGGCCCAGATCGGACAAAAATGTTTCACGTGAAACATTTTTGTCCGATTGAGGGGCAAAACCGGGCAAACTTATCCTGGCAATTCTTCCCTGTGCTGCGTTGCAAACGCAGGGCTTCCCGCTACACTGGGGCAAGTCATGCCTTAAGCACGGGCGCCACTCCGCCTTAAAAGCCGCTTTCAGATGGGATCGATGAAGCAACAGAATCCGCGCCCTGCCGCCAGCCGGGCGTCGAGCACGCCGCCGGAGAAGCTCTTCGCCGGCGGCATGCTCAGCATCCGCGGCGCCCGCGAGCATAATCTCAAGAACATCGACCTCACCATTCCACGCGGAAAACTCGTCGTCTTCACCGGCCTTTCGGGTTCCGGCAAATCCTCCCTTGCCTTCGATACGATCTATGCCGAGGGGCAGCGCCGCTATGTCGAATCGCTTTCAGCCTATGCGCGTCAATTCCTCGAAATGATGCAAAAGCCGGATGTCGACCAGATCGACGGCCTCTCTCCCGCGATCTCGATCGAGCAGAAGACGACCTCCAAAAATCCCCGCTCGACGGTCGGTACCGTCACCGAGATCTATGACTATATGCGACTGCTCTTCGCCCGGATCGGCATCGCCTATTCACCGGCGACCGGCCTGCCGATCGAGAGCCAGACGGTGAGCCAGATGGTCGACCGGGTGAGCGCTCTTGCGCAAGGCACGCGCGCCTATCTGCTCGCGCCGGTCATTCGCGGCCGCAAGGGCGAATACCGCAAGGAAATCGCCGAGTTCATGAAGCGCGGCTTTCAGCGGCTGAAGGTTGATGGGCAGTTTTATGAAATTGCCGACGCGCCCACACTCGATAAAAAGCTCAAGCATGACATCGACGTGGTCGTCGACCGGATTGCCGTGCGGCCGGATCTCGCCGCAAGACTCTCGGAAAGCTTCGAGACAGCGCTCGAACTCGCGGACGGCATCGCGATCCTGGAATATGCCGACGATAAGAATGAGGATGGCACGCCGAAGCGGATCGTCTTCTCGTCCAAATTCGCCTGCCCGGTATCGGGCTTCACCATTCCGGAAATCGAGCCGCGGCTGTTCTCCTTCAACAACCCTTTCGGTGCCTGCCCGCATTGCGGCGGGCTTGGCGTCGAGCAGACGGTCGATCCCGAGCTCATCGTTCCTGATCCAAAGGTCACCTTGCGCAAGGGGGCGATCGCGCCCTGGGCTCGCTCAAGCTCGCCCTACTATCAGCAAACGCTGGAAGCGCTCGCCAAGCATTTCAAGTTCCGTCTCGATACGCGGTTCGAGAGTTTGCCGCAAAAGATCCGCGACGTACTCTTTTATGGCTCGGGCGAGGAGGCCATCCGCTTCTCCTATGATGATGGCCTGCGCTCCTATGACGTGGTGAAGCCCTTCGAGGGCATCATTTCCAATCTGGAGCGGCGCTTCAAGGAGACGGAGAGCGAATGGGCGCGCGAGGAGATCGCCCGCTATATGACCGCATCGCCATGCAGCGCCTGCGGCGGCGCCAGGCTGCGGCCAGAGGCGCTTGCGGTCAAGATCGAGGGCCGCGAGATCAGCGAATTGACCGCCCTTTCCGTGCGCGCCGCGCAAGGCTGGTTCGCTGCCCTGCCCGGAAAGCTCGATCAAAAACGAGTCGAGATCGCCAAGCGCATCTTGAAGGAAATCTCCGAACGTCTGTCCTTTCTGGTCGATGTGGGGCTTGGCTATCTGACGCTGGCGCGCGCCTCCGGCACGCTGTCGGGAGGCGAAAGTCAGCGCATAAGGCTCGCCTCGCAGATTGGCTCGGGCCTCACCGGCGTTCTCTATGTGCTCGACGAGCCCTCGATTGGCCTGCATCAGCGCGACAATTCCAAGCTGCTCGATACTTTGCGGCGGCTGCGCGATCTCGGCAATACGGTGATCGTCGTCGAGCATGATGAAGACGCGATTCTCGCCGCCGATTATGTCGTCGATGTCGGCCCCGGCGCCGGCATTCACGGCGGCGAGATCATCGCCCTGGGCACACCCGCCGAGATCATGGCCGCTAAAGGCTCGCTCACCGGCCGATATCTGACCGGGGCGCTCGAAGTCGCAAGGCGCGGCCGGCCGCGAAAGCCCGAGGCCGCCCGCATGATCGACATCGTCGAGGCGCACGGCAACAATCTCAAAAATATCACGGCTTCCATTCCGGTCGGCCTCTTCACCTGCATCACGGGCGTCTCCGGGGGCGGCAAATCGACTCTCATCATCGATACGCTCTATAAGGCCGCGGCGCGCCGTCTCAACGGCGCGCTCGAACATCCTGCTCCGCACAAGAGGATCGACGGGCTCGAGCATCTCGACAAGGTGATCGATATCGATCAATCGCCGATCGGCCGCACGCCGCGCTCCAATCCCGCCACCTATACCGGCGCCTTCACCCCGATCCGCGAGTGGTTCTCGGGCCTGCCCGAGGCCAAGGCGCGCGGCTATCAGCCCGGCCGCTTCTCCTTCAACGTGAAGGGCGGGCGCTGCGAGGCCTGCCAGGGCGACGGGGTCATCAAGATCGAGATGCACTTCCTGCCGGATGTCTATGTCACCTGCGACGTCTGCAAGGGCCGCCGCTATGACCGCGAGACTCTGGAGGTGAGGTATCGGGGCAAATCGATCGCCGATGTGCTCGACATGACGGTCGAGGAATCGGCCGAGTTATTCAAGGCGGTACCCTCGATCCGCGAGAAGATGGAGACTTTGGCGCGCGTCGGCCTCAACTATGTCAAGGTCGGCCAGCAGGCCAATACGCTCTCGGGCGGCGAGGCGCAGCGGGTCAAGCTCGCGAAGGAGCTCTCCAAGCGTGCCACGGGACGGACTCTCTACATTCTCGACGAGCCCACGACGGGTCTGCATTTCGCCGACATCGAGCAGCTCCTG
>DATJTB010000310.1:0-10164 GCA_035503795.1 Methylocella sp.
CGGTTTCGGATTTGATGCTTTCCAAGGCGAATCTTGAGGTTACCTTCTTGAGCGGCATGATGTCGATCAGCCGCTGGTAGAAGGCATCGAAAGCCGCCGCGTCAGGAACCACCACGCGTAGGAAATAATCGACATCACCGGCGAGCCGGTAGAATTCCATGACTTCATCCATGGCGGCAATTTCGGCGGCAAATCGGGCCAGCGACTTGCCCTGATGGTCGCCGACCTCGATCGAAACCAGGACGGTAAGTCCGAGTCCAAGCTTGGCGGGGTCCAGCAAGGCGATGCGGCGCTTGATCACACCCATGGCATCGAGCTTCTGCAATCTCTTCCAGCAGGGGGTTTGGGAAAGTCCGACCTGGGATGCAATCTGGCCGATCGACAGGCGGGCATCCTTCTGCAGGATGCGTAAAATCCGCTTGTCAATCAAATCCATGGTTTGGCGCCCTACCATGTCCATGTCAAAATCCATAGTGTTTATCTACTTTATTGAATTAATCAGGAATTTGCGGGCTTAGCAACTCCTTCCTGGATTTTGAGGATGACAAATGAAGGGAAAGGGAAGGCCCGGCGCCCAGGAAAGGCTGGTCTAGATTTCTGCCGACTTGCCGCCTGTGCGGCCGGAATTGGCGATTTTGGACTTGGCCTTTCGCAACCGGATCCTTGCGGCGGTCTTAGAGCGGGATGAGCAAAAGTGTGAAGCGGTTTTGCGCTCGCATCCCGCTCTAGATGACGAGAAATCGATCATGATTTTGGATCGAATCGATCCAAAATCATGATCATCTTGATCTAGCCCGGGCCCCTTTCGGCCAGCGGGAAGGCCAGTCGACGATATGGTCGGGATAATCGGCAAGCCGAACTTGCCGTTCCATTCCTCCGACGAGGCCACGCGTCGATACGCCTGCTTCATGCACGGTTTCGGTTGAGCCTGAAACAAGCGGATGCCACCAGGGCAAATCGCGACCCTCCGCCACCAGCCGATAGGCGCAGCTCGGCGGCAGCCAGCGCAGACTTTCGACTTTCGAAGGCGTCAATTTAAGGCAATCCCGAACCCGCTGCCGGCGCCGCGCATAATCCGTGCAGCGGCAGTTATCCTTGTCGAAAAGTCGGCAGGCGAGATCAGTAAAATATATCCGACCGCTGTCCTCATCTTCGAGCTTGATGAGACAGCAGCGACCGCAGCCATCGCACAGGCTCTCCCACTCGGAAGAATTTAAGGCATCGAGCGTCTTGACCTTCCAGAAAGGGGCTTCTTCATCAGGCTTTGTTGCGGGCGCCTGTTTTATTCTCGCTGGCTTGTCAGCCGATGGGCTTGATTGCGGGAGCGTGCCGGGCACGACCGGAACCTTTCGACTTGGCGTGGCGATGGGCATGAAGGTTCCCCCAGGCTGCAATCGGCTCCGCTTGCCACTTCGCTTTGGCAAACGTTAAGGGAATTGCTAAATATGCTCAGAAGGGATTCCTACCATTCGATACGAGCCGGATGTCAAGAAGCGAATAGAGACTCTTCAGTTTAAAAACGTGCCCTGAATAATTTGGACCCGAACATGCTGGAATCAGCGCAGTCAAGCGATTTGACGTTCTTCATCCTTGGGCTCATTTTTTTAGTGGAGCAGCCGGCACGGCATCACGCCAAAGACTTGGATGAACCAGCAGTCGCTAGCGCGTAAGATCAAGAAGATTCTCGTCGCAAAAGTCTGTCAACTTTTGCGGAATTCGCTCTAAATTCTGGACGGCCTGACAGATGAGCTTCACGGGAGCCTAAGATTGCGGTTCAATGGATCGGAAATCGCGCGTCTTCGCCGCACAATCGCGCGGACTTTGCTCGCCCTCGATTCCCGCATCGACTCGTCGCTGAATACGAGCGCGGTGCGGCTGCGCGAGCGGCTTGTCGCCTTCTCTGCCTATATGTATGGATTTCATCTCAGCGGCTGGCGGCGCGCGCTCAACGAGTTGGCCTGCGAAGCGCTGACTCTTTCGCTCGGGGCTGGCGTTGTTCTTCTCACCCTCGGCACGCTGGCCTTTCAGGAAACGACCGACGACTGGCTGAAGAAGTCCGACCTAGCTGTGACCTTTCTCGACCGCTATGGTGAGGTGGTTGGACGGCGCGGCATTCGCCATGACGACAAAGTTTCATTCGATGAACTGCCGCCTAATCTGATCCATGCAGTCGTGGCAACCGAGGACCGGCGTTTCTTCGAACATTTCGGCATCGATGTGGTCGGCACGCTGCGCGCCTTGACCGTCAACGCGCGGGCCGACACCGTCGTCCAGGGGGGCTCGTCCATCACTCAGCAACTGGCCAAGAATCTCTTCCTGTCGAACCAGCGCACGCTGGAGCGCAAGATCAAGGAAGCCTATCTCGCCCTCTGGCTCGAGTTCCACCTGCCGAAACGCGAGATTTTGCGGCTCTATCTCGATCGGGCTTACCTCGGCGGCGGCGCTTTCGGGGTGCAGGCGGCGGCCGAATTCTATTTCGGCAAGTCGGTGCGCGACCTGACCCTTGCCGAATCCGCGATGATCGCCGGCCTTTTCAAGGCGCCGACTAAATATGCCCCACATATCAATCTGCCGGCCGCTCGCGCAAGGGCTGCGGACGTGCTCAACAATATGGTGGAGGCCGGCTATCTCACCGAAGGCCAGATCTATGCCGCCTTGCGCAATCCGGCAACGCCGGTCGACCGAAGCCGCGAGCTGACACCCGATTGGTATCTCGATTACGCCTATGACGAGGTGAAGAAGCTCGCCGATGAAAAGAAACTCGGCGACGATCGCGTGCTCACCGTGCGCACCGCGCTGGATTCCAATTTGCAAAAACACGCCGATGCGACGATCGAGCAGGCCTTGCGCGAGCACGGGCGGGCTTACCATGCGAAGCAGAGCGCCATGGTCATCCTTGATCCCTTGGGCGCCATGCGGGCGATGGTCGGCGGGCGCGATTATGGCGCAAGCCAGTTCAACCGGGCAACCGACGCGCTGCGCCAGCCCGGCTCGTCCTTCAAGCCCTTCGTCTATCTGACCGCGCTGATGACCGGCAAGTTCAAGCCATCGACCATCGTCGTCGATGCGCCGATCTGCATTGGCGATTGGTGTCCGCATAACTATAAGAATTCCTATGCGGGCCATTTACCGCTCGTCGAAGCGCTCGCCCGCTCTCTCAACACCGTTGCCGTCCGCCTTTCGGTGGCCATCGGCGAAGCCAATCCGGTTCCGGGGCACAACAACATTTACGAAAGCGCCAAGCGCGGCCGCGCCAAGATCATCGAGACGGCTCGGCTCATGGGCATTTCGACGCCCCTGACCGATACGGTCTCTCTGCCGATCGGCGCGGCCGAAGTCACGGTCATCGACATGGCCTCCGCCTACAGCACTTTCGCCAGTGGCGGGATGCGGGTGCCGCCCTATGCGGCCGTCGAAATCAGCAACAGCCGCGGAGACGTCATCTACCGGCATGACCGCGACGCTCCACCCTTGCGCCAGATCATCGATCGCGGCACCATCGAGACCATGGTCTCGATGATGATGCAGGTTGTCCAGGCCGGCACTGGGCGGCGGGCGGCGCTCGACAATATTGAGGTCGCCGGTAAGACCGGCACGACGAATGGCTATAAGGACGCCTGGTTCATCGGCTATACGGGCAATTATGTCGGCGCTATCTGGTTCGGCAATGACGATGACACGCCGATGGACAATATGACCGGCGGCACCCTGCCGGCTGGCACCTGGCATGATGTGATGGCCTACGCGCATCAGGGCATTGAGCTGAAGCCTCTTCCTGGACGGCCGGCACCAGCCAACAGCGTCGGCCCAGTATTGCCAGCGGGTGCCGATGTCCCGCGCCGCCCCGCCACGCTCTCGGCGAATACCGCAGCCGCCCTGCGGGCGATCGCGGAGACGATGGCCGAGACGCAGGAACGGCGCGGCGAAGAGTTCCCGAATTCCGCGAGCGGGCCGGCGGGACCAGGGACCAGCGCCCCCAAATCCTTCGCCAGGAGCGGCGGATGAGCCTTGATCAGGCAGAGAAGGGCAGGCGGACCGTTTCGGCGTATATAATTCTGCCTAGCCTATTCGGTTCAGCACTCGGCCTTGGACTATTGTTCGGGCTTTTTGCCACCTTCATCGAGATCAAGCGCGGCAATGGATTTTCTGCCCTCATCGCCGGCCCTTGGATCGGCTGGCCGCGAAGCGAGGTGACAGAGATCGATCCTTACAGCCGTGCCATTCTGGCCTATTCCGGTAAACGATCCCTCAGCGAATCGGACGCCATGAGCTTTGTCGCGCTGACTGACAGCAGCGGCACGAGATTGGATTCGGCCTGCGACTATGTGTTGACCGGGGCGATCCCAAGGGCCCGTTATTGGACCTTGACGCTGTCCACGCCCGCTGGCGAGCTCATCGCCAATCCGGCCGGGCGCCAAGGCTTCACCTCGAGCGAGGTACTCCGAAACAGCGACGGTGGGTTCGAGGTCCGTTTGTCCCGCCATGCACGCCCCGGAAATTGGCTAGAACTTGGTCCATCTGGAAAATTCATTCTCATTCTACGCTTCTATGATAGCGACCTCAGCTCGCCCGCTACCGTGCTCGATGCCGGCCATATGCCTTCCATCCTCCGGGACTATTGCGGATGAATTTCGTCGATCGCCTGCTTGGGACTTTTCTGTGGCTGCTCAGCGTAGCAGTTGTGGCAGGGATCACCCACATCACGACGATCTTCGGCCTGCCTGCCTTCATGGAACAGAACCCCCTGGCCGAGATCGCAGCGCGAACAAAAACCGGTGAAGTCACTCTTTTGCCGCCCCCGCAAGCCGACCGGCCAGGCCTCCCTTTCACCGATCCTGCCATGGTGCAGGCCATCTGTCCCTTCGATCTAGCCGAGGGCGGCTTGCGGCTTCATGCGGAACCCGAGGTCGACCGGCTCCTCGCCCTGTCGTTTCGCACGTCGACCGGACAGGTTTTTTATTCGATGAGCGATCTCGCCGCTCAGCAGGGCAAGATTGATGTTGTCGTGCTCACGCCGGCAGAGCTCGAGGCCGTGGAATCCGATGATGATGAGGATAACCCGACCCAGGATCTGCGGCTCATCGCCCAGGACAGCAAGGGCTTTGTCGTGATCAGCGCCTTGGCAGAATTTCCTAGCGAAAAAGCGCAAGCCGAAGCGCTGGTCAAATCGGTCAGCTGCGCCGTCGAGCCGCTCGCCGAAGAATGAAAGGACCCATCAAAGAAACTGGGCCAGGCCGGGGATCGCCGCAACGATTTGTCCGACCGCCTCATCGCCGGTCCTCGCGCGCGCATAGGCGAAGATCTGTCGCCCGGCAGCCTGCATTTCACCCATACCGAAGCCGAGGTCCGAGAGCTTGCTGGCAAGCCCCATGAGGCCGCCGCCCGCTTCACCACCATCGGCTGTAGCGGCGGCGGCCTCCTCGGCGCCGGGAAGACCAGCGAACAGGGCATCAACTTCCGTCTTAGGTCCTTCCTGGCGCAGAAAAGCGAGAATCAGTCCCAGCGCCTGCCGCGCGGCAGCCGGGTCAACGCCCGTCTCGGTTGCAATGTCAGCGATCAAATCTTCCATCTCAAACCTCTTGGAATTCCCAACCGATCGCTACTCAATTGAGCAGAACCTTGACCAAAACAAGTGAGAGACGCTTTGTAATTGTCTTGGCTTCATAATGTCTTGACAGGACGTTGATTCAACAAGACGAGCTTTTCACCCGTGCGAGGCAGATCTTGTGGGGAGCATCATGGTTGAAGAGCAAGCCCATGAAGGCCGCATTCTGGTCGGCAAGAGCGAGAGCTATCAATATCTGACCCTGGCGCTCGGCAACCGGCACGGGCTCATCGCGGGGGCGACCGGCACCGGCAAAACCGTAACCCTGCAGCTCCTGGCGGAAGGATTTTCGCGAGCCGGAACGGCCGTATTCGCCGCTGACATCAAGGGCGATCTTTCCGGAATCGCCATGCCGGGCGAGGGCAAGCCCGCCTTCGTCAAGCGCGCAGAGGAGATCAGCGTTGCCTATGCCGCCGAGGCATGCCCGGTCACTTTCTGGGATCTTTATGGCGAGGCCGGCCATCCCATCCGTGCTCGCATCTCGGACATGGGGCCCGTGCTTCTGGCGCGTCTTCTCGAGCTCAATGAGGTGCAGGAAGGGGTCCTCAACATCGCCTTCAAACTGGCCGACGAGCAGGGACTTTTGCTGGTCGATCTCAAGGATCTGCGAGCGCTTCTGCAGCATGTCGGCGAGCGTGCGTCGGAGATCACCAGAACTCATGGCAATGTTGCGGCCTCAACCATCGGCGCGATCCAGCGCCGCCTCCTGGTTCTCGAAAATCAGGGCGCGACGGCCTTCTTCGGCGAGCCGGAGCTCGATATTGCGGATTTCCTTCGGACGGCACCGGACGGGTGTGGCATGGTCAATATTTTAAGCGCCGAGAAATTGATGCGCGCGCCACGCCTTTATTCGATCTTCCTTCTGTGGCTGCTATCGGAGCTTTTCGAGAAGCTGCCCGAGGTCGGCGATCTCGAAAAGCCAAAACTCGTCTTTTTCTTCGACGAAGCCCATCTCCTGTTCGACAACGCGCCGAAAGCCCTGCTAGAAGCCATCGAGCAGGTCGTACGGCTCATCCGCTCGAAAAGCGTCGGGGTCTATTTCGTCACCCAAAATCCGGCCGATGTGCCGGACACGATCCTCGGTCAGCTCGGCAATCGTGTTCAGCATGCCCTTCGTGCCTTCACCCCGCGCGATCGAAAGGCGGTGAAGGCGGCAGCTGAGACCTTCCGTCAAAACCCCGCCTTTGATACCGCGAGCGTGCTCACAAGCCTTGGGATCGGGGAAGCCCTGGTCTCCATGCTCGATGCCAAAGGCAATCCGGAGATCGTGAGCAAATGCCTGATCGCGCCGCCCATGGCCCGCGTCGGGCCGCTCACCGGGCAGGAGCGGCAGAGCCTCATTCAGAAGAGCAGCCTCTTCGGCAAATATGACACGGCGATTGATTCTCATTCCGCCTTCGAAGAACTGAAGGAAAGGGCCGATCGCGCCGCGGCGCCTTCCGGGCCCGCCGGAGGCGGCTGGCTTGGCTCCCTCGGCCGCGTTCTCGGCGGGCTTGTGAGCCGGCCCTCGGGCGGGCGTCCGCGCATGTCGGCGGGCGAAATCGCGCTGCGCTCAGCCCTTCAATCGGCTGCCCGCACCGCCGGGACGCAAATCAGCCAGGCGATCCTCCGCAACATTCTCGGCGGAAGATCAAGATGATGGGATGCCTTTATCTTGAAGGATGAACGCCCAAAACGGCCTGCACGACAAAATATGAGGATCCGGTTGCAGGGATCTGAGGCCGGCGAATTAGGCATGCTGATCCCGTCATCATAAGCCGTATAACGACCGCTTGATGCGGATGATGGAAGCGCCCATTCAATGCTTCTTTAGTGGTGCGCCCATTCCGCCAAGGGCAGCCGTGCCCTTGCCTGTTGTCGCCCCTCCGAGCGTAGCCGATGCGGATAAGGAATGCTTGATGCCTGTACCGTTGATCCCTGCGTAAGGCGCTTTGGGCAGGGCAAGGGTCGGCGGCTTGAAACGGGCCGGCGGCAAAGCTGCAATGGGGGGGACAGAAGTTGAACCCCGTAGATCGGCGATCGAGCGACTTCCGGTTGCCGTGGCAAGGACGGGTGGTGCATTTTTTTGCCCATTTGGGCCTGTCACTGACCGGATAACATTGTTTTTGGGCGTAACGTGTGCCTGACCGCTTTTTGGCGTTTGGCCGCGTTCATGCCCGAGCTTGTTTCCTTGTATTTTATGGCTTCGCACAACACTGATCACGGCGCCTAGGGAAAGGTCCGCTGTTAGGGTTACGAGGGCCATGGCGGCGAGCGCGCGAAGCATGAACTTCATTATGGCCTCTTCTATCCGCCGGCTCGGCATTTGACGCATCGGGCTCCGAGACAACCAAACCCGCCGCTCACACATCATCCAGCGCCTCCTCTCGCTCCTCGGCCTCTCCCTCGGGCGACTCCCCGTCATCTTTGCCGAGGAACAACATCTGGAGAGCGGGTGTGACCACGAGTAAGACGATGGGTCCGATCAGCATGCCCCCGACGACGACAGTGGCGAGGGGGCGCTGCACCTGGCTGCCGATGCCGTGCGACAGGGCGGCAGGCAATAGGCCGATGCAGGCCGACAGCGCCGTCATCAGCAACGGCCGCATCCGCTGTTCCGCAGCGTTAAACATCGCCTCGAGTGGCGAACTGCCGGTCATCCTCCGGACCTGATGGAAATAAGTGATCAGCAGGATGCCGTTCATGACCGATACGCCGAATAGCGACACGAAGCCGATCGCCGCCGACACGCTGAAAGTCAGACCGGACACGTAAAGCGCAATGATGCCGCCGGCGCACGCGAATGGGATGCCGGTGAGGACAAGAAGGCTGTCGCGCAGGGAATTGAACAAGCTGTAGAGCAGCACCAGAATGAGCCCGAGAGCGATTGGCACGACGATCGCCAGCCGCTTCTTGGCATTTTGAAGGTCATCAAATTCTCCGGCCCAGATAACCCGATAGCCGGTCGGCAGCTTTACGTTCTTTGCGATCCGCTCTTGTGCTTCCGCAACCGTCGAGCCGAGATCGCGATCGCGCACACTGAACTTGATCGGAATGAAGCGCTGCCCGCGCTCGTGGTAGATATAGGAGGCGCCAGTATCCAAGCTGATGGTCGCAAGCTCGCTCAGAGGAAGATAAGCGTTGCCGCCGTTGCCGCCCGCAACCTTGATATTGGCGACCGCTTCCATGCTCTCGCGGTATTTGGGCTGAAGGCGAACGACGAGCGCGAATTGGCGGTCTCCCTCAAGCACGGTCGTTGCGGTGGTGCCACCCATTGCGGCCTGAACGACTGTGTTGACGTCACCCGTATTGAGGCCGAAGCGGGCAGCTTTGTCGCGATCAACCTTGATATTCAGGTTTGGCTGGCCCAACACATGGAATATCCCGAGATCGGCCACCCCCGGTACCTGAGTCATTTCGTACATGACCTTGTCGGCGAGATCCTCGAGCACCTTGAGGTCTGGGCCGATGATCTTGACCGAGTTCGCGCCTTTGACTCCAGAAATTGCCTCTTCGATGTTGTCCTGAATATATTGTGAGAAGTTGAAGGTAATTCCCGGCAACTCTTCATTGAACTCCTCTTCGAGCTGCTTCGTCAGCTCATCCTTGGTCAATCCCGCAGGCCACTCGTCAAGCGGCCTCAGCGGCGCGAACAGCTCCACATTCGAGAACGGCGACGCGTCGCTTCCATTATCCGGGCGGCCATGCTGGGAAACCACGGTGATGATTTCGGGGTGCCTGAGCAAGATTTCGCGCATCTTGGCGGCCGCTTCGGTGCCGGCATCAAGTCCTATGGTCGGCGGCATTGCCGCGCGGATCCAATAGTTACCTTCCTCAAGGGCCGGCAGAAATTCGCTGCCGAGCCGGGTCGACAGCAAGCCCGCCCCAACCAGTAATGCCACGCCCATAGCGGCGGTGCGAGCGCGATGGGTGAGCGCCCAGCGCAATGCCGGCGAATAGATCGAACGCAGCATCCGGACGACAATGGTCTCCGTCTCTTCGATATGCTTAGGCAGCATGAGTGACGCAAGGACCGGCGTGATGGTGAATGTCGCGATCAAAGCGCCAGCTAGCGCATAGCCGTAAGTTCGTGCCATAGGGCCAAAGATTTGCCCTTCCACACCTTGCATGGTGAACAGCGGAAGGAATGCGGCGACCGTGATGGTCGCCGAAAAGAAAATGGCTTTGTCAACCTGCAGGGCGCTGATGAGGATGAGGCGCAGCCGGTTCGTCCAATTCTTTATGGTCGATGTGCGCGTCGTGCTCGTTGGGTCGGTCCCCCAAGCGCCTTCAGCCAAATGGTTCAAAAGGTGCCGTCTTTCTCGCTGGGGCAACTGAAAATTACGGAATACGTTCTCAACCAGAATGACCGCCGAATCGACAATGATGCCGAAATCGACGGCGCCGACCGACAAAAGATTGGCGTCCTCGCCTTGGATCACCAATAAAATGACCGCGAAGAAAAGCGCGAAGGGGATGTTCACCCCAACGATGATCGCGCTGCGCAGGTCGCCGAGGAAGATCCACTGGATCAAGAAAACCAAAAGGCAGCCGAAGATGAGATTGTGAACGACGGTATG
>DATJTB010000311.1:0-7625 GCA_035503795.1 Methylocella sp.
TTGTGTTCATGGGTGACAGGCTTTCACTGCCCGAATATGCCGACACGTTGAAGCCCAGTCTCAACGCCAAGCCCGGTGGCGTTGTTTTTCTGCGTGCGCATCCGTCGGCGGATAAAAAAACGTGGCGGATCCTCTTTGAAATCGATCCCGGCAACGAAATCTATTCCGAGATGCGGCTGGTTCTGGAAGCGGCAGGCAAACCCTTGAGTGAGACGTGGCTGTACAGATGGACGCTTTGACCATTCCCATGAAGATCGAGCCGGTTGTGACGCCGCTGCGTCCCGGTGATTACGTGCCCGCTGCGGTTGCCGATGCCTTCGTCCCTCCTGAAGCACCGCTATCCATGCCGGCGCAAAGCCTCAAGCACTTCGACCCGGCGAGCCGGATGCGTGCTATCACGCGCCATCCCTCTTTCGGCATCTGGCTCGCTCGGCTTTTCGTGTTTGGCGGGGGCTTCGTCCTGACCGCTTATGGCACTTATCAGATGTATAAGGTGATCGAGGTCGGCGGCGTGACGCTGCTTGAATGGGGGCTCCTGATCCTTTTCATCGCCAATTTTTCCTGGATTGCACTCGCCTGCACCAGCGCTTGCGCCGGCTTTCTCTCGCTGCTGTTCGTCCGGCACGATCCGCCGGTCAGACCGGAGGTGCTCCACCAACGCACGGCGATTGTCATGCCGGTCTATAATGAAGAGCCGGCGCGCATCTATTCCGCCCTCGAAGCGATGATCGAAGAGGTAGAGAAAAGCGGTCTCGGCGATGCCTTCGAGTGGTTTTTTCTGTCCGACACAACGGATCCGGAAATCTATGTCGCCGAAGAGCAGGCCTTTCTGGCCATGCGCGAGCGGCTCGCGACAACACGCTTGTTCTATCGGCACCGGCCGAAAAATCTCAACCGCAAGTCGGGCAATATCGAGGAGTTCGTCACCCGCTGGGGTGGCCGCTATGCCCATATGGTGGTGCTCGACGCCGACAGCCTGATGACCGGCGAGACAATCATCGCGCTTGCCACCGCAATGGAAAAGGATCCAGATGCCGGCATCATCCAGACCTTGCCGCTGATCGTCAACCGCAACACCCTGTTCGCGCGCCTGCAGCAGTTCGCGGCCCGCATCTATGGGCCGGTGATCGCGGCTGGTGTTTCGCTCTGGATGGGCCGCGATGGCAATTACTGGGGCCATAATGCAATCATCCGCACCAAGGCCTTTGCCGCCCATTGCGGTCTGCCGGTCCTGCGTGGCCGGCCGCCTTTCGGCGGGCATATCCTCAGCCATGATTTCGTCGAGGCGGCGCTGATCCGGCGGGCCGGATTTGCTGTCTACATGTTGCCCGGCTTGACCGGCAGCTATGAGGAATGTCCTCCCACCTTGATCGATCTGTCGACTCGCGATCGCCGCTGGTGCCAAGGCAACCTCCAGCATTCGCGGGTGCTGTTCGCCAAGGGGCTCAATCTGGTCTCGCGCCAGCATTTTGCGACCGGCATCATGGCCTATATGGCGTCGCCGCTCTGGATGGCGCAACTTCTGATCGGCATTCTCCTCGTGATGCAGGCGAGCTACATAAGGCCGGAATATTTTCCGAGTGGCTTCACCCTTTTTCCGTCCTGGCCGAGGTTCGATCCGGAAAGATCGCTCGAATTATTCGCTCTGACCATGGTGATTCTCCTGCTGCCGAAATTGTTCGGCGTGACCCTCGGCCTCATCAACGGCACCACACGGCGAGGCGGGGGCGGTGCGTTCCTGCTTGCTCTGTCGGCCTTATTCGAAACCATCATGTCGGCGCTGCTTGCCCCGATCATGATGCTGATCCAGGCCGGCCATGTGATGCATTTCCTGTTCGGCCTTGACACAGGCTGGGACCCGCAGCGCCGTGACGACGGTTCAATCCCGTTTCGGGATATTGTCCGCCGGCACCGTTCCCATGTGGCGCTTGGTGGGCTGAGCCTGATTGCCGGGCTCACCATCTCACCCTCGCTTGTGGTCTGGATGTCTCCGACGATCGTCGGTCTCATCCTCGCGATTTTCCTCTCCTGGGGCACCGGGTCGCGGGCGGCGGGTGTCGCCTTGCGCGAAGCGGGTCTTTTGATGACGCCGGAAGAGCGGTGTGTGCCGGACGTCGTCGCGCGGGCCAATTTCCTAGCCCGCGAGCGTGAAGGGCTTGACGCCGATGGACCCAAGGGGCTCTCTCTGCTTTACGAGGATTCTCGGTTTCGGTCGCTTCACATCGCCTCGCTGCCCCGCCAGCCGAGACGGTGGCAAGGCCATATACCTGCCGAATGGGCCCTCGCCAGCGCCAAGCTTGCCGATGCCGAAACGCTCGATGAAGCCATCAAGTGGCTGCAGCCCAAGGAACGCATGGCCGTACTCCTTGATTCATCCCTCATCGCGGCGTTGCTGCGGCTGCCCCGCGAGCGGCCGAATCGCGAAGCCGCCATGCCCACGGGCTGAGCCTGTCGCCGAAGGTTTTTGGGGCTCGGGCCACAAGGTGTGATGGCGACCTATTTCACCAGCGACCATCACTTCGGCCATGGCGGCGCCCTCGGCCTTTACCGGCGTCCTTTCGCCTCGGTCGTCGAGATGGATGCGCAGATGATCGACCGGTGGAATGCCGTCGTCGGCCCCGCCGATGAGGTCTGGCATCTTGGCGATTTCGCCCTCCGTCCGAAGCCCTCGCGCCTCGCCTTTCTTTTGGATGCGCTCAATGGCCATAAACACTTGGTTTACGGCAATAATGATGATGCGGCGGTGATTGCTCATTCAGGCTGGGAGAGCACGGAGCCCTATAGGGAGCTGGTGATCGATGGCCAGCCACTCGTCTTGTGCCACTACCCCTTTCGGACCTGGCGGAACATGAACAAGGGATGGATCAATCTGCATGGCCACAGTCATGGGCGGTTGAAGTCGCTCCCGCGCCAGTTCGATGTGGGCGTCGAGGTTTGGAATTTCCGGCCGGTGCAGATCGACGAGCTGATGAAGCGATCGAGGTCCACCGTTCAAGCGCCAGCCTAAATGTCCAACCGGCCATGAAAGTTGCGTGACAGCGATGCCACACGCCCGACCGAAACGCAGCGCGGTTCATGAGCTTCCTTTACTTTGATCGATTTGCGTCTAAGTTGCGACCGTATCTTGGTAAATTCGGGAGGCCCCCCTCTCGGGGGCCATTGGCTGACCCAGCGGCTTCCTATATATTTTGACTGGTTGAGGACGAGAGTCGATGCTTTCGACAAGGCGCCGTGGGGGATGGGGGCGGTCGCGGCGTCGCTGTGGAATGCCGCTTATGAAGCCGTTACGGAAATGCAAATTTCCCTTGGAGAGACCGGCGTGAGCAAGGCGCTGCTCTCGATCTTGGCCAGTGGCGCTTTCTGGCTTGCGGGCCCGGCGCCTGTCGTCGGGGCGGCGGATGCACCACTCCCTGAGAGCGCGCCGATCAATTTTATCCGGGTTTGCAATATCTATGGCGAGGGGAATTTCTACATTCCGGGCAGCAGCGCCTGCCTGCGGGTCGGCGGACTCTTACTTGGCGCGTTCGGTGGCTTCGCACCGGGCACGAGTTTGATCGCTCAGACTTTCAATGGCAATGGCGCACCTCATCCAGGGCTGAGGTTCTTGCCGGCCGCCAATCCATTAGGTTTGGCGCGTGTGCCGGCGTCGGTGAGTGATGAGCCGGCTTTTTCCCGGACCGAGAATTTCTACGACTCGGGGGGGTATCCAATCGGTCGAAGCTTGGGCTATTTCAATAGTGGCTTTCTATCGACGAACGCCGAGACGGGGCCACACGAGACGACGTCCGTCAACCGGGCCTTCCTCCAGTTCGCCGGGCTGACGGCTGGCCTTGCCCAATCCATGTTTGAATTCTACGCCGATGCCATCGATTTTACGAGCCCGCGAGGTTCGAACGCGACCGCCGCCCTCATCGCCTATGCAGCTTCTCCGCCAAATGGAACTTCGGCAACCCGCTCGGCACAGGATCCGCCGGGCCGGCGGGCCGCCGTCGGCAGCACCCTCGCTAGCGACGGTGTGACCGCCACTGCCCCGCAGGGCGAGCCGCGTGGCGGGCAAGTGCCTGAGATCGCTGGTAACATCAGGCTCGACCAGTCCTGGGGCTCTGTCCAGCTCTCTGGGGCTGCGCATCAGGTCCGCAGCAGCCTTTTTGGCGGAACGGCGCTCGGCACTGTGCCTTCGACACTGGCCTACCCGGCGCTCACGAGCAGTACTTATGGCTTTGCTGTACAGCGCGGCGCCGAGCTCAATGCGGATTATCTTTCTCCGGGCGACAAGCTCTGGTTGCAGGCTGCTTATGAGAAGGGGACTGTCAGCTATATAGCCGGCAATAATGACGGTGATGACAATGGTGAGAACAATTCCACGGGGCCAGGCTTTTTCCCCTCGGATTTCGGTGTCGTCGGGAGCTCCGAGTTCAACGCCGATTGTGTCGGCACGAGGCCTTGCGACCCGCCGCAAGCCGGTTTCGACATCACCGGCGCCCATAAGCATTTCTGGATCCCGAGCTTGGCCTCCGGAATCTATGGCTCTTATATGCCGGTGGATTATCCGGCCAACGCCCTGGCTGGGCTTGGCGGTGGGTTCGGCATTTCAAACATTAACGAGGGAAGGGGCGGGACCAATCTCAGCTGGACGCCCTTCAAGAATTTCGATATCGGCGCCGAGTTCATGTATCAGCATTTGGATCCGGCGCGGCCCACTGGCCTTGCCCCGGATTTCACCTTTTCTGCAGCCGGCATCCCCGCCCTTCAGGTGAATACTAATCAATATGAAGGTCGCCTGCGGGTCCAGCGCGCCTTTTAAAATTAGGATTTTTCGATGTGAGTGGTGGGCTCGCCAGCATCCTTAGCGGGCGTTTTCGCCCACTCCGCCTGTCGCTCTTGGCGGGCGCGTTGCGTCCCGCGCGCCTCGCTCGGCAATCGGTCTTTGTCGAGGTCGGGAAGACGCGCCCACGTCCGCCGCTCTCGCTCCCTCAATGCGCCGCGCGTCGCTGTGCGTCCCTGGGTTGTGTTCAAATGCGAACGGCCCTGGCGGGCTCATCTTGGCAGCGACCGCTTTAGGACTTTTTGAAAAAGGCATTTTTTATGAGGTTCACGATCACCGTAACAATCGCGCCGGTGACACCGCCTCCCGCTGCGTTGCCAAGCGCCGTTCCAATATCGAAGCTGCCGCTGCTGGCCGCACTGCCTAGGGCAGGAATCAAACTCTGAAGGATAGTGCCGCCGATTCCGCCGCCGACGGCGCCCGAAATCGTTTTGGCGAGCGGGCTAAGATCGATGTTTTTGAGGATGCCGCCAGCGGCATGGCCGCCAATTGCTCCGCTCACAATCTGGATAATGAGATTGATGATCGCTCCTGACATGATTACCTCCGATTTGACATCCGGATCGAAGAACGCCGGCCAGGGTTTGACATTTCAGGCGGAGCGAAAAAATCCGCTGGGGATACAGCGAATAACAACCACAGCCTCGCTGTTCAGCGGCGCCCTTAAAACCTTGGCTGCCTTAGATCACGATGGTTTTGGGTCGAGTCGACCCAAAACCATGAAACGTGATCGATTCTAAAAACTCGAGACGCGGGATTTCAGCGAAAAACCGGTACCCACTTTTTCGCATCCCGCTCTACTAGAGAAAAAACTAGTGCGGCGCCATTGCACGATCAAGGTGGCCGCCGGCCCCTCGCCGCCCGGGGCGTACTGGAAGCGCGCGGGATTTATTGTACAGTTTCCCACCCGTTTTCCAGATGGAGGCCAATTTGCGCCGCATTCCCCTCAGCCAGCGGTCGCATGTTACGGGGTTCCAGGCCCTCGCAACGGGGATGGCTGAGCCCTGATGCAGCATCCAAGCTGCTCGCAAAGCATGGCCGCCCGCACCCGGCATGGAAGCCTCCACATCGATGAGCGGAAAGTGAATTTCTGGCATCGCCGAAAGGGGCAGTTTGAAATAGGCGAGGATGCCGCCGTAGACGATGGCTAGCGTTAAGAGCGTCGTCGCCACCGGCCGCCTAATGAAGGGGGCGGAGATGTTCATTCCCCGGCCTCGGGTGACGGCCGCGTTCGATCACCGGATGCGATCCGGCCGAGGCTTTTCGCCAGATGGTCGAAGGCGATATAGATGACCGGCGTCGTGAAGAGCGTCAGGATCTGGGAAAGCGCCAGCCCGCCGACTATGGCAACGCCGAGCGGCTGGCGGAGTTCCGCGCCTACTGCGGTACCGAGCATCAAGGGCAGCGCACCGAACAGCGCTGCGAAGGTGGTCATCAGGATCGGCCGCAGACGCAAAAGGCAAGCCTGCTTGATCGCCGCGCACGGCGAAAGGCCTTCGTTGCGTTCAGATTGCAGGGCGAAATCGGTCATCATGATCGCGTTCTTCTTCACGATCCCGATCAACAGCACGATCCCATGACGCCGATGACGTCGAGATCCATGCGGGCCAACCCCAAGGCGAGCAGCGCGCCGACGCCCGCCGAGGGCAGCGTCGACAGAATTGTCACCGGATGGATGAAGCTCTCATAGAGAATGCCGAGCACGATATAGACGCAGACGAGCGCCGAGAGAATGGGCCACAGCTCATTGATGACCGAGGTCTCGAAGGCAAGCGCCGCACCCTGAAAGTGAGTGGTCATGCCGGGTGGCAGACCAATCTCACGCTCGACATTTCGCAAGGTTTCGACGGCTTCGCCGAGCGACACGCTGGGGGCGTGGTTGAAGGAAACGGAGACCGCCGAGAATGGGCCGAAATGGCTGATCAAAAGTGGCGCCGGTTTCACCTCCACTTTCGCAACCGCCGACAAGGGAACCTCGCCGCTTGTCGCCGTTGAGGAGGGAAGGTAGAGTCGGAGCAGTGCCTCCACCGACCTCGTAAAGCTTGGGTCCGTCTCCAGAATGACACGGCGCTGGTTCGATTGGGTGAAGATGGTCGAGACGATCCGCTGCCCAAAGGCGTCGTAGAGCGCATTGTCGACCGTCGCGAGCGTGATGCCGAAGCGCGCGGCGGTATCGCGATCGACGGTGAGAAGGACAGGATCACCGCTCTCTATGGACGGCTTCTCGACCGGGTCTTCGCCCATCAGCCGCTTACCTCCGAGGTGACCGAGACGGTCGCGATCGGCGTGACCGTGCCCAGCGCCTCGAAGGTGATATCGAAATCGCCAATGACGGCGGACGCGACCACAACAGGCACCGGACGCCCCGTGCCTTCGGTGGGAGAAACAGCCGGCGGCGGGGCGGCGGGTATAAGGACATGAAAGGCAAGACCCGTGATGATCAGGAACGCCAGGAGCGCCGCGAGCCAAAAGCGCCACGGCGCGCGGCGGGGTGGCTCCGGAGTTGCCATGTCGCGTGGCACGGTGATGGCGTCAGTACACGGGACGGACTCGGTCATTGGATCCTTCATGTACCCCACGACCGGTGACGGCGGCGGCCTCCGTGCGGCGCTTGCGATAGGCGGCGATGTCGTGGGCGATCGGATGCCTTCGGTTGAACGCCAGATGGGTGATTGGTGCCACCACAACTACAACGGGTTCATCGATCGCCCCCTGCACATCGACGCGGCACATCCATCCGTCTTTCTCATTCGCATAAAACACGTCAGTGTCGGTGATGCGGGGCATGGGGTTCGCGCCA
>DATJTB010000312.1:0-20909 GCA_035503795.1 Methylocella sp.
GGACGACGAGCAAACTGGAGCGGCGCTCGACTTTGGTCTTTCAACTTGACTTCGCCTTATAAAATAGCGAATTTCCAGCCTCCTTTTCTCCGAGCGGATGAAACTTGGCGCGTTAAGGCGCCATAACCGCGCCGGAACGCCGAAAAAGGTCGCTTTTTAGAGCAGGATGCGAAAAAGGGGTGTCTTTTTTTCGTACCCACCCCGCGCCAAGTCCTTCGGATCGGTCATGATGATTTGGATCGCTTTGATCCAGGGTCGGCGGGTGGGAGTACCCTTTCCCGTTGCCGCTGAGAAAGCCTAAAATCCCCTGGGGGGCATGCGCATCTATCTCGATTTTGAAAAACCGGTCGCCGAGCTTGAAGCCAAGGTGCTAGAGTTGCGGATGCTTGCGGAAAAAGGTGATGCCGCTGTTGCGATCGGCGAGGAGCTGACAAGGCTCGAAGCCAAGGCGGAGAAGGCGCTCGCCGAGCTTTATGCCAATCTGACGCCGTGGCAAAAGACACAAGTGGCGAGGCACCCCCAGAGGCCGCATTTCAGCCATTATATCAAAACGCTGATCGAGGATTTCATCCCCCTTTCGGGGGACCGGAAGTTCGGCGAGGATGCGGCGGTCGTCGGCGGGTTCGGCTGGTTTCGCGGCCGTTCCATCTGCGTCATTGGCCAGGAAAAAGGCTCCGATACCGAAGCTCGCATCAAGCATAATTTCGGCATGGCGCGGCCGGAAGGCTACCGTAAGGCCGTCCGCCTCATCGAGCTTGCCGACCATTTTGGCCTGCCGATCGTTTCATTCGTGGACACGGCGGGCGCTTTTCCGGGGATCGACGCGGAAGCGCGCGGCCAAGCCGAGGCCATTGCCCGGGCGACAGAGGCCTCCCTCAAGATTGGCGTGCCCAATATCGCTGTCATTCTGGGCGAAGGCGGCTCGGGCGGTGCGATTGCCATTGCGACCTGCAACCGCGTCTTAATGCTGGAGCACGCCATCTATACCGTCGCCTCGCCGGAAGCCTCGGCTTCAATCCTCTGGCGCGATTCGGCGAAGGCCGAGGAGGCGGCGACCCAAATGAAGATCACTGCACAAGATCTGCTCAAATTCGGAATCATTGATTCAATCGTACCAGAGCCGAAGGGCGGCGCGCACCGCAATCCCAAACAAGCCGTCCGTGCCGTCGGCGACGCCATCGCCGTCGCGCTCGAGGAACACAAAGGACTTACGCCGGACGAACTGCGCGCGGCGCGCAGCACGAAGTTCATGAATATCGGACGCAAAATATAGCGCCTGCCTCTGTGATCCGGCGCGGTCCGAAGTTTGATGCTTCGGGCCGCCCCTTACGCCGTTTCTCGGCAGCATTTGGCGGGCTCTGCCCCCTGGTTCGTCCGCTGCATCGGACTATCTGCTTGCGCTGAACGCGCCAGGCATATCGCTCTCCATCAAACATGCGAGCCGCTTGCCGCCTCACGCAAAAGGAGAGTGTCATGGCTCAGCCCGAACGGTTTGAAACCCTCGTCCTTGGCAGCGGGAATGGTGGCATGTTCTTGGCCCAGCATGTGGCGCGATCCGGGCGGCCGACCGCCGTGGTGGAACGCCGCTGGATCGGCGGCTCCTGTCCCAACATCAACTGCCTTCCCAGCAAGAATGAGATTTGGAGCGCCAAGGTCGCGGACCTCGTGCATCACGCGGCCAGCTTCGGCGCGAAGACCGGCGCCGTGACGATCGACATGGCAAAAGTCCGCCAGCGTAAGCGCGACATGGTCAAGGACATGGTTGCGGCGGAGCTCCAGAATTACAAGGCCAGCGGCGTGGAGTTGATCATGGGAACCGGGACTTTCGTCGCGCCCAAAACGCTCGAGGTGCAATTGAATGACGGTGGCAAGCGCCTTCTCGAAGCCGATCAGCTGTTTCTCAATCTTGGCACCCATGCGGCCATTCCCAATGTGCCGGGCCTTGCCGCGGCCGAACCGCTCACCAACATCGAGGCCCTGGAACTCGATGTTCTGCCGCACCATCTGATCGTTCTCGGTGGCGGCTATGTCGGACTCGAACTGGCCCAGGCCTATCGACGCTTCGGCAGCCACGTGACGATCATCGAACATGGACCTCAGCTTGCCGGTCGGGAAGATCAAGACGTCGCCGAGGAAATGCGGCGGATTTTGAGCGAGGAAGGAATCGATATTCTTCTCTCAGCCGAGACACGGCAGGTGCAGGGGCGCTCGGGACGAGACGTGCGGGTCCTCGTGCATATCGCCTCGGGCGAGCAGACCCTTGAGGGCAGCCATATTCTGGTTGCGGCCGGGCGCATTCCCAATACCGCCGGGATCGGTCTCGACACAGCCGGTGTGGCCCTGGACGCGCGCGGCTACATTCAGGTCAATGAGCGCCTGGAGACCAGCGCGCCGCAAGTCTGGGCGATCGGCGAAAGTGCCGGCAGCCCGCAGTTCACCCACGTCTCATTCGATGATTTTCGCATCATCCGGGACAATTTGGCTGGGGCCAATCGCACGACTCACAACCGTTTGATTCCCTATTGCATGTTCACCGATCCGCCGCTCGCCCGGGTGGGTTTGAGCGAAGGGGAAGCGCACGAGCAAGGGATCGATGTGCGAGTCGCCAAGCTGCCCATGAGCATGGTGCTTCGCACGCACACCATCGGTGAAACACAAGGCTTTATGAAAGCGCTGGTCGGCGCGCGCGATGACAAGATTCTGGGTTTCGCCATGATCGGCCCTGAAGCCGGTGAGGTCGTGGCCGCCGTCCAGACGGCGATGCTCGCCGGCTCGCCCTACACGGCCCTGCGCGATGCCATCCTCGCCCATCCAACCATGGCGGAGGGCCTTGGCCCCCTTTTCGCAAACATTCCCTCGCGACTTTCGTAAGGGCGGCGCTCCGCAAAAGCGATTCCCATGAACCGCGCAAAAGGCAGCCGGTCTTCCTACAGTTTCTCAAGAATGGCCTCGGTCCATTTTGGAACCGTCTTACTGGCCGGGCCGTAACATGTTTCGTCGAACAAATGGGCGTTGTCGGAAGGATCGAGATTGAGCTCGCATGTTCTGATCCTCATCCGCCTGGCTTCGGCCACGAAGCCGGCGGCCGGATAGACGGATCCGGATGTCCCGATCGAGACGAACAGATCCGCATGGCCGAGCTGCTCATCGATCTCCTCCATATAAAGAGGAATCTCGCCGAACCACACAATATGCGGACGAAGACATTTCGATGCGCCGCATGCAGGACAAATGTCGCTTCGCCCCATGTCCCGATCCCACACCGCAACAGCGGCGCAATTCGTGCACCGCGCCTTGCGGAGCTCGCCATGCATATGGGTGACTCTGTGGCTGCCGGCGCGCTCGTGCAAATCATCGACATTCTGAGTGCAGAGAAAAAGCGCGCCGCCCTTCTCCGCGAGTCGGATCTCAAGGCGAGCCAAGGCCAGATGGGCCGCGTTCGGCACGGCCTCGATCAGATTGCGACGGCGGAAATTGTAAAAAGCATGCACCTCGTCGGGATCGCGCTGGAAAGCCTCAGGGGTCGCGAGTTTCATGGGATCGAATCGCGCCCACAGCCCATCCCTATCCCTGAATGTGCCAAGCCCGCTCTCCGCCGATATGCCGGCGCCGGTCAGGATGAATATGTTCATGTTGGTATTGCCTACCTTTCTTGCGGCCCTCGGCATCGCCATGGCTCTCCTTATCGCTCTTCAGGCTTCAATTAGGTGACGACCGTACGACAACGAAGCAGATCTCAGCCTGAACTGGTTCGTCCTTGATCAAACAGCGAGTAGCTAGGAATGGGATTGAGCCGAGACGAAGGGCAACGGCATATCTACTTCTTTACTGACTTACTCTCTGTAGCCAAATCAGGAATCGACCCGCTGGGCAACTGCGTCACTCGCAAGTTCAGCTTGCTGTCAATTTTCTGTAGAAACTTGGTTGATCTCAGGGTGCTTTTAAAAGATCCGTATGTCTCCCGGTCATATGCATCGACAGCCGCGTCATAGAACATTGCGGTTGCTTTAGCGACGTATTTGCGGAGACCGCTCTTGAACTCCTGAGTGATCATTGAAATAACGAAGCGCGACATACCGAATGTCATAGGCCGCACCATAATCGCGTAGCGCCTGCCCCATGATCAGCTTCGTCCAACCATAAGAAGGATTGGTTGGCTTCTTATCCGTATTTTCGTCGATGAGATTTGAGACCGTATTGCGGTAGGTGACCGCCGGGCTGGAAAAGACGATTGTCTTGACTCCGGCGACATGCATGGCTCGCAAAAGGGCCAAGGTTCCAACGATGTTATTCCGAACCCGCCAAGCTGATTCCATTGTTCGTCAGAATATATTGGAACGGAATCTGTTGGTTTCCCCAAAGTCATTGATGAATTTTCAGGCCGGTCTTTCTTGCCAAACCTTCCCTACCCGCACCCGCCCGATCAAAGATCCAACCGGCGACCGAACGTGCCTTCGAAGGCGATGTCCTTGAGCGCCAAACGCGGGCTTGGATGCTCGCGCACCCTGAGCGCCTCCGGCAGCTTTGATGGATCGCCGCGCTTGCCGATCGCATAAGCGGCTTCGACCTGATACTCCTTCGGGATCGCAAGATCGGCGACGGCGCGCACCTTGTCGAAACCGCCCATGGCGTGAACGAACCAGCCGTTTTTAATGGCTTGCAGGGCGAGATAGCCGGAAGCTGCGCCGGCGTCGAAGGAATGCGTCGGCGAGGGCACGTCCGCGTCCTCGCCAGGCTTGCGCATGAAACGATGGGAGATGAGGATGACGAGCGCCGACGCATCCTTGGCCCACGCGCGGTTGAAGGGGCTCAGAAGATTGAGCTGCCTTTCCCAATCGGGCGTGTCGCGCCGCGCGAAGATGAAGCGCCAAGGCTGGGAATTGTAGGACGACGGCGCCCATCTCGCAGCTTCGAGAATGGTGAGCAACTCGGGCTCGGATATTGGTTCTCCCGCAAAGGCCCGCGGCGACCAACGCTCGAGAAACATCGGGTCGATGGGGAAATCCGAGGTTCTGCCGTTTATCTGTGTCGGGTCCATGTTTTCTTGTCCGGCTTCGGTCATCGATTTCAAGATTTTGTAGCGCCCGAATTCGCTTTGTCGAGAGCACGTCCCGCCTCGATTGGAGCGGGAAATGGGTCGGATCTTCTGAATTCGAAGCTTTGCCCACACCGCTTACACCCGCGAACAATCGCGGTGGGGGAAAATTCTTGGGAAGAGGCAGCAGATTGCCGGTTGGTTAGGTCGCGGACGAGGTGGAACCGCCGCCAAAGCTCGTTTGGCTCGCCATGCCAGTGTAGAGGTCCCACATTGGGCTCGCAAAGCCGGTTTTAACCCTCCCGTCAAACTCCGCTTGCAAAAATGTTCTGTTTATGTTCTAATTCGGCATGAACTGGAGAACGGACCTTTGCCCTTCCGATTCGGAGCCTCAGACCTCAATCGAGGTAACCTGCAAGCGCTGCGGTCCTGCCCGTTATGAGAAGATCGAGAACTTGCTCAAACAGCCGGAATTCGACCCGTGCTATCTCGATGAGGTCGGGGCAAGCCTCACGTGCAATAAGCGCGGATGCAGCGGCGCTGTCAAAATCGCGCTTCCACATGGCGACAAGATGGAAGGCTTCATCGGCGGCATGCCGTAGGGAGAGAGAGATGCCTTATTTCGGGGTCGTGTTTGCCGACCGGTCAAAGGCTGATGGCCGCCAATTGCTTGGCGGGGTCATCGTCGTCGCGGACATGGTTTCCGAGGCATTCGAGAAGGCGCGAATAACGAGTTTGCCGACACTAGAAGTGCTTTGGAAAGCGGGTCAAGTGCCGGGTGGCAATGTCGAAGCTCGGGCTAGCATGTTCGGTGAAGACGCCAGAGTGCCGGACGATTGGCTCGATCGATTTCTGTCAATGGACATGATGTTTGATGCAGCCAGGCCCATGCCCTACCAGCCTGCCTGACTCCTTCACAGTAATGATTGGATATTCATAGAAAAGGCCGCCAGGCATAAGGTCTTCTTGCGCCGAGCTACCTCTGCGGATCCCGGCAGGCCTCGAGATCGAGCGTAGCCTTCGGAGCTGGATGCCGCATATCCCCAGATCACGATGATTTTGGGTCGGGTCGACCCAAAATCATGAAACGTGATCGATTCTAAAAACTTGAGACGCGGGATTTCAGCGAAAAACGGGTACCCACTTTTTCGCATCCAGCTCCAGTGGAAGGTCCGGATCATCAGGATCGCTCTGATAATGGCACGAACCGCTGATTTTCAGGTCCTGTATAGTTGGCAGATGGGCGGACAATCTTGTTGTCAATCCGCTGTTCGATGACGTGCGCGCACCACCCCGACGTTCGGGCGATAACGAATAAGGGTGTAAACATGCTCGACGGAACGCCCAACTTATCGTAGGATACTGCGCTGTACCAATCGAGGTTGGCGAACATGTTCTTCGTGTCCGCCATCACAGCTTCTATCCGTTCAGCGATGTCGAACATCGCTGTCGAGCCGCTCTCGACACTCAAGCGATGGGCCAGTTCTTTGATCACCTGGTTGCGCGGATCCGCAACCGTATAAACCGGGTGACCAAAACCTGTGATGATTTCCTTGTTCGTGACACGCTTTCGGATGTCCAACTCGGCACTCATCGGATCCGAATAGCGCCGCATAATATCGAACGCTGCCTCGTTGGCACCCCCATGTTTTGGGCCTCGCAAGGCCCCGATAGCGCCGGTGACGGCCGAATACATATCCGACCCTGTACCAGCTATGACTCGCGCCGCGAATGTCGAAGCGTTGAACTCATGTTCGGCATAGAGGACAAGCGAGGTGTGCATGCCCCGTACGTGTGATGCCGCTGGCCTTTTGCCATGCAGAAGATGGAGAAAATGCCCTCCAATGCTGTCATCTTCGGTTTCTGTGTCGATGCGTGCGCCACTCGTCACAAAGTGACGCCAGTAAAGCAACATGGAGCCAAAGGACGCCATAAGCCGGTCGGCAACGTCACGTGCGCCTTCGATGTTGTGGTCGGCTGCTTCTGGAACAGTGCATCCCATAATGGACGCGCCCGTGCGCATGACGTCCATGGGGTGGGTCCCTGCTGGAATTTGTTCCAGTACCGCTTTTACTCGTTCTGGGAGGCCACGGAGAGCCGCAAGTTTCCCTTTGTAGGATGCTAGCTCTTGGTGATTGGGCAGTTTCTCGTGAACCAGGAGGTAGGCGACCTCTTCAAATTCACAGGTACTTGCGACGTCAAGAATGTCATAGCCGCGATAGTGCAAGTCGTTTCCTGTGCGCCCGACCGTGCATATCGCCGTATTGCCAGCAACTACGCCGGAGAGGGCAACGGATTTCTTTATGGGCCTTTGCAAGTCGCTCATAACGATCTCTGTTTAAGACCAGATCACGATGATTTTGGGTCGAGTCGACCCAAAATCATAAACGTGATCGATTTTCATAAGTTGGAGCGGGATTTACGCGAAAAACCAGTACCCACTTTTCCGCATCCCGCTCCAGAGGGCGGCAGAACCGTCTTTGCTATAGAGGAATCCAGCTCCTCATATTCGGAATAGCCAATAGTGGCATAGAGTTCGGCCCGCGTTAGCATTCGCTGCACCATTTTATGAGCGCCGCCATAGGTGCGGATCGATTCGTAAAGCTCCTCTTGAGCCTTGGCGGCCACACGCAAAGCGCTGACTGGCCAGATGACCATTTTGTAGCCCATTTGAAAAAATTCGTCCGCCGTGAAGAATGGGGTGCGCCCAAACTCCGTCATGTTGGCGAGTAGAGGCACGCCCGGAATTCTTTCGGCGAAGGCCAGGAACATCTTCGCATCGGTCAACGCCTCTGGAAAAATTGCGTCAGCACCAGCTTCTAGATAGAGCTTTGCACGGGACACGGCGCCGTCCAGGCCTTCGCAGGCCACAGCATCCGTCCTTGCGATAATGACAAGGTCCCGGCGTGCTCGATGTGCAGATTGGATCTTCGCGGCCATCTCCTGCGGGGTCGCGAGTTTCTTGTTGTTCAAATGCCCGCACTTTTTGGGAAGAAGCTGATCTTCAATGTGAACCGCTGCCGCGCCGGCTTCTTCGAAGCTGCGAACCATATGCATAACATTTAACACTTCGCCGTAGCCGGTATCGCCGTCGAGGAGAACCGGGAGACCGGAGGCGCGGGCCACCTGCCTCACGAAAAAACTGACTTCATCCACAGTGATGATCCCGACATCTGCCAATCCCATGCTGGCGCTCATGGCGGCACCGGAAAGGTAGAGCGCTTGAAATCCCGCGTTCGCGGCTTGGCGCGCGGCCAGCCCATTATAGGCACCTGGCATCTGGATTATGCCCGGCTCCGAAAGGAGCTGCCGGAAGCGTTCGCCCGCTGCCACCTTTTTCTCGGCGGCACTCGTGAGATAAATCATCCGGCACTCCCTACGGTGTAGAGATCGACATAATCCGTGACCTGCATTGATTCGAGTATGGAGCGATCGGCGGACGCCTCAAGGATCCTATCTTGTCGCCGCAACTCGAACCGCCTGGCCAAGTTGCGACGGAATTTCTCCTCAAGTAGAGGTAATCCTTCGGCCCGGCGGCGCTTATGGCCGACTGGATACTCCACAACGACTTCATCAAGGATGGTACCGTCCGTAAGCGCTACCGTTATTGCGTTGGCGATAGAGCGCTTTTCCGGATCGAGATAATCCCGAGTGAAACGTGCGTCCTCGATGCAAAATATCTTGGTGCGCAGAATGTCGATCCGAGGATCAGAGGCGACATGATCTTCATAGTCTGCCGCGGTAAGGCGGTCAAATATGAGCGGCACCGCGACCATATACTGGATGCAATGATCCCGGTCGGCAGGATTGGCCAGCGGTCCCTGTTTGTCGATGATCCGGAGAACGGCTTCATGGGTGCGGATGACAATCCGTGCGATATCGGCATCATTCCTTCCCATTTCTTTCAGTTTCTTATGGAGCGTCAGCGCCGCTTCCACCGCAGTCTGGGCGTGGAATTCTGCCGGGACGGAAATCTTGAACAGCACATTCTCCATCACATACGAGCCGTAAGGCCGTTGAAAATGAAATGGCTGGCCGCGGAATGAAGCGTCATAAAATCCCCAGGTTTTCGCTGTGAGTGCGGTCGGGTAGCCCATCTCTCCGGCCTTGACCATCAGCGCCAAACGAACAGCACGGCTGGTGGCATCACCTGCCGCCCAACTCTTGCGCGATCCGGTATTGGGCGCATGACGGTAAGTGCGCAGCGCCTGGCCGTCCACCCAGGCCAACGACAATGCATCGATAATTTGCTCTCGCGAGAGGCCCAGCATCATGGCAACGACCGCGGTGCTCGCGACTTTGACAAGCACAACATGATCGAGGCCGACCTTGTTGAAGCTGTTTTCCAGTGCTAGACAACCCTGTATTTCATGCGCCTGGACCATTGCATGGAGAACATTCCCCATAGTGGGGCCCGCACGGCCAGAGGCTTTTGCGTTGCGGCCAAACCAGTCGGCGACCATCAAGATACCGCCCAAGTTGTCGGATGGGTGTCCCCATTCCGCCGCCAGCCACGTGTCGTTGAAATCGAGCCATCTAATCATGGCGCCCAGCGTGAAAGCGGCTTGAACCGGATCGAGAACGAAATCCGTTCCGGGCACATGTGCCCCGTTCGGAACCACCGTGCCTGGGACGATCGGACCGAGCAGCTTGGTGCAGGCGGGGTAATCTAGAGCCTCCAGCCCGCATCCGAGTGTATCAATGAGGCAAGCCCGCGCGGTATCCAGTGCCAATGCGCTGGGCTTCGGGCCGGACGTAACATAATCCGCTATATCCACCAGGACCTGATCAGGCGAGGAGCGAACAGCAGATAAAAGTGCACTCATGCAACAGGTCCATTCTGGTGTTTTACTGTAATGCTACAGGCAGTGCAGGCCGCAGGAAGGGAATGAGGCCGCGCATCTGCATCTCCGCTAGCCCCATCATATCTTCTCGGCGAATGTCCTGTCAGCTTGCTCCCATACAAAAACTCGCGTGGCCTTCTATTGAGGAGGTTGAAAAATACTCTAAGACCGAGTTTGACGTCTGCGTAGTCATTCATGCTTGTTTAACATGGGTTAACCTAATGGTATTGCTCGCAATGATTTTTTCTCCTGCACCTGTTGAGGTATAGTGATAAAGAGCAAGACGCGCTAGCGCGCTTTCCGCTCGAGCGGAATTGTTCGAGCGATAAGAAATCGCGCAAGATCAAGAAGTTGGAACGAATTCTCGTCGCAAAAGTCTGTCAACTTTTGCGGAATTCGCTCCAGACGAAGCTGTGGAAATTCTACTTGATGGAAAAGCTGGCCCCAATCCCTCGTTGCGTCAGCTTCGTGAGATCGATGCGATTGTGAACAAGCTAGCACGGAAATGCGCGGCGGCTTTCCGCCGCCGCGCACCACGACAAGATGGAAGGCTTCATCGGCGGCATGCCGTAGGAGAGAGAGCAATGAAAGCTGAAGGCGCACAATTGCTTGGCGGGGTTATCGTCATGGCGGATATGGTTTCCAAGGCAATCGAGAGCGCGCGAATCTACCTAAGCGACAGCTCCTTGCAATTTTCGACCACCGTATATTTGGTGTCAGGTGGATTTGTTTTCGTGATGATCATCCCTTCATTGACGCTTTGGACGTTGCCGCGCTCGTTGGTCCCCGTATCGTAAGCAAGTTGAAAATTTAACGCCTCGGATTCCGGTCCGCCTGTCGGATTGTTTGTGGCAAGCGTGATAAGAGCAAAGCCTGAGTCGTCGAGTTTTTCGCCCTTCGCAATCGTTGCATCTGCAACATATTTCACGCCCATGGCCTTCCCAAATCTCGGATCCTTATTCACAAAGCGGCGATTCCAACTATAGACATTGCCTCCCTCATACTTGCTCCCGCCAGCTTGCTGGGCGTTGGATTGGTTCACATAAAAGCGCCCCGGGTCGAAATTGAAAATATCGTTATATTTCGTATTGTCGACGGATTCGATTTTGAAGATCGCAAAACCCTCATCGGCTTTTGCTTGCGATACGCCATCTGGCGTCTCGTAAGTTTTGCAGATACCGACCTGGCGATAAGTAACGGTAGTCGGTGTGCTTGGACTCCTGCCGCATCCCGAAAGTGCAATCGACCCTGCGATGAGCACTGGAACCGACAAAAAACACCTTGTTGATGTTTTCATAGCATTCTTTCCCTAAGCGACATGTTTACTGGACCTTTGGCTTGTGATTAAGACGGCATCGCCGGACGGCCGAAAATCGGTCGCCCGAAGAACATGAAAAACATAGTAATTTTTGCATCGCGAATGCCGGGGGTGCATTGATCTATCGCAATTTCCCGCAAACGCATTGCACGGCGTTATCACGTTCGGCCCTTGGACCATGATCCGATTGTACCGAGGCTCGCCATACTGGCGCGCGAGGTCGCGATGGCCTTCAATCGCACTCGAAATGCTCTGAAAAAAATCAAGTTTGTGGATCACGTCGTCGTCACTTTGAAGGATCACCGCGTAGGCCGCATAGGAGGGGTGCCAGGAAAGGCGATTGAGCATACCGATTAGGAGTCTTTGGTACCAAGGAGTGCAAGCGTCCCCGATAGAGAAATGGGTCGCAGAATTTTCGTGCACTGGGACATGACCTGCGGCCCAGAAAATCGTGATTGGGGCGTTGCATCGCCTAAACTAGCTCGATCCACGCGATGTCTGGGCATAAAGCCGCGTACCCTCATCGTCTTGACGATGGTTTCCTTCAACATCCAAGCGAAAAAGTGAGGGAGCGTGTTTTCGGCGATCAGTGGCGGCTCGATGTAATTCTGATCGATCGCAACAATGTGCCCGTGATAGTGGAATGCAAGCAGGCCACCCTGAGATGGACCATATCGCGCAATTACGGATTACATGTCCAAGTTGCAGCACGGGACTGGTCAAGACGCACGAGGCATCCTGGTACATGGGGGAGCGGGAAAGCTCGCCCCTGCGGTTGCCGACGAAGCGGCGAAGAGCCTGTGGAACTGGTCCGCTATGACATAGGTATTGATTCAGCCCTTGCGCCTGGCGTTGAGAGCTGGCCGTTACCAGCTCTCATTCCGTTGCGTCTGTCAGCACGGCTGACTGCAAGCCATTAGGAGACGCTGGGGCGCGGCTTAGAACGAGTGCCAGGAATATTCGATTTTCTGCCGCCCGGCCGCTCGCCTCTGTTCGCACAAGTTCGTCTTCGCTTATTCGGCAAAAGTTGGGCACAAGGCGCAAATTCTGCGAGCTTGAGGCACCAACCAATTGATTTAATTGGCGCGCCCAACGGGAATCGAACCCGTGTTTTTGCCGTGAAAGGGCAACGTCCTGGACCGCTAGACGATGGGCGCGGATGGTTTGCCGGCGGAAAAGTCTTCGGCGGCCGGGCGGACATATAAAGGCCGCCGCCCTGCCTGGCAAGGTGCTTTCCAAGCCAGGCCAGCCAGACACTTTCAGATCGGCGCGAGATCGATCAGCCGCAGCTGCACCCTTTCGCGGCCGCCATAGCTGTCGAGGCTCAATGTTCCAGCCAGATGGATGAGCCCTCCTATCGATGCGCGCAGCGCCGCGCCGATTTGCGTGGCAGGGGCCCGGAAGGCGATGCCCTCGATCCGGCTGCCATCGGCCGCCTCGGCCCGCAGCCGCAGATGCTCGTCACCTGCCGGGACGACCTCAACCAGCCTGTGGGCGGGCAGGACGATGACGGGCTCGGGATTGCCGGCGCCATAAGGGCCACCCCGGGCAAGGCTTTGGGTCAAATCCGGCTTGGCGGCCGAAGCGCTCAAGGCGGCATCGATCAGCAAAGCCTCGTCGGCACGCGCAATGGCGACCGCCTCGGCGAGATGCGCCTCCAAAAAATCCTTGAAGTCATCCAGCCGTTCGCGCGCCAATGTGCAACCCGCCGCCATCGCATGGCCGCCCCCCTTGATGAGCAGGCCGGCCTCCTGCGCTGCCCGCACCGTCCGGCCGAGATCGACACCAGCGATCGAGCGGCCGGAACCGAGGCCCCGATCCTTCTCATCGAAGGCGATGGCAAAGGCCGGCCGGCGGAATTTTTCCTTGAGGCGCGCGGCGATGAGCCCGGCGACGCCCGGATGCCAGCCGACGCCACTCGCCACAATGGCCGCGCGCCGATCCAGCGCCGGATCGGCGAGGACCTCAACCTCGGCCGCCGCCAGAGTCGCCTGCTCGAGGTTGCGGCGCGCGCGATTCAGCTCGTCGAGCGTTTCGGCGATCTGCCGGGCTTCGAGCGGATCGGTCAGGCTGAGGAGCCTGGCACCGAGCGCCGCATCGCCGATCCGTCCCCCCGCATTGATCCTTGGGCCGATCAGAAAGCCCAAATGATAAGGCGTCGGCGGTCCAGAAAGGCCAGCGACATCAAGCAGGGATTTAAGCCCGACGCGGCCACGCGCCTGCATCAGGGCGAGCCCCTTGGTCACGAAGGCGCGGTTCAGTCCCCTCAAAGGCACCACATCGGCAATGGTGGCAAGCGCCACCAGATCGAGGGAGGCGAGCAGATCCGGCTCGGGCCGCCTTGATGAAAAAAAACCGCTTTCGCGCAAGAGGCGCTGGGTCGCGACAAGGGTCAAAAAGACGATGCCGGCGGCGCAGAGCTGGCCTTGACCGGAGAGGTCATCCTGTCGGTTGGGATTGACGATCAAGGCCCTCGGCAGCATCTCCGGCGCCTGATGATGGTCGAGCACGATGGGCGAGAGGCCGAGCCGTTCCGCCTCGGCGAGCGGCGCGTGGCTCGCCGTGCCGCAATCCACCGTGATCAGAAGCTTGGCGCCCTCCGCAGCAAGGCTTTCGATCGCTTTGTTGTTGGGGCCATAGCCCTCGATAATGCGGTCGGGAATATGGATCGCGTGAGGGATGCCGCAAGCTTTGAAATAATCCGCCAGAAGCGCGGCCGAACAGGCGCCATCGACGTCATAATCGCCGAAAATCGCGATTTTCTCGCGCCGCACCACGGCCCGCGCGAGGCGGCTTGCCGCCGCCTCCATGTCCTGCAAGACGCAAGGGTCCGGCAGAAGTTTTCGCAGCGTCGGATCGAGATAGTCGCCCGCCGCCTCGGGCGTCACGCCGCGCCCCGCGAGGACGCGGGACAGAAGATCACCCGTCCCATGGAGTTGCGCAATGGCCTGTGCGTGAGCTTCGCCTTGCGCATCGACGCGGGCAAGCCATTTCCGTCCCAGAACGGAACGCTCGACGCCAAGGAAAGCGCGGGCCGACAGGAAAGGCCGTGATTCGTTCATGCCAAAGGATAGGCCGGGGCTAGAGAGATGGCGAGACAAGCTTGGCGCTTCATGCACAGAAAAGCGCATGGAAAGCGTGCTCATTTTGCCACCTGCCGGGTAATTCAAAATTGATGTCTATAGCTTAACTTGCTTATCGATTTTTCCTGCGTCTCTGTCATCGGAGGCGTTGCAATGATTGGAGGATGCTCGCGTGGCTCGTTTCGCTCGAAAACCCAGGCAACGGGGTCGCGGCAAAGCCCTAAACTCAAGGAGTCTTTTCTGTTTTGTCTGGGTCTACCTTGTTTCACCGGCGGGCGCGGCGGATTTGTCGATGGCGCCTCCCGGATCGGCCACCAGCGAAGTTCTTTGGACCGGCTTTTACGCAGGGGTCAATGCCGGCGGCGGGGTGGATCATTTCGCCTTTCCCTATTCGCTCTTGGTACCGGCGGGCAATATTGAGGGGCACAATGGCATCACCGCGGATGGCCCGTTTGGCGGACTGCAGGCCGGCTACAATTACGAACTGCCCTTCTATCCGATTGTGGCCGGGATCGAGATCGATGCGGGTGGGTCGGGAATTAGCGGCGAGACAACCGCCTATTCGGCGCTCTCCTCCGGCCGGCCCGTCGCCGCAATCTTCGGCTCGCGATTTTTAGATTTCGGCACGGCACGCGTGCGCCTTGGTTATAGCTATGGGCGTTTTCTGCCTTATCTCACCGCCGGCCTGAGTTTCGCGACGAGCGAGACCTTCTACAACCTGGCTTCGCCGGGCTTTTTCGCGAGCCAATCCAGCACCGTCACCCGGTCGGGAATCTTTCCGCATGTCGGCGCGGCCGGCATCGGCCTTGAGTACGCAGCGACCGATCAGCTCAGCTTGAAGGTGGAATATCTTTATGACTTCATCAATGCCCGCTCGGTGATCTTCAATCCAAGCCCCGCTTCGACCGTGCAGTTCAACACCCGCACCATGTATCACTTGGCGCGCATAGGCCTGAATTATCACTTCGATTGGCTGCCGTCCTTTTCTGAATCTGTGGCCCCCCGCCATTGATGTCCTCGTCTGATCGAGCTTGCGCAATCGGACAAAAATGTTTCACGTGAAACATTTTTGTCCGGTCGACACCGGAAATCTTACAAGGCAAAGGACGCCGGCCGCTTTGCAAAGAGTGGAATGGGCAAACAGGAATGTCTTTTGACCGCGGTTCTTTTGCCGTCAGGGCTTGACAGAGCGGGAACCGCTTCCGCATCAAGCTCAAGAAAAGAGATTTTGGCTAACCGGCGTCTCCTGAGCCGCTATCCATTGTGCGATCGACGGCCACTGCTCCTTGAATGTCCGTGCCCCCATGAATAATCCGATATGTCCTCCGGGGACCGTTTTCTGCACAATTCGGTCCCTCGGCGCACCCAGATATTTTGCCGCATCGAGGACTTGTTCAGGCGTCGTGATATCGTCACTAGACCCCGCGAGGAGATAGGTTGGGCATGTGATGTTATGCAGGCTGAGCTTACGGCCTAGACCGACAAACTCGCCCCTGGCAAGCCGATTCTCCTTAAAGAGATCCTTGATCACCTGAAGGTACCAGCGACCCGGCAAATCGATCGGGTTTTCATACCAGCTCTCGAACGTCTCCTCTTTGGCGAGATATGCCGGGTCGTCCATGTGCTCATAAAGATCGATATGAGCTTGGATGTAGTGCTGCTCAGGGTGCATGTTTTTCCAGCCCTGCAACATGAACTTGCCCTTCATTAGGCCGCCACCAAGCTCGACCAACTCCTCGTAAAATGAGATTGGGGATTCATGGACCATGCGCTTGATCGGCCCATTGCCGGCATCCGTATCGATGGGTGCACCCGCGAGCACAAGTGAGTTCACTTTGTCCGGAAATCGCGCGGCGATCATCGCCGAGACCCACCCGCCCTGACAGAGACCGATCAAATTTACGCGGCCGCCGAGATCGTCGATAGCAACGATGACCTCGGCAAGGTAGTTATCGATCTCCAGATCCTTCATATCCTCAGTGGCAGACTTCCAATCGGTCAACGCCACATGATTGATACCGTTGGCCAAGAGCGTCTCTACCAGGCTCTGACCCTTGTGGTAGTCGGCGATCATGGATGTATGGCCAGCGTGGGGCGCGTCAACGAGCGTCGGAATCCCGTCTGGCTTGCCGTAATCACGGAGCACCATGCTTCGGAGATTAAGGCGCACCTGATTCGGCGTCGCGAGCCTCGGTCTCAATTCGTCGTGAATCTTAATTTCTTCCTCGATGAAATTGATGTTTCGCGCGTAAAGCTCCACCCCTTCCTCAGCCAACGCCGCCGCCATTGCGACCGGCCAGAATGCCGGGACGCTCGCTAGCGAAAATTCGGAGGAAGTTACGGACGACTCTTTCGACATGACAGCTCTTCCCTTGTGAAATTTGGTGTAACAGCGGGCATTTAGGTGACTATGTGATTTTCAACACTGTGAAATGATGGACTTGGTTTTCGGCACGGCGCTCATGCAAAATGAGCAAACAGCCTCGACCACCCCCCGCGGGCGTCACCGCCACGGTTAGCGGGCATGATCAGGAACAGCTCTATAACCTTGCTCAAGGTCCTCGAAAGTGAGCGTGTCGACGAGGTTCGGCATATATCCTTGTCTAGGCTCGTCAAGAACCGGTTTTTGATGCTGCTCCAAGCTGCGATGCAGCCGTCAGGTCACCTCTCACTGACCGTCGCCGGTTCGGATAAGCCAGACGTCACCGCGGCGTGCATCATCGCCCATGTATGCCGTGCGATTATCAGATCCTCGTCGGTTGGAATGACCCACGCCGAGGCGTTGCTACTGGTCCGTGTGATACAAGGACCACCGTTGACGTTCGCCGTGCGATCGACCTCAACCCCGAGCCAGGCTGCATTCTCGCAGACGCGGCGGCGAATCTCAGCGGCATGCTCACCGATGCCTGCAGTGAAGACCAGCGCGTCGAGACCGCCAAGCGCCGCGGCAAGCGAGCCCAATTCCCGGCCGATGCGATAGACGAAGAGATCGATGGCCTCGGCGGCGTGCGGGTCGCTGCTCGCGAGGAGTGTCCGCATATCGTTGCTGATGCCGGAGACGCCTAACAAGCCTGAGGAATGGTAGAGTAGATCGGTGATCGCCCCGACTGTCATGCCCTTCTCCCCTATCAGGTATAGCACGACACCGGGATCGAGATTGCCGCAACGTCTGCCCATCGGCAACCCGTCAAGCGCGGTGAACCCCATCGTGGTTGCGACGCTCTTTCGCGCGCGCATCGCGCACATGCTGGCGCCGTTGCCGAGATGAGCGACCACGATGCGACCCTCTGCGAGCGATGATCCCACGACCTCTGGCAAGGCGCTGGCAATGTATTCATATGAGAGCCCGTGGAAGCCATAGCGCCGGACCCCCTCGTCGCTCAAACGGCGTGGTAGCGCGAAGGCGGCTGCAACCTTTGGCTGCGTGTGGTGGAACGAGGTGTCAAAGCAGGCGACCTGCGGCAGTGCTGGGTGAAGTTTGGCGAGCGCTGCGATGGCCGCGAGGTGATGCGGCTGATGGAGCGGTGCGAGCGGAACGAGGCGGCCAAGCTCCGCGACAACCTCGGCGTCGATTCGCACCGGCTCTTTGTAGACGTCACCGCCGTGGACGACGCGATGCCCCGCCGCGATCAGACCGTGCTGCTGGAACCGGCATTCGACCCAGCGGAGAAGCGCAGCAAGCGCATCCTCATGCGTCGCACCCTCCGGTAAGTGCTCGTCGACGAGGCTCGCGCCTGCGCCGTCTTTGGCCGTAAAATGAATCCGGTGACCGATGCCCTCACACATGCCTTCGCAGAAAAGACCTTGGTGGGTTGGCCGGAGATCGCCTTGGAAAAGTGAGAACTTAATACTCGACGAACCGGCGTTCAGGACGAGGATGGCGTCTCTCACGGTTTTGCCCCCGCTTTGTGGCGCGCTAGCAGGAGTGCGATCGCGCAAGACCCTAGTCTTGCGAGCGTATTGTCCGCACGGCTCGTCAGGATGACCGGCACGCGCGCGCCGAGCACGATGCCAGCGACTTCCGCCTCAGCGAGATATTCAAGTTGCTTCGCCAGCATATTGCCGGCCTCAAGATCCGGCACAACAAAGATATCGGCCCGCCCGGCGACAGGCGATATGATCCCCTTTGTCCTTGCAGCCTCTTCGGAGACGGCGTTGTCGAACGCGAGCGGCCCGTCCAGGATGCCCCCCGTGATCTGCCCGCGATCGGCCATTTTGCACAAGGCCGCCGCATCAAGCGTGGACTTAATCTTTGGTGAGACGGTTTCTACCGCGGATAGAATTGCGACTTTCGGGGACTCGAGACCAAGGGCGTGAGCGAGCTCGATTGCATTCTGGACGATGTCGCACTTGTCCTCGAGCGTCGGATAGATGTTGATCGCGGCGTCGGTGATAAAGAGCGGCCTTGGGTAGCCTGGCGCGTCAATCACGGAGACATGGCTCATCCGTCTGGCGGTGCGAAGCCTCTCCTCGCCCACAATCGCGCCCATGAATTCATCGGTGTGGAGGCTGCCCTTCATCAACGCGTCTACCTTAAGATCTCGGGCGAGTGCCACCGCCTGCGCTGCCGCCGCGTGGCTGTGCTCGGTCGGCACGAGTTCATAGGCGGAGAGATCGAGCTGGGCCTGTTCAGCGGCGGCTCGGATTTTGGCCTCGGGTCCGATGAGGACCGGGGAAATCAGTTTCGCCTTGGCGGCTTCAATCGCACCAAGCAACGAGACCGTGTCAACGGGATGGACGACCGCTGTGCGGATCGGTTCCAGCCCCTTGGTTTGTTGCACGAGCTGCTGATAATGACGACCCCTCTCATGGAGTTGTATCTCCGGCAATACAACCCGCTCACGCGAGATTTTCTCAGCTGGTGCAAGCACCTCAGCGATACCATTGATGACGACTTCCCCTTTCTGATTAGTCGCCGCGCAGTCGAGACTGACATGGTGGTTGGCATCATTCTTTTGCGTCACCTTTACCGTCACAGTAATGGTGTCGCCGAGCCCGACTGGTCGCATGAAGCGGAACGTCTGGCCAAGATAGATCGTTCCTGGACCTGGAAGCTCGGTCCCGAGAACGGTCGAAATCAGAGCACCGCCCCACATCCCATGCGCGATGACTTTGTGAAACATGTCGCTTTTCGCGAATTCGCTGTCGACATGGGCGGGGTTGACGTCACCCGACATGATTGCAAAAAGTTCGATGTCCTTATGGGTGAGCGTCCGCGCGAGGCTCGCCGACTCGCCAATTTGCATTTCATCGAATGTCCGGTTCTCGATCCTGTCCATGTTGGGGGCCCTCCCGAAGAAAGGATGGAGCAGCGGCTTCAACCCAAAATGTGATAGCCCGCGTCGACATATTCGATATTGCCTGTCAGCGCCGCAGCCGCATCACTGACAAGAAAGGCGGCCACATTGCCGATATCTTCGATACTCACGAGCTGGTGTTCCGGGGTCCGGGCGCGCGTCCGCTCCAGGAGCTCGTCGAATCGATCGATTCCCGAGGCAGCGCGCGTCTTCAATGGTCCTGGCGACAATGCATGAACCCGGATACGTTTCGGGCCGAACTCAGCTGCCATGTAGCGGACGGAACTTTCGAGTGCGGCCTTCACAGGCCCCATGAGATTATATTCCTCAACGACCTTTTCGGAGCCATAGAAGGTGACCGTGAGTAAGCACCCGCCTTTGGCCATGAGAGGTTCCGCAAGTCTTGCCATTCGAATGAAGGAGTGGCAGGACACATCCATGGCCATTGCAAATCCGGCCTGTGAGCAATCGGTAATACGGCTGTGCAGATCCTCCTTCGGTGCATAGGCGATGGAGTGCAGCAGAAAGTCGAGACATCCCCATTCCTTGTTGGTGCGCGAGAACACCGCTTCGAGCTGGCCGCTTTCGCGAACGTCGCAAGGAACGATGATCGGGCTAGCGAGCCGTTCGGCGAGCGGCCGCACATACGGCTCCGCCTTCGCATTCAGGTAGGTTATGGCGAGCTCCGCGCCGGCACGATGAAAAGCATCGGCGCAGCCAAAGGCGATGCTGTGCTCATTGGCAATGCCGACGATCAGTCCCTTTTTGCCATGGAGAAACATGTCATTCTCCTGACTGCGCTCGAATGGCAGGCTGCTTCTTCCGAGCCTTGACCGCCACTTTGAGTAACCCTTGTCTATCCCCGAGAATATCGAGTTCCAAACTAATGGATCTTGAGCAGCATCATAACCAAACCGCCGCGTCGAATGACCGGCCTCGTCCAATTCAGAGGCAACGGACGTGGAAACGAGCTACGGCCGGCACGAAGGCAAAGGCACTTCATGACGAGTGCAGAACTAATAGTGCCGAACTAATAGAGACTCGCTTTTTAACGATGTCGCACTTATAACATAAACGAGGTGATGACCGCAACGGACCTTGCTCGACGAGATCTCGTCGGTGAGACACGGTTCGTTTCTCTCTGGATCATTGTAGTGGGCGACGGATCCGGATGAGCCGCGCCAAGGCTATCCAAATGATATGTTACAGTAGGTACCAGAGATCTGAACATAGGCAGCACCTTCGCGCGCAAGGCCAATAGCGTTCTCGGAGTTTGCGATGTCAGAGGATCAGCCCCCGGCTGGCGCGCTCGCTAACGTTGAAGCCGATGAG
>DATJTB010000313.1:0-9468 GCA_035503795.1 Methylocella sp.
CCAACAAGACGCCTCGCGGACCGCTGATCATCGGGAGGGAATTCAGGGAGGTCCAAAATGTTGCTTCCATCACCGGAGTGGCTGAACTCGGGAAATAACGCGTGGCAGCTGGCCGCGTCGACCTTCGTCGGTCTGCAGAGCGTACCAGGGCTCGTCATACTCTACGGTGGAATTGTCAAAAAGAAATGGGCGATCAACTCTGCCTTTATGGCGATGTACGCCTTTGCGGCGGTGCTGCTGGTGTGGCTCTTATGGGCGTACAATATGGGCTTCGGGGAGCAGCTGTTCCCGTTTTTGGGCAAGCCTAAACCAGCGGCCGGAGCCTTGTTCGAGCTCGCACCGGCGATGGTGCCGGAAGCAGCGTCCGGAATGCCGGAACTCACCTTCCCTATGGCCACGTTGGTGTACTTCCAGTTCGTGTTTGCTGCGATCACCGTCGTTATCCTGGCGGGCTCGGTCCTTGGTCGGATGAGCTTCAAGGCATGGATCATCTTCGTCCCCATTTGGATGACAACCGTCTACACGGTCGGAGCGTTCAGCCTATGGGGCGGCGGCTGGCTCGCCAGCGCAGGCGCCGTCGACTTCTCGGGTGGTTACGTGATCCATCTTGCCGCGGGCACATCAGGCTTCGTCGCGGCTGCCGTTATCGGGCCGCGGATTCAGGTCGACCGTGAGCACTGTCCGCCCAACAATCTGCTCTCCGCGTTGGCCGGCGCGGGCATCCTGTGGATCGGCTGGAACGGCTTCAATGGTGGCGACCCTTATTTCGCCAATGCGAACGCCGGGGCAGCGGTGCTCAACACCAATGTTGCCACTGCGACGGCCCTGCTGGTCTGGACACTCGTGGATACGATCAAATACGGCAAGCCTTCGGTCGTCGGCGCGATCAACGGGATGATTGCGGGGCTCGTTGGAATCACGCCCGCCGCCGGTTACGTCGACGGCTGGGGTGCGATTGCCATTGGCGTTGCTGCCGGCATCATTCCTTGGTTCAGCATGAACATACTGCAGAAAACCGCGTTGATGAGTAAAGTCGACGACACGCTAAGCGTGTTCTCTACCCATGGTGTGGCGGGCCTCACGGGTGGCTTGCTGACCGGCGTGTTGGCCAATCCGGCGATGCTTATGTACATCGGCACCGAGAAAGATGCGCCAGGCGTCAGTACGACAGGCTGGCTGTATGGCAATTTCCACCAACTCGTGCTACAGGCTGAAGCGGCGCTCTTTGTCATTGTCGTGAACGCCGTTCTCACCTACGTCATCCTCAAGATCATCTCGCGCTTTGTTTCCCTGCGGATGGATCAGGCGACGTTGGAGCTTGGCGATAAAGCGGTTCACGGTGAGGACGCTTACGCGATGGAATGAGGGTGGCTGATAGAGCTCACCGGCGCTGTCGTCTTGCACGGCGCAAAGGGATGAGAGGGATCTTCCGTCGTGCCGGCAGGACAGCAGGACAGAAGTGATAATTCACGCCACACAGCCGCTCAGGAGCATCGCACCGCAGAAAGTCGGCATCAAACAAAACCCGCTCAGCAAGAGCCGTTTTCCAGCGAAGTGGGCACAACTTCGCGTCGCGAACCGAAGGTCCGCGTAAGCGAATATGCGACAAAGCAAAATGTTAGAGCGTTCCATTGTCTTTCCTTGTTCTCCGCCACATGGAGCGAATCCCGCAAAAGTTGACAGACTTTTGCGACGAGAATTCGCTCCAACTTCTTGATCTTGCGTGATTTCTTATCGCTCGAACGATTCCGTTCAAGCGATAAGCGCGCTAGCATATTTGGACTGAGAGCGGAAACGGCATGGCCCTTCGCGCGGCTTTACCCCATAAATTTGATCTCCGAGCAAGGAACCATTGGCTAGGATAGTGGCTCACTACAAGTCTCAAAACAGCACCGGCGCAGCTGGAATGCACAGGAAACGAGAACGCGTGCCGCGCGCCTCAAGCATGACCGGGGCGGGCTTGGCAGGACGGCCGAATTCTGACAAATAGGGCGTATTGGTTGAGCTGCCGAGGACGACTGCTTTTTCTTGCGCGTGGGCCTTTGCCAAATCGGGCAACCGGATGTTTCGGCATCCTTGCGTCGAGACGGCCATCAAGAGAGGGATGCTAAAAAGTGGATATCGGTTTTTCGCTCAAATCGATCATGAAAATTTTGGATCGGCTGAATCCAAAATCCTCAGATCCTGTCCCAATCAGAGAGACCCTCATGCCAAAAAAGCTTTTGTTCCTCTTCGACACGGATCCGGTCGCAAGCGTCTTCGACACCGTTGTCGGCTATGACGGCGGCGCCGATCATGTCATCGGTTATGGCGGCGTGACGCCCGAGAACGTCGGCGCGCTCGTTGACGGAACGATCTACACGCGCGGACCAAGCGAAAAGCAATATACGGCGATCTTCGTCGGCGGCGGCAATATGACCGCCGGCGAAGCCGTGTTCCAAGCGGTGAAGAAGCGCTTTTTCGCCAATTTCCGCGTTTCCGCGATTCTCGACAGCAATGGCTCCAACACCACGGCGGCGGCCGGTGTCGCGCTCACCGCCAAAACCCGCCCGCTGACCGGCAAGAAGGCGATCGTGCTCGCCGGCACCGGTCCGGTTGGCCTGCGGGCTGCGGCCATGCTGCATAGCGAAGGCGCCGAAGTCACCCTCACCTCGCGCCAGAAACAACGGGCGGAAGCAGCAGCCAAGGCGGTGAACGAGCGTTTCGGCTTCACCCCGGCGGCAGCCGAAGCGAGTGATCTCGCCTCCTATGCGGCAGCCGTCAAGGGCCACAACATCGTCTTTTCAGCCGGCGCCATCGGCACCACTTTGTTGGCTGAAAAGGATTGGCAGAACGATCCCACGATCGAGATGCTCGTCGATTTCAATGCGCAGCCGCCGCTCGGCATCGAAGGCGTCGAGGCCACCGACAAGGGAAAGGAGCGGCATGGAAAGATCGTCTTCGGGGCGCTTGGCGTGGGTGGTCTGAAACTCAAGCTGCATCGCGCCTTGATCGGCCAGCTTTTCGAAAGCTCGACCGCCTCGTTCGATGCAGAAGAAATTTACGCGAAGGCCAAGACGCTGGCCTGATATGACGAGCAAGCATGCGCAGGGGCAAAAGGATTGGCCTTTCTGCCCCTGCGCCGCAATCAGTGGATCCAGCTGAACAGTTTGGCTGTCGTATTGCCAATGGCATCCACGGCGCCCTGTACATAGGACATAGCCGGCGGGCTGGCCGGGGCCTCGGGGCTGCTGGGAGGCTGGGCGACGGACGCGGACGGATTGCCCTGGGAGGCCGCGGGCATCGGTTGAGCTGGTTTCGCGGCGTTTGGCTTTGCCGCTGCGACCCGGCTCGGCGTTGCGTGATGGGCCGGCGGCGTCGATGCCTTGGCATTCGCCTGGGTTTTGGATGCCGTGCCCTTGACTGGCGATGCTACTTTCGGCTTGCCGGCTTTCGGGACCGGAACTTGCGCTTGCGGGACCTGGGCGCTTGCCGCAACATTTGGCGTTCCAGAACCTTGCTCGAGTTCGGCCGCCTGTGCTGCAGGCGGGGCAGCTAACGGCGCCGGTGCAGCTAACGGCGGTGCCGCAACAGGCGGCGGAGCGAGATCGGTTTGCGCTTGATTGATTTGCCCTACCCCACGCAGCTCTGCGGGGTTGCCTGTCGGTGCCGGATCGTTGACACGCGCCGTCGCAAGCGGCGTGGTGGCATTGTCTGTCGCCGCAACCTCTTCAGGGGGTGCAATCAGTGGCACATTATCCGCCGATTGCGTTGCCGAGACACCAGCCGATTCCGCAGGAGCCGCTACCCCGGAAACCCCGTCAGGAACAGCGGCAACAACTTCCTCAGTGTCTAGTTCGTCGGGCGCGCCGCGATCATAACTGGCGCTAACGGCAAGCACCGCCAAGCCGACGGTGATAAAGGCTGCCGCGGCATAAATGGGAGCACGCGATCTCTTCAGCGGCTTCTCCTTGAGAAAAGCCAAAGTTTCCGGCGCGTGGCTCGAAACCGATTTTGGGAATTCCGCATCCGGAGATTTCTCTGCCCTTTCGACTTGCGGCTTGCCGAGCAAAGCGGCTTCGATCGAAGCAAAATCACCACTTATGAGAGGAATTTTCAGTGCCTGCCTTTCCTCATCCGCCTTGGCGCCCCCGCTCCCCGGACGAAAAGCGGCGAAGCCTTCAAGCTTGCCGCGTTGCGCGGCTGCGCCGGGTCTTGCTCCTGGCTGAGCCTTCACTTCATCCGAACCGGATCTGGCGAGCGCAATAGTGGGGGATTGGGTTTCTTCTGCATCATTCTGACCGGGGATGACGCGAAAAACCTCTTTGACGGGATCACTATCCTTAGGATCGGTGGAAGATGGCTTGCGTAGCGCCCTTTCGAATGCGTCCAAATCAATCATCGGACGCCTTTGTGTAACCACATCGCTCATATTTCGATCTCCTTCTTGCGGCGCTGAGGCGGCCCAATCGGCCGGTTCATCTCCATCATTGCTGGCTCGATCGGAGCCTCATAGCGCCGGACTGAAGCTGAGTGCCCGGCCCTGAACGAATAGGCCCATGGCACCACGGCGGTCTTCCCTTTACCAATCCAAGCTGGAACCAACTCGGACAAACCTGCTGGTTAAGACTTCTTTAAGAAATCCGAATTGTGGCTGTTGTTAGCCCTTGACATGAGCTTCACTTTTAGATCCGGCCCTCCGAGGCCCATTCCACACCTATACGAGCTGCTAGAAACCATAGTAAAACCATAAGCTTGTCCAGATCGTCTCAGTTTTATCCATTTTGCGGCGTAAGTTTTAATAAATTGCAATCAGGGCGTGCGCGGGGGAAAATCTTTTCCTAAAGCGGGATGAGCAAAAGTATGAAGCGGTTTTGCGCTCGCATCCCGTTACGAGAATCGATCACGTTTGATGATTTTGGATCGATTCGATCCAAAATCATCAGGATCTAGAAGCCCCGTCATGGCCTCATTCAAAAGTTTGAATGATTTACAGCCCGACCTGGCGCAAGTCGCTCTATTCCAAAATCAGTAAACTGGTAAAATCCTGCCTTCCAAAGACGCAGGTGAGGATGGGCTGGCCATGGCTGCGGAAGAGGATGACATTTTCGGCACGCTGCCGCGCAAAACGGCGACGCCGCATGAGATCGGCCAAAGACTTGACGATCTGTCCATTGCGGAGATCTGCGAACGCATCGCCTTACTTCAGGCCGAAATCCAGCGGCTCGAGGCGGCCCGCAACAACAAGCAAGCCTCGCTGGCTGCTGCGAGCGCTTTCTTCAAAATGACGGAGCCCGGCTGATTTATCTGGTTGAAGTTATATTGGGTGTCGAGACACAGCTCTGCCTCCACCATGTCTGCATCGCTTTACTGTGATGGCAGAGGAGAGAACCTGCCGCACTCCGGTTCCGGTAAAAATAAACCATCAGGCGATCAGTTTGGTGCAAGTTTACGAGGCAAGTGCTTCTGCGAGAGCGGGACGAACAAAAGTGTGAAGCGGTTTTGCGCTCGCATCCCCGCTCTAAATCACGTGAATCGATCACGATTCATGATTTTGGATCGATTCGAACCAAAATCATCGCGATCTAACTAAGCCCCGTCTCGCCCTCGCTCATCAGCATGACGTTTGGCGGCCCACGCTCGAGCACCTCCACGCGATCTCCGGTTGCGATCCGTCCGGCATTCTCGGGGATCAGATTTTGCCCGAACATGACGCCGCCCCGCCGGTCGCGACGAAACGTCCCGAGAGTGCGGAGTGGTTCCGATTTATCCGGACGCAGGCCGGTCTTGGGATCGATGGTGGTGACAATGCAGCGTTCGCAAGGCTTGACGACACGAAGGAGCACGTCACCAATCCGGATTCTTCGCCAGCCATCCTCGGCCCACGGCTCGACGCCGTTCACGACGATATTGGGGCGAAAGCGGTCGATCGGGATCGGCTCCGCGAGCCGGGCGTTGAGGTCCGCAAGCGACCCCAGCGATCCCAGCAGAACCGGGAATCCGTCGGCGAAATTGACCGTCTGTCCAGCCGTGGCGAAGGCGGGGTCGATTGGTCGAGCATTGGTGTCGGCCAGATAGACCAAACGGCAGGGCAGGCCGAGCGCGGCGCTGATCCACGCATCTGCCCCCGCCCCTGCCGCCACGGCGCCGACCGTGTCGCGCCAAACCACGACATCAATCCGCTCCGCATCCGAGGTGGGGTACGGTACGCCGATACTTTCCATACCCGGCACGGTCAGTGTGATACCGGTCGGGGCATTGTAGGCCCCGATCAACGCCATGTGGCTATGTTCTCGTTGAGTCAGGAAGCGCCCCGTGGCATCGATCACCATCCACCTCCGGTCTCCCACCAGGCCCCAGGGCTCGATGTCGGCTACCCTTTGCCGGTTGCCGCGCAGCCCCTTGACGGGATGAATCCGTAACTCGGCGACGGAGGCAAGGCCTTCGACGGTCATGACGCCTTCCTTGGCGTGGAGGGTACAGGAATGACGGATGTGGATTTCGAGCACCCAAAGAAGCGGAGCGGGCGAGAAATCGAGCGTTGCCATCGGCCCGACTCGTCATAATATCGCACCTCCCTCCCTTCCCCGCAAACAGCTTCATCTCACGCGGGTCGGCTTCTCAATGTCGGCCCCAACTCGCAATGGCGTGATGCGGCTTAGAGCGACTCCTGCCGTTCGCGCGCCTTGGCGAGCAGTTTTTCTGGCGGCACAATGCCCCGATCGGGATCATGAATGATGGCGCCAAATTGCTGGGCGAGCGCTATGCTCACCGCAAGAGCCGCCAGCTCCTCGCGTATGTCGCCCGACCAGCGCACCCCAATGGCCGTGTCGCGCTCTCCGATCGCGGCCTTGAGGTCTTGCGGCAGATCGCCAGCCACCTCATCGAAGCGGATGTTGAAGCCGGCGTCCTCGCCGTCGAGCGTGCAAGGCAGATAAGCGGCGGCCATGAAGGGCTTGTAGGCCTCATCGAGAGTCACCTTGAAGCCGAGCGGATCGACCGCCTTCTGCAAAGCGCCGCGCGGCGGAACATCCCCGCGGTTGAGATAAAGCATGTGCGCACGAGCCATAGCATTCTTTCCTAAGGCGGGACGAGCAAAATCGTGAATGGATTTTAACCTTGAGATAGCCTGGATGGGCAAAACTGCGAAGCTGTTTTTGGGCCTGAGTATGCGCCCCAGGGTCAGAGATAGTTGCGGTTTTGACACCCGTCCACTCTTCCGAGTCGTCCTTGGGCACCACGCCAGTCCCATGACTTCTAAGCCGGCGTCTGAAAACCCTCCACGAAAGCTGTCATGTCTTTTGACAGCCTACGGCTAATAAAATACAACAGTGTTCATATATCAGATACTGAAAACCCCCTTCTTGAAGGCTTACCAAATGGGGCCTCGGCGGGTATCGGTCACTTCTTCGAGGCATACACGTCTTCGGGGCATACACGTCGTAGCATTTTCTCTATGCTAAGGCGCTGGAACTCACCGGGCTCTGAGCGTATTTGTTTGAGAAACGTACAAGAAGGAATTCTGCCATGCCGCAAGCGAAGCGCGCTTCGAAGCGCAAACGTTCGAGCAAAGCTGTATCCGTGCTGGGAATCACCGGGGCTTCTTTGGCGGCAACGGCGAGCGGAGCGGTCGCGGTTATCCCGGTTGGGGATTTACCGTCGCCGAACACGGTACCGTTTGAGACTTTTCTCGGTGAAGAGGAAATCTCCGACGTCAGCTTGGCGACGTTCCATCTCTTCGACAAGGAGGAGCTTGGAGCCCTGAAGTCAGGAATACAGCTTGCCCGAGGGGGGTGCGGCTGCGGACACGGTGGCGGATGCGGGCACGGCGGCAGAGGCTGCGGCGGATGCGGACATGGTGGTTTTCGAGGCTGCGGTGGTGGCGGAGGCGGCTGCAGGGGGGGCGGCAGAGGCTGTGGCGGAGGCTGCGGCTGCGGCTGGGGAGGCTGCGGCGGCTGCTACGGCTGGGGCTGGGGCTGGGGTGGCTGTTGCCTATCGTGGGGCGGCTGCGCCTGGTGCTAGACCCGAGAAAGACAAAGCAGCTCGTGACCGTGGACGTTTGTGGCTCGCTTGCGCGTGCCGAGCGGTCGCCAGCCTTGTCGAGAAATGCTAGATTAATAGCGCGTGAGCTGGACGGCGGAGCCCCGCTAGCCGGAGAAGGCGTCTTGCGCTGGTGGCCGCAGTTTTGACGAAGGTGCACATGTTGCCCTCATGACAGGCGATCGTGGGAACAGCTTCATACAGTATAATGGCAAAGACGTTCCGCGGTTCGCGCCGAATTTCAGCGTCTATGTGCTTCCACCCGACATCGTCTGCTTTTATTCCGAGGATCGAAAGTTCTTTCTTCACGGCGAACTTTTTTATGCACTCGCCTGTGCCATAGGAGAAGGTCGAAAGAGCTTTCGGGAACTCATTTGCGAGCTGGAGCAGGATTTTCCGCCCGATAAAATCCACGAAGCTCTGAAGCGGCTGGTCGAGCGCCGCTATGTCCTCCCGGTATCGCCCTCGTCAAACGGCACGATAGCCGCTTATTGGGCGAGCCTCGGCCTAGCTCCGGAAACCGCGGACAAAAATCTTCGGAAATGCCGCGTGGGCATTCAAACAATCGATGTGGAAGGGGCGGCGGAGCTCCACGCAGCCCTGAGCGGGCTGGGTATCCGCGTCGTCCCGCGCTCCCCCGACCTGACGATCGTGCTCGTGAACGATTATCTCGAAGCGCGCCTGGCCGAGTTGAACCGGCAGCATTTGCTCGACCGCACGCACTGGGCGCTCGTCCAGCCCTCGGGCATTTTTCCCTTGGTGGGGCCGCTGTTCAACCCCGGCAAAAGTGCCTGTTGGATGTGTCTTGCCGAACGAATGCAAAGGAACCGCGAGGTCAAGGCGCTGCTCGACCGCAGACAGGCCCGCTGCCTCGCTGTTTCGCCTCTTGCCCGGAATAGCTTCGGGCAGAGCGGCACCCAGCTTGCCGCCGTCGAGATCGCGAAAGCGATTGCCAGCGATTTTCGCACACCGTTGAACGATCACATTTTCAGCCTCGACCTCCTGGGGTCGGCTATCCAGAAGCATTACGTGGCGGCCCGTCCCCAATGTCCGGCCTGCGGCCGCAAGAAGCTGCGCGATCCCCGCCGTGCGCCAGTGCCGGTCGAGCTCGGCGCCGGCGGCAAGCTAGTCAAGGCGCTTCTGACGAGCGGCGGATACCGCAGCATTTCGCCTTCGGCCACGGTTGCACGCTTCCGCAAGCACGTGAGCCCGCTCACCGGCGTGGTCTCGCGCCTCGAGCGGATCGAGGCCGATTTGCCTTTGAACACCAACTACTTTGCCACACACAATTTTGCCGGGCCGGCCAAAACGATCAACGAGCTCAGGGCGGGGCTGAGCGCCGGCAGCTTCGGCAAAGGCAGCACTGCCGAACAGGGTGAAGCCAGCGCTCTCATGGAGGCAATCGAGCGCTATTCCGGTATTTTTCAGGGCGACGAGATCAGGGTGACG
>DATJTB010000314.1:0-10297 GCA_035503795.1 Methylocella sp.
CTTCTCTCATCCCAAAAAACAATCATTTTCGATCTACTTCGTCAATCAAATTGTGAATCTTCTTATGTTCCGATTAATAGACTCGAAATCGTCGCAGCGCTGACATTGTAGCTGCGGCCTATCGAACGCAAGGTTTCGCTCTCCTCATCGCGGCGCTTGATCGGCTCGCGCTTCTGATGCGGCGTGAGTTTCGGTTTGCGCCCGAATTTCACGCCATTGGCTTTTGCATCGGCGCGGCCTCGCGCCGTGCGCTCCTTGATGCGTCGGCGTTCGAGCTTCGTGGCAACGCCAAGCATGGCAAGCACCAGTTCCACGAAATCGGACGTCGTATCGACGACCGGCTCGGCAAGCGAACGCAAGCCCGCGCCCGCCTTTTGAAGCTCGCGGGCGATCACGAGTAAATCCGTGGTGTCGCGTGACAGACGACGATCAACGGCGGGGATTATCATCACGTCGCCTTTTTCAAGCTTGCCGATAGCGAGGCGCAATTGCGCGCGGTCGGCGCGCGCGCCGCTTGCCGTCTCCCGAAAAACCTTCTCGACGTGAAGCTTTTTTACCTGAGCGCCAAGGCTCTGGCCATCGGTCGAAACTCGCGCTTAGCCGTAGTTCATTTGTCGGCGTCGAGCGCGGCGATTTCAGCGAGGGTAACCGCCAGCAGCGGCGGTAGATGGTCCCGCACGGTCTTCCAAACAATGGACTCGACAACATTGTCATAGCGGTGCCGATATGCGTTTCCGGCGTCCCTCATGTCCCGCCATGGCAATTCGGGATGCCTTTCGCGCACCTCGTCGGGCAAACGCTTGCTGGCTTCAGATATGATCTCAAGCGCGCGTGAGACGGCGTAAAAATGCAGCTGCGAGTCGCGGAATTGGTCGAAGGAAAATCCCGCCGTGAAGCGCTGGGCGGCAAGGATATTGTCGCGAATATCGAACAACGCCATGATCGCCTTTTCAGAAAGCATAAATGGCATCACGCTCGGCGCTCGGTCGGACACGGGATTTCAGGCCTTCGCGGTTCGCCACGTCAACAGGCACGGGGAACAGGCCTTCGAGATACCGGACGATTCCGGCATACTGCCACAGCCCGACATCCGCCCCCGGCGCGATCTCCACCATGATGTCGATGTCGCTGTCGGGTCGCTCGTCGCCACGCGCGATGGAACCGAACAGCGCGGCATGGGCAACGCCCCGCGCCCGCAAGTCGGCCTCGCACTCCTTCAGCTTCTTTATGATCTCGTCGCGTTTCATAGGGACAATTATAGAGCAAGGACGGTTAAAAAACACGCCCTACTTTTGCACGTCATTTCTGCACAAAAAAGGGGTTTTGGATCAACGGGCTAGGTTTTGTGCAGAATTCTTAAGTCACGATTCAAGCAACTCTCGTGGCGCGTCCAGTGCGTCATTTCATGGGCAAGGGTGGCGTCATACTTTCGCGGTCGCGACAATCCCGCTGTCTTTGATGGCGGCTCGACGGAGACGCTGTTCTTTCTCGCCAGTATGGTTGAGCCCATCCATACCGAATATCGCGACGATCGTTTCGTGGCGGCCTTCGCCCGCGAGGAGAACCGCCGCATGAGCCGATATGAAATGGAGGTTTGGCGCAGCGCCGGGACTGCGCCCCTCATCAGCCTTCATGCGCGGAGATTCACGCATATCCGCGCCCCTTCTTGCTTTTGCAAGGCCATGGCTGCAAGTGCCGGGAAACCGGCCTTATATTTGGGTCAGTGGGTGTAATGGCCGTCGTGCCAGCCGCGGCCACCGTGCCAGCCGTGGCCGCCGCGCCAGACCCAGCCGTTCCAACCATAGCCGCCACCCCATCCATAGCCTCTCCGGAAGGCGTAACCGCACCAATACCAGCCCGGGCCGTTCCAGGCGTTGCCATACCAGCAGAAACGGCGGCCACCCAAAAGATAAGGGTAAGCAGCAACGACCGGCGGGGCTGCAACGACCGGCGGGGCCGCGACAATCGGCGGCGGAGCTGGGGCGACCGGCGGGGCAGCTGCGGCCGGCGGGGCTGCGGGATAGGAGTATGGGTAAGGATAAGGGGAGGGGGAGGGATAGGCGTATTGCGCCTGCGCTGGCCCTGCCGTGAGTTCGCCAAGCATGAGCGAAAGGCTCCCAACTGCGAACAAATATGCCCGACCTTTCGACATGATTTCCTTTCTCGTCTTGATCGAACCGACTGTTCGCCTTCAATAATCGAAAATCATGGCCGAAGCCAAGTACGCCGTCGTAATGACCGTGGAGGCTGCCATGTTGGTGCATGTGCCCAAGAAAGTCGTCAACGTTTTTTCTATCATGATGCCGCGTTGCTTAGGGAAACGCGAGTCGGCTGTTGTGCGGCTATCCAGCGGGCGATCTCCGGCCAGTGATCCTTCAATGTGCTTGCCCCCATAAACAGCCCAATATGCCCGCCCGGAACTGTCTTCTTGACGATACGGTCTTTCGATGTCCCGACAAATTTCTCCGCATTAAGGACTTGCTCGGGCGTCGTGATGTCATCGGAAGCACCAGCCAAAAGGTAGAGCGGACAGGTGATATTTCGAAGATTGAGTTTTCGGCCCAATCCTAAGAACTCGCCCTTAGCAAGCTGGTTCTCCTTGAAGAGCTGGGTGATCGCTTGAAGGTACCACCGCCCCGGGAGATCGATCGGATTCTCATACCAGCTCTCAAAGGTCTCTTCTTTGGCGAGGTAGGCCGGATCATCGATGTGTTCGTAGAGATCGATATGTTCCTTTATGTAATGCTGCGTCGGATGCATGTTTTTCCATCCCTGCAGCATGAACTTACCCTTCATCAAGCCGCCCCCGAGTGTCACAAGCTCCTGGTAAAATGACACTGGGTATTCGTGAACCATGCGCTTGATCGGCCCATTGCCCGCATCGGTATCGATGGGCGCTCCGGCGAGCACAAGGGATAGGACTTTCTCCGGAAACCGCGCCGCGATCATCGCCGAGAGCCAGCCGCCTTGGCAAAGGCCGATGAGATTGACGCGCCCGCCGAGATCATCGATCGCCACAATCATCTCGGCAAGATAATTGTCGATTTCGAGATCCTTCATGTCATCGGTTGCCGATTTCCAGTCGGTGAGCAGCACATGGGCAATGCCATTGGCCAGAAGCGTCTCGACGAGACTTTGGCCCTTATGATAATCGGCGATCACAGCTGTATGTCCCGCATGGGGAGCATCGATAAGCGTGGGAACTTCTTCGGGCTTGCCGTATTCGCGCAAAAGCATCGTCCTGAGATTGAGGCGCACTTTGTTGGCTGTTGCAAGGCTTGGCCTTAGCTCGTCTTGTATTTTGATCTCCTCTTCAACGAATTTGATGTTCTTTGCATAAAGCTCCATCTCGTCCTCGGCTAATGTCGCAGCCATCACCATTGGCCAGAAGGCCGGGACACTCAAGAGAGGCAGCTCAGAGGCCTTCACAGGCAATCCTTCTGGCATGGCAGCTCATTCTCCGATATTTGATGCGGCCACCCGCATTGGTCGGCCTGGGGATTTTCAACCAAAGCCGCAGGCTCGCCACATCAGGGAACGACCGTCACCGGCAAAGGAGAAAGGCTAACGAGCTTTTGTGAGACGCTGCCAAGGAGCAGCCCGGCAATAAGCCCAGTACCGCGCTTGCCGACGACGATGAGATCCGTCCCTTTTTCTTGGGCGATTTTGATGATTGTCTGAACAACGTCGCCGGAACGGGATTCGAGTTGAATCGTGAGAGCGCCAAGGTTCCGGGCGCGGTCTCTCGCCTTTGTCAACAGCTCCGCCGACATGGATTGAAGCAGCTCGTCCAGCCAGATTTTCTGGGCGTTGCTGAAGGCCAGAAAAAGTTGGTCTGGAAGACCATAGCCGCCGATGACATTGACGATCAAAAGCTCAGAACTTTCGTGCTTGGCCATTTGCGCCGCATATTCAATAGCCCGTTCCGAACCCTCCGAGCCATCCGTCGCGACCAGGATTCGCTTCATGGTTCACCTCATGCTTTACGAGCTGGCAGCGGATTTTTTGGTGAATCTTGGCGCGACTCCCGCCTTACCGCGGCAACGTGGCTTTCAACGCGGTTGAGATGACGCATTTGATGTTCGGCACGGTGCTCCATCAACCGATAGGTAACGATCTTGAGTGCGCTCGCCAACATGAAAGACCCGAGCGCATAAGCCCAGACCATGAGCGCATACGGCCAGCCAGTCGGAGCCATGAACCAGCCATAAACGACGACGAGCGTTCCAAGCAGCTGTGTGGCCTCGGAGGGAACGACAAGCTTCCAGCTTGGCAAGGGGCGTTCCCAAATCGGGCCTTTGTTTCGGGTCAGGTAGATCGTCATGTGACCCGAGACGAGGAGTTTCAGGAAAATCAGCGCCTGAACAAGCGGCGCGGAGAGTTCAAGATAGTTGCGCACGATCCAAAACAAGACAAAGCTTTCGAGCACACCATAACCGCCAAGCACCGATGCGATGGTGAGAACCCGCGTCATATCCCAGCGCACCGGCTGCGGCGCGATCGGCGCGTTGTCATAGGCGATCATCATGATCGGGATATCATTGAGCAGTGCCAGGAGCACCACCATGATCGCCGTGACAGGATAGAAATTGAAGATCAGGATACTGGCGGTCATGAAGAACAAAAGCCGGATCGTTTCGGCGATACGATACATCGCATAGCTGTTCATGCGCTCGAAGATTCGGCGGGCCTCTTCGATCGCCAGGGTGATCACGGAGAGCCCCGGCGCGGTCAGCACGAGATCGGCCGCGGCGCGGGCTGCGTCCGTTGCTCCACTGACCGCTATGCCGACGTCGGCCTGCTTGAGGGCCGGTGCATCGTTCACGCCGTCGCCGGTCATGCCGACAATGTGGCCGGCTGCCTGGAGCGCCTTGACGATCTTGAACTTGTGCTCGGGAAAAACACGGGCGAAGCCATCGGCCGCAATGATCTGCGAAAGCTGCGCGTCACCATCAGCTTTCCCAAAAGCGGTTTCGGCGACGACAATGTTCTGCCCGAGCGTGAGCAGCCGGGCCGTCTCTTTAGCGATCGCCTCGTGATCACCGGTCACCATCTTAATGTCGATGCCCATGGCGCGCGTCGTCGCGATGGTTAAAGCACTGTCGTCACGCGGTGGATCAAAGAGAGGTAGAAGACCAAGAAACCGCCAATGACCGGATTCATCGGTGCGCGCAACACCCAGGGTGCGGAAGCCCTTTGCCGCATCCTCGTCGACGATTGCGGCGATGGCTTTGCGCTCTTCGGGTTCTGGGGCGCAAAGGTCGACGATCACTTGCGGCGCGCCCTTGGCAACCTTGAAATTTGTGCCGTCTTGCTCGATCTCCGCCTCCGCCCGCTTCACCACCGGATCAAAGGGGTGGACTTTTTTCACCGCGTAACCATCGAGGCTTTTAACGGAACGAGCGCCCGCGATGATGGCTGCATCGATCGCGTCAGGCGCCTCGCGCCGCGACGCAAGCACGGCCGCAAGGAGGAGTTCGTCGTGGGTGATACCCGGCGCCGGTTGGGCGTTGCCCAGGGTAAGCTCGTTCTTGGTGAGCGTTCCGGTCTTGTCGCTGCAAAGAATGTCCACGCCGGCCATCTCTTCGATCGACACGAGGCGCGAGACAATCGCCTTGAGTTGCGCCAAGTGCTCGGCCCCAATCGCCATGGTGACGGAGAGAACGGCGGGAAGGGCCACCGGAATGGATGCCACGGTGAGGATGAGGGCAAATTGCATAGTTTCCATGAGCGGGTCATGGCGGTAGAGAGCCGCGATCCCAATGCAGAAGACCAGGCCGATGGTCACCAGAATGAGGAAGTTGCCGATGCGCAGCACGGCGCGTTGGAAGTGCGAGACCGTCTTCGCTTGTTCGACGAGATGGGCCGTCTTGCCAAAATAAGTGTTCATGCCGGTCGCGGTGACCACGCCGGTTATCTCGCCTTGCTTCGCGATCGAGCCTGAATACGCGTCGTCTCCAACCCTCTTGTCGACCGGGAGCGATTCTCCCGTCAGCGCCGATTGATCGACGCTGAGATAAGCGCCCTCGACCAGCTTCATATCCGCGGGAACGACATTGCCGAGCTTCACCAGCACAACGTCACCGGGCACGAGAAGCCTTGCCTCGATGTCCTTCCATGTGCCGTCGCGCTTAACGCGCGCCTTGAGCGCAAGCCGCTGCTTGAGCAGCGCAATGGCATTGTCAGCCTTGAATTCCTGCCAGAACCCGACGCCTGCATTGATGAAGAGCATGACGAGAATGATCGTAAAGTCGTCCCAATGCCTCAGGACGCCAGAGAGCACGGCCGCGATCTCGATCATCCAAGGAATGGGCCCCCAGAAGAATCGAGCCAAGCGTTCAAAAACGCTCAAATGATGTTCGGTGAGCGCGTTCTCGCCATAACGTTCGAGCCGCCTCTCCGCTTCGGTCTCCGTCAAGCCGTCAGCTTCGTTCCGCACGGTCTCGCGCTCACGGCGGCCCTTCTCGCGCAGCTCAATTGCGGGCAAAGCAACCCGTGGCCGGGAAATCTTCTCGGTTGGCGCAATAACTTCCGCAGTGCCGGTGATAACCTCCTCGTCGTTCTGATTCGTCGCTCGGCAGTCGAGAATCACCCGGTGCGTTTCTCCGATCTTCTTCGCGACAGTCACGGTGACGGTGATCGTGTCCCCAAGGCCGACCGGCCGACGAAAGTGCAGCGATTGGTCGACATAGATCGTTCCTGGACCTGGCAATTCCGTCCCAAGAACCGTCGAGATCAGTGCACCGCCCCACATGCCGTGGGCGACCACTTTGTGGAACATGTCACTCTTGGCAAAGTCAGCATCCACATGCGCGGGGTTGACGTCACCCGACATGATCGCAAAGATCTCGATGTCCTCGTAGGTGAGCGTGCGGACGAGGCTTGCCGTATCACCCGGCTTCAGCTCATCGAATGTGTGGTTTTCTATGAGCTCCATGCCCTTCTCGCTCTCGCCGACGGTCAGCCCTTGCTGTCAGGGGCCTGCGCGCTTGTGATCCAGGTCTTGGCCGCAGGCAAATCGGCGAGCCCGAACAGCCGGACTTCGTAGGGAAAGAAGGGTTTGAACATGCTGACGAGCCCGCGTACCCAGGCTTGATCCGCAACCACGGCGACGTGGCTGAAGTCGCGCCAGTGCTTCACACCAAAGGTGCTGTCGTCCCATAGCGCCTCAAGCTCGTAGCCTGTGAACTCCGCCCCGATGACATAAAGCATTTTGATCGGACCCTTGGCCAGCATCGCTTCGGCTCTGGGAATCAAAATGTTTTGATAATCCTCGTGCGTAACTTTGCCGGCGGCTTCGATTCCCAACACCTCCGGCGGCAGGTCCTCAATAAGTTTTAACATGGTTTGTTCGGCTCCATCTGAGCCTTGGCGATGCCCATCCCGCGGTCCCTGGACGTCATTTGCTAACCCCCGGTTGATCCGCCCGCATGGTCAGCCAGCTGTTGAGCCGGTCAAGATAAAGATAAATGACAGGCGTCGTATAAAGAGTCAGCCATTGCGAGACGATCAGGCCGCCGACGATCGCAATGCCGAGTGGCCGGCGCAGTTCCGAACCGGCACCCTGCTCGACCGCCAGGGGCAATCCGGCAACAATCGCGCACATGGTGGTCATCATGATGGGTCGGAAACGAAGCAGGCAGGCTTCGTGAATGGCCTGGAGAGGACTTTTACCTTCTCCCCTCTCCGCTTGGAGTGCGAAATCAATCATCATGATCGCGTTTTTCTTCACGATGCCGATCAGAAGAATGATGCCGATGAAAGCGATCAAGGTTAGGTCATAATGAAAGAGCATGAGCATCAGCAGCGCGCCGACGCCGGCTGAAGGCAGCGCGGAGAGAATTGTGATGGGGTGGATGAAGCTCTCGTAGAGCATTCCGAGCACGACATAAATGACAAGAATGGCTGCCAGGATCAGCAGTGGTGTCGATGTGAGCGAAGCTTGGAACGCCTGCGCGGTGCCCTGGAAGGAACCATGAAGCGTTGCCGGCGCATGAAGCTGCGATTCGACGGTGGAGATGGCATCGACGGCCTGACTGAGCGAAGCGCCCGGGGCCAGGTTGAAAGAAAGGGTGACGGAAGGAAAGACCCCCTGATGATTGATCGTCAGTGGTTCCACTTTATTGACGAAATGAGCGATAGCCGACAGCGGCACCTGCCCGCCCGTGTTTGAAGCGACGTAGATCCGGGACAAGGCTGTCGGTCCCATCTGGTACTTCGGTTGCACTTCGAGAATCACACGCGGCTGCTGTGTTGAAGTGTAGATCGTCGCGATCTCCTCTTGTCCGAATGCAGCGTAGAGCGCCGCATCGATTGCGGACGGCGTCACACCAAAGGTTGAGGCAGCTTGTCTATCCACTTCGATGGTGATTTGCGGAGAGGCAATCAGCTGATCGGATGCAACGTCCGTGAGAAAATTCATCGCCTTCATTTTGGAAAGAAGAATCGGTGCCCAGTGATTGAGTTCATCGGAATTCGTATCGGTAAGCGTGTATTGATACTCAGCTTGCTCCAATCTCGCGCCTATGGTGACATCCTGCCCGGCCTGCATGTAGAACTTGACGCCGATCACTTGCGCCACTTTGGGCCGCAGCCGTTCCATGACTTTTTGAATCGGCGGCCGTTGTCCGAACGGCTTCAGCTGGATAAACATACGTGCCGTGTTCTCGCTGGAGTTGCCGCCCGTGGCGCCAACGAAGCCGACCACCCCTGAGACCGCCGGGTCTTCCATGATGATCCGTGAAAGCTGCTGTTCTTTCTTTGCCATCGCTTCGAACGAAATGTCCTCTCTCGCCTCCGCCTCGCCGAAGATGAATCCAGAATCTTGCTCGGGAAGAAACCCCTTGGGAATGACGAGATAGAGATAACCGGTGAGTACCATCAGCGCAATTGTGCCGATCAACATCGTTCTCTGATGACGCAAGGACCAGTTTAGACCGCGATCATAGCTAGCGAGACTCTTGTCGAAGAGAGCCCCGAAGGCGCGACTGATCCGTCCGGGCGGCCGGGCGCGTTCGCGGGCCAGGAACAAAGAGCACATCACGGGAGTGAGGGTCAGCGCGATGAACGCCGACGCAGTCACGGCAATGCTCACCGTCATTGCAAATTCATGGAACAAACGGCCGACAACACCGGACATGAACAGCAGCGGAATGAAGACCGCGATGAGTGAAAAGGTGATGGAAATGATCGTAAAGCCGATCTGGCCCGCGCCTTTGATTGCGGCGTCGAAGGCCGAGTTTCCAGCCTCCATATAGCGGACGATGTTCTCGATCATCACAATCGCATCGTCGACCACGAAGCCGATTGCGATTGTTAGCGCCATCATTGAGAGATTGTCGATGCTGTAGCCAAGAAAATACATAACTCCAAAGGTAGCAACGATCGACAGCGGGATCGTCACGCTGGGGGTCGCCGTCGCCCAAGGCTTGCGCAGGAATGCGAAGATGATGAGCACGACGAGAACCATTGTCACGATGAGCGTCAATTCCACATCGAAAACGGAAGCGCGGATCGATTCTGAACGGTCGCTGACGAGATCGACATGAACGGAAGGCGGGATTGATTTCAGTAGTTGCGGCAAGGCGGCTTTGATTTGGTCGACCAGCTGCACCGTATTAGCGCCGGGAGCCCGCTCAATCAGCAACAATTCGGACGGATGTGTTTGACGGTTGAACCACGCGCCATTGCGTGGATTGGTCGAGGAGTTGATGACATCGCCGATGTCACCCACGGTGACGGGCGCCCCGTTCTGATAAGCCACAATCACTTTCCGGAATTGGCTGGGATCGAAGAGCTGGTCGTTCGTTTGAAGCGTGAATTGCTGGTGCCGCCCCTCAAGGTTTCCCTTCGCCGCCTCGAGCGTTTCATTGCTAAGTGCACTATCGACCTGCGCGAGGCTGATGCCGTGCGCCGCCAGCGCGTCGGGGTCCACCCGGACGGTCACCGCCGGCAACTGCTCGCCAGCGATCAACAACTGCCCAACGCCGGGGATGGTCGACAAAGACTGGCCAAGGATCACATTGGCATACTGGTCGAGCTGATAATATGGGATCGCATCGGAGCTAACCGCATAGATCAGGATAGGGCGCTCGGCCGGATTGACCTTGCGGTAGGTGGGCGGACTTGGCAGGTTCTTCGGAAGAAAGCCGCTTGCCGCGTTGATGGCCTGCTCCACGTCCGCTGCCGCGCCATCGATATTCCGGCTGAGATCGAACTGAAGCGTGATTGTCGTCTGCCCGAGACCGCTTGTAGAAGTCATCTGAGACAGGCCTTGTATACCCGTGAACTGGTCTTC
>DATJTB010000315.1:0-8128 GCA_035503795.1 Methylocella sp.
ATCCAGCACATTCAGCCAGATTGTGCCATCGGACCTGCGCGCAACCAGATACATGGCGTTGTTGGTGCGGTCGATGACGGGCGTGCTCGTGATGCCAACCGGGCCGATCGTCTCCGTGCACATCCCGGGCGGGGGCGCGGCCGGTTCCACCGTTACCGGCTGGCTCCAGATGAGTCCGTGGGTTGGATTGGGATCAAGGTTGTCCGCGTCAAACGCATAGACCGTATTGTTGCGCGTCGCGACGAAAACGACATTGTATGTCCCTTTGCCGGCAATGGCGAGATTACTGACATAGAGCGGTTGGGCGATAATCTGCGCATCGACCTGTCTCTCATAGAGGCGGCCGAAGGTCGTCGGAGTGACATTGCTGGGTGTCAGCGTGGTCTCATAAAGCTGCGCGCCGCTTCGTGAAACATCATTGTGTTGGGTTAGGACATCGACCGACGCCGCATGGGCCGCAAGCCCGGTAATGGTCAGAGTGATCAAGTGAAGAGTGAGGCATTGTGAAAGACTAAATAAGGATGATAAACGCACCTTATGATGATTATGAGGATAATGTATAATGTTCATATCATATCCTCCAAATACTTTACATATTTAGATAGGTTAAGGTCTTCATATTCAGAAAATTTAAAGCGTTGATAGTTAGCTAAGCTAAAGATTTCATACTTAGCTAAGCCAAAGCTGTCATATTCAGCTAAGTTCTTAAATAACATACTAGTATAGGTGAGGCAACACTGTTCCAAAGGAATTGGCGCGCCGCAAGCGCCGAAACCGACGCGTCACCGCTCAGGCCGGCATATCGATCAATGACCGAGACGCAAATGCGGAAACATAGGCGCTTATGGAAGCGGAGATAAGCTTGCAGCATTTTCCGCGAAGTGGACACGGTTACCCAGCAGTCGCTAATGTAAACAACATCTGGCGCAACGTACAGCGATTGAGCGACAACATCGAGGCCCAACTTGCGTCGATCAAAAGAACACCACAACTCGTCCACTCGCTTTTTAAGGCAGCAGTAGAGGCCCGCGAACATAAGAGCTAGTTGGACCGGGGAAGCCTCGATCATCCCCACTGGAACCAAGGGTAGCAACACTCTGGATCGTATTTCTTAGACTTCACTTTCGATGAGGTTTCCACGCTGGCGGCAGCGGTGTGGAGACGTTCAATGGACGTAATGCATGGGCGTGTTGCTGAGCTCGATGTGCACAAGGCGATGGTGGCTGCCTGCGTGCGAGTCCTAGATCACGATGAGCTTGGATCAATCGATCCAAAATCATGAAACGTGATCGATTCTCGTAATTGAGAGCGGGATGCGAGCGCAAAACCGCTTCACACTTTTGCTCATCCCGCTCTAGGAATTCGCGACGGACGAACAGATGAGAGCCATCTGGGAGAAGCATGATCTGTGAGGCGTCTGCGATTTACGCTTCCGGCTGCGGAGCAATTAGACAGTGTGCTTGATGACATCGAGGAGCGAAATCCGCAAGGCGCGTGCAATGTGTAAACGCGCATCCAACAAATGATGCACCTCCCTTTGCCGCATCCCAATGCAGGCGATGAAACCAGCCGCCTCGGCATGCGACGCATCATGGCCGTTCCTATTCTCACGTCACCTTTTATCGCGTGAGCGTCAAAGAAATCACTATCCGCGGTGTTCTCCACACGGCGCCGCGACCAATAACATAATCACCGATTGGGCTTCGCCGCACAATGACAACTCCGGCCCCCATGGCATGGGAATGACGAGCGCTCACATCGGCGCTTGAGGACAAGACACTCGACGAACTAGCGAAAGTTGGGCCAAATTCTTCTAAGCGCTTGCTTAAAAAAGCTACCTCAAAGGCTACGCCGATGGTCATGAGGCGAGCCGTAGGATCGGATCACGTTTCGCGTTCTGCAATCACCAGCAGCCACATCCAGCTGCTGGACAATATCATTCAGGCAACCGGGTATCGGAAACCTCACGACATCGCGAAGTTAGGAGTTTTGAAAGATATGACCGGGTTGCCAGGGTTCCGCCGGCCCATACGAGCAACCGTTGAATTGAACCGCGCGAACGATCGGAAACCCGGTCATCAAGTACGGGATACGAAAGAACGAACAGCGGTTTTTGGCCAGATGCCCGCTCCAAAATCATCGTGATCGAGCGCGAGCCTCAACCATTGAAATGCAAGGGCGTCCCACCCGATCAGCCGATCGTGATCGCCAGAGACACGAGACCCGTGATCTGAACTTCGATCCTGTCCCCCTTCACGACCGGACCGACGCCGGCCGGCGTCCCGGTGAAAATCAGGTCGCCTGGTGCCACGGCGACCTGCCGCGACAGGGCCTCGATGATGTCGGCAATGCCCCATATCATTTGGGAGAGATCGCCCTTTTGCCGCAACGTCCCATTGACATGGCAGGTGATTTCGCCCTTGGGCAGGGAAGCCCCCTCATTCTTCGGGGTTATCGCCGAGCAAGGCGCCGAAAAATCGAAGGACTTTGACATTTCCCACGGCCGCCCCTTCAGCCGGTAGGCGGTCTGCACATCGCGCTTCGTCATATCGAGACCGGCCGCATAGCCGAAAATGAAATCGGCCGCCGCCTCCGCCGGAATGTCCCTTCCGGCCTTTCCCAGCGCCACGACCAGCTCGGCCTCGTGCTGCAAGTCGGCCGTGCCGGGCGGATAGGGTAGGATCTCGCCATTCTGCAAAATAGCGTCGGCAGGCTTCATGAAGAAAAACGGCGGGTCGGCGTCCGGGTTGCCCCCCATTTCCTTGGCGTGGTCCCGGTAATTCTGGCCCACGCAGAAAATCCGCCGGATGGGAAACGGCTTTCCCGAGAGTACGGGAAGCGAGGGGATGAGCGGGGCAAAGGCATAATGGCCCATGGTCTGAACCTTGGTTGTTGAGGATGTTTTGAATTTGACCGGTGCACAGGGTGAATGGCGGCGGACCGGCCGATCCTGTCGTTGGGCCGCCGCAATCAGGCGGCCGGCTCATTTGACATCGAGGGGTTCAGTGCCGCTGGGCCTTCCATCGGCGCCCAAAGTGATCTTTTCGATTCTCTCTTCGGCACTTTTGAGCAGCTCATTACAATGGCGCTTCAGTCTTTCGCCACGCCCGAAGATCGCAATCGCCTCTTCGAGATCGACCGTTCCCTTTTCGAGCTTCTCGACGATCTGCTCAAGCTCCCTGAGCGCCACCTCAAAAGGCATGGCGGCGATATCCGCATCTGGCTCGGCTCGAGCCGAGGGATCAACATCTTTCTGCGGATTCGACATCCATTTCTCCCTCACCGGCACGTCCACCGATGTTGAAAATTCGTTTTGGCAGTTTCCGAGGCATTCGGGTTGACCTGCTTCGCCGGCCGCTTGGCTGCCAGAGACTATTGAAGCCGCAGGCGGGTTTCAACCTGGGCGAAAGTCGATTGATTCCTTGCATCCCGTCAGATCCTCAAGGGCGGCTTGACAGGGTTGGACTGTATAAGCGAAGTCATCGTCTTAATTGATCTTGAAATCGAAATATTTGGCGCTGATCCTTGCGAAGGTTCCATCCGCCATGCAGGAATCGAGCGCCTTGTCGAACATGGCCTTGAGCGTTTTGTCTTCCGGGCGAAGCCCGATGCCGATCCCTTCGCCGAAATAATCCGGCACATGCGGCACATCACCGGCAAGCCTGCAACATTCGGCTTCCTTGCGCCGTTTCATATAATCGATCAGCGCGTCTTTGTCGGCGAGAACCGTATCGAGCTGTCCTTCAGCAAGATCGAGAATGGCATCTTCTAGCGAGGCATAGGGCCGGATCTGAGACTCCTTGTAGTCATCATTGACATAGGCTTCATGATCTCCACCGGCCACCACACCGATGCTGCGCCCGGCAAGCCCCGCCGGCGTGAGGTCTGAAATCCCACTCTCCTTCGAGGTCAGGAAAGCCGACGGCATGCGCACATAAGGCTCGGAGAACGCGATCTTCTTCGTATTCTCATCGGTGATCTCCATGGCCGCGAAGATCGCGTCGTAATGATGCGCCTGGAGGCCGGGAATGAGATCATCCCAGTCCTGAACGATGAAGCTGCAGGAAACTTTCATGCGGGCGCATAAATCGCGCGCCAGATCGATTTCAAAACCCGCGAGCCGATCATGATCGAGATAATTATAGGGGGGACGTGCCCCCTCGCTGGCAATCCGCACGCGTCGCCAGACGCCATTGGACGGATCAACGGCAGCATGGAGCGACCCGCAAGCAACGCTCAAGACCAGGACTGCTGCCAAAATGAAAGATTTCCGCCTTCTCCCCTGTCCTGCCAGCAAATTGTTCGGAAACAAACGCATGCCTTTCTCATTTTAGTTCCAATGCCGCTTGATTCACTTTGGCCATCTTCATAGAATGACTCTAAGTTTCAGGAAATAGACCAGTTCCGGCTGGCTTTAGCGGTCCTGGATGGCTTGAGCGGTTGATGTGGCCCGGATCATGCCTCACGCGACCGAGGCCGGACGGCGATCCGTGTCGCCGTTGCCGACACGACCGACACGCCAAAACCCCTATCTCTCACATGTCGGATAGCGTGCAAGGCCTTGACGGGAATTTGACATGGTCAGCAATGATGACGTTCTCACGGCGCTCCAATCGGTCTTCGGACCCGACGGGAAGACTCCTCTGCCGCAGTCCGGCGCGCTCAATGGCCTGACGATCAAGGATGGGCGTGTCTATTTGTCGATTGCGATCGATCCGCAGCAATCGGCGGCGCTCGAGCCAATGCGGGCGGCGGCGGAGACGGCCTTGCGGAAAGTCGCCGGCGTGACGAATGCGCTCGTCAGCCTGACGGCGGAAAAGCCGCCGTCGGCGCCCAAGCCCGTGGGCTCGCATGCGACGCCCATCGCCGGCATTTCGCGCATCATTGCGGTGGCCTCCGGCAAGGGAGGCGTCGGCAAATCAACTACAAGCGTAAATCTCGCCATCAGCTTGGCCAATCTGGGCTGGCGGGTCGGGCTTCTTGATGCGGACATTCACGGGCCATCCATTCCCCGCCTTCTCGGCCTGAAGGGCAAGCCGGAGGCGGAGGGCCGCTCCCTCAAGCCGATGAGCGCCTTCGGTCTCAAGGCCATCTCGATCGGCCTCCTTATCGATGAGGCGGAAGCGATGATCTGGCGCGGGCCGATGGTCTCGCAGGCCATTCAGCAATTGCTGCGCGACGTGGCCTGGGGCGAGCTTGATTGTCTGGTCATCGATCTGCCGCCCGGCACCGGCGATGCACAGCTGGGTCTCGCAACGAATGTGACGCTCGCCGGGGCGATCATCGTCTCAACCCCACAGGATCTCGCCTTGATCGACGCCAGGCGAGGCATCGCCATGTTCCGCAAGGTCAACGTTCCCGTCTTGGGAATCGTCGAAAATATGAGCTATTTTCTCTGCCCGCATTGCGGCGGCCGTTCGGACATTTTCGCGCATGGCGGGGCACGCCATGAGGCAGAAAAATGCGGCGTGCCTTTCCTTGGCGAAGTGCCGCTGGACATAAAGATTAGGGAGCAGTCCGATTCCGGCCTCCCGATCGCGGCGGGTGACAAAAACGACCCCCATGCCCAGATTTATCTGGAGATCGCAGCCAAAGTGCAGGCAAGCCTTGAGGCAAACGAGGCCAGGATCACCCCCAAGATCCCGGCCGAATGATCTTCATCGCCCCCTCTCCTGGGCTGGAATGGGCGGTTTCATAAGTTCTTCAGCAACCGGATGGCGCATCATGGGGACGGACGCAGCCAACGAAACGAATCCGCTGCTCGAACCCTGGAGGGGTCCGTTCGCGGCGCCGCCCTTCAAGGAGATCGAGCCACGCCATTTTGAACCGGCTTTCGAAGCGGCTTTCGGACGGGCCAGAATCGAGATTGAGGCGATCGCGGCCAATCGCGCTTCCCCCACTTTCGCGAACACGATCGAAGCCCTTGAGCGCAGCGGGGCAGACTTGACCCGCGTCGCGGCGGTTTTTTTCAATCTGGCCTCGGCCGATACCAATGAGGCGCTGCAGGCGATCGAGCGTGAGGTCGCTCCAAAACTCGCCCGCTATCGCAGCGAAATCTACCTCAATGACGCCTTGTTCCGGCGGATCGCCGCTTTGCACGTTCAAAGAGACCAGCTCGGCCTTACAGCCGAACAGCGGCAAGTCCTGGAACGCTATCAGATCGCTTTCCTGCGCAATGGCGGCGACCTGCCGCCGGAAGCCAAGGAGGGCCTCGCCGCCATTCAGGAACGGCTTGCAAGGCTCGGCACGACTTTCGGTCAGAATGTTCTGGCGGACGAAAAAGATTATCTTCTCGTGCTTGAATCGGAAGCCGACCTGGCAGGGCTCCCCGCTTCGCTGATCGCCGCCGCCGCGCAGACCGCAGCGGATCGTGGGCTGCCGGGCAAACATGCCATCTCTTTGGCTCGATCGAGCATTGAGCCCTTTCTTCAATTTTCCGCCCGCCGCGATCTGCGGGAAAAGGCTTTTGCGGCCTGGGCTCAGCGCGGTGAAAAAGGCGGGGCGACCGATAATCGGGCGATCGCCGCTGAAATGGTCCGGTTGCGCGCCGAGCGGGCCAAGTTGCTAGGCCATGAAAGCTTCGCTCACTTCCGGCTGGCCGACACAATGGCTAAAACGCCAGAAAGGGCGCTTGGCCTTCTCGAATCGGTCTGGGAGAAAGGCCTGAGGCAGGCCCGGCGCGAGGAAGCCGAATTGCAAGCCGTTGTGGCACAGGAGGGCGGCAATTTCCGCCTCGCCCCATGGGACTGGCGCTATTATGCCGAAAAGCGCCGCAAGGCCGCCTGTGACCTCGATGAAGCGGAGGTCAAGGCTTATCTCCAGCTCGACAGGCTGATCGAGGCGGCCTTCTTCACCGCCGGCCGCCTTTTCGGGCTGACCTTCGCCGAACGCAGCGATATCCCCCTCTATCATCCGGATGCGCGGGCCTGGACCGTCATGGGGCCGAAGGGCGAGGAGATCGCCCTGTTCATCGGTGATTATTTTGCCAGGCCCTCCAAGCGCAGCGGCGCTTGGATGAACGTCTTTCGCCAACAGCGCAAGCTCGACGGCGACATCAAGCCCATCATCGTCAATGTGCTGAATTTCGCCAAGCCAGCCGAAGGCAAGGCTTGTCTTCTGAGCTTCGACGATGCCCGAACACTGTTCCATGAATTCGGTCACGCTCTGCACGGCCTGCTCTCGGATGTGACCTATCCGCTGCTCTCGGGCACCAATGTCGACCGTGACTTCGTGGAATTTCCCTCGCAGCTCTATGAACATTGGCTTGAGCAAAAAGAAGTGCTCGCCCGCTTCGCCCTCCATCATGAGACGGGCGAGCCCATGCCGGACACGCTGCTGCAAAGGCTTCTTTCGGCGCGCCAGTTCAATCAGGGGTTCGCCACGGTCGAATATACGGCTTCAGCGCTCGTCGATCTCGCCCTGCATCTCGAGCCCCGACCGGGCGATCTCGACATCGTCGATTTCGAAAGGCGCCAATTGGCAAAGCTCGGCATGCCAGATTCGATCGTCATGCGGCATCGCACGCCGCATTTTCAGCATGTCTTTTCGGGCGACGCCTATTCGGCTGGTTATTACAGCTATCTTTGGTCGGAAATCCTCGATGCCGACGGGTTCGAGGCTTTCGAGGAGAGCGGTGATATTTTCGATCCTGGCCTAGCGCAAAAGCTGCTTGATTGCGTTTACGCCGCGGGCCGTCTGCGGGAACCCGACGACGCCTACAGGGCCTTTCGCGGCCGCGACGCGACGCCGGACGCGCTTCTGCGCAAGCGCGGCTTTGCCGAACCCGCGTGACCGGATGGTTGAATTGCGGCTTGGCTCGCGAGAACGGGACGTGAAAAATGACCGTTTATTCGCTCACATCCTGCTCTAAAATTTCATGATCTGGACAGTGCCCTGATCGTTTGCTAAAGGCTCGGGACATTTCTGGGATTTGAGGAAGAGCCATCCTTCCCTGGAAGGGCGCATAGCTCAGTTGGTAGAGCAGCTGACTCTTAATCAGCGGGTCCAAGGTTCGAGCCCTTGTGCGCCCACCAATAACATCAATAAGCAGTTCAAAGGCACTGGGTTTCACGCATATTGCGTCTCTGTCGCCACCAAGGCCCGCGAAAGCCGCCCAAGCTTGGCGGCG
>DATJTB010000316.1:0-5414 GCA_035503795.1 Methylocella sp.
TGAGGCTCGCCAAATATTCGCCGAGCCGATCGAGGCGATGCTCCCACTCGATCCGTCTTTGATGGATCCATTGCTCCGCTTGGCTGAGGGCTTTCGGGTTGATCTGGCAGGTGCGGACGCGGCCGATTTTCTCAGTTTGCACCAAGCCTGATTCTTCGAGCACGGCCAGATGTTGCATCACCGCCTGCAAAGACATGGAAAAGGGGCGGGCCAGCTCGCCGACCGAGGCAGGGCCGCGCGACAAGCGCTCAATAATCGCGCGCCTTGTGGGATCGGCCAAGGCTTGAAAGGCGAGATCGAGATGGCTCGATTGGTTAAGCATTCTCTTTAGTATCACGCCTGAAATAGATAAGCAATCACTTTAGTATTTGGTTTTAGGACAACAGATCTTCTTTGAAAAACAAGGAATGGTCGCACGAGTGAAAGCCCAGGGCTTTTTGGTGATCGATCGGCGGAGGCGGAGAAGGGCCGATGGGAGAAGAAAGCTGGAGATTGATAAGCGCTACTCCGGAGCGGGATGCAAAACGGAGCCTTGGGTGCGGAACGCTCTTCACTTCATATAAATTGCCCTTGTGCGTCTATCTCGCGGCCATTGCTATCTTTCTCAAGTTCAGGCGATTGATTTCCCGCCTTCGAACAGTTTGACCGGCTCGTGAGGCTTCATTTCAGGGATGCTATTCGGATCCAGGGCGCTACGTTGTTGGATGCGTGGGTCAAGCCCGCGCATGACGGCGTGGACTCGATGCGATAATATGCGGACGATCCCTAAGCATGTGAGCTGTTTTGCGGTGCTCCGTAGACACGCGTCGCGATGGACATGGACAGCATGCCGAGCAGAAAGCCTCCAAAAACATGCAATGCCGGATGGCCGGGCGTGCTGACGTAGCGCAAATACCCGATCGTGAAGAGCAATACACACGCGACAAGAATACCGATTATGTACGAGCTGTTTTGCGGCGTTCCGTAGACACGCGTCACGATGTACATGGACAGCATGCCGAGCAGAAAGCCTCCAAAGACATGCAACGCCGGATGGCCGGGCGTGGCGCCGTGGAGGACATAACCGATCGTGAAGAGCAATATCCACGCGACAAGGACAGCGATCACGTAATGGCCAAGCCGTGACGCTAAAAAGTGCGAAATGAGGCTCATCGCCAGGTCCTTTCCTATCAGCAGCCAGAGTGCCGCCTTTGCTTTAGGGGCAAAGCGGGCATTAGCTATTCTACGTCATGCTACCTGGCTTATGAGTACACGGCACAGCTAGGTTTCGTCAGCACCTGTTTAGGTGCTGAGCGGCTTCAAGTCTTATGGCGTTTGCGCCACGTACCGCGAAAAACCGGTATCCGCTTTTTCGTATCCCGCTTCAGACGAGCGATAGGTCCGTCGGCTTGACGGCCGTAAAGACATCCTGCAGCTTGGTCTCGTCGAGGGCATATAGGTTGCGGAACAATCCGCCAAGCAGGCTGCGGTAGTCCGTCAGGACCGGAAAATCCCGATTCTGAAAGAGGCTCGCCTGGGTGACTTTCACTTGTTCGCCCAGAATACGGCCTCCCCGGACCGCGCCGCCAAGCACCCAATAGGCCGTGCCATGCCCGTGATCCGTGCCCTTATCGCCGTTTTCCCTGAATGTGCGGCCGAACTCCGAAATCACGACAATGACCGTGTCATGCCAGGCCTCGGACCCGATCTCGTCGGCGAAGCCCGCGAGACCGCGTCCGAGCTCGCTGAGGCGGTCCGCCAAATAGCCCTTGCCGCCGCCCTGATTGACGTGCGTGTCCCATCCCCCCACATCGACGAAGGCAAGATTATAGCCGCCTCGCATCAGCCGTGCGATGCGCCGCGCGGAAAGCTCAAAGCCCTTTGGCGAGACGGCGCTCCGGCTGGCCGCCATGCCTTCCTTCGAGATCGATTGATAGACCTCATCGCGCACGTGAAAGCCTTCCTCGACCGAAGGCCCAAGGACATTGTCCTTATACATCTGGACGATCAGCGCGACCTGACGTTCGTCGATCGACGGCTTTCCGACGCTGTTCAAACCGATATTGGGGATCGGTGTGCCGCTGCCTTGAAAAATCAAGGGCAATTGGTTGGTGAAGGCGATCGGGCGCGTCTCCGTCAGCACGCAGGCGAGGCGGCTCATGAAGCCGGATTGAAAATTGCGCGAGCTATTGATGGGCTGCCCAAGCTCGATCGTGTCTTGCGTTTCGAAATGGCTGCGCGTCAGATCGTCGGTGCCGGCGAAAGGCACGAAGGCGATTTGCCGCCTTTGCCATAATGGCAAGAGCGAGTCGCGCAAGGCCGGGTGAAGGCCCCAATCGACATCGAGAGCGACGGCCTCAAGGGCAGGTTTCGCCGGATTGGCTCCCGGCCGCGCAATCGCGAGCGTCGGACGCGACTGATAATAGAAGTCGCTGCCGATCGGGACCAGCACATTGGCGCAATCATAAGCGCCGCGCAAAAAGACGATGAGCAATCGCGCATCTGTCTTCGGTGCGGCCCAGGCACGGCCAGCCATGATCATGGAGCCCAAAGCCGTGGCGCCCTTGAGGATCGTACGCCTGTCGAAGTGACTCCTCATGACGCTCTCCGCTCAATACATGAAATCCGGGGAAGAGAGGTAAAGGGCATTCCATTCCTGCGGCGAGACCGCCAGATCAAGGGCGGCAAGGGTCGCAGGCTTCAGCGCCTGGCGCAGATTTGCGAAATAGAGCGCGTTTTGGAGCTGCGGAAAGGCTGGATGATCGACCCCACCGGTTCATCCGGCTTGAACAAGCCGGACGAGCCGCCGCCGATCTGACGGGCGATTTCGAAACGCACCGCAAGCTGTCCGGGCCCATTCCAGGAGCTCGATACCATGGGATAGCCGTCCGGTGTCTCGTGATTATAAAGCCCCTCGGCCATACGGTTCAGCCAGCCTTGGATGGGTCCGGTGTTCAAAATCACCTTGTCGCCATAGGCAAGACGGACGGCCGAAAGGACATAGCGCACTGGATCTTTGAACTTGCCCGGTTGCGCAGCGGAAAACTCGGGCGTCTGCACCATGGCGCGCAGGACGGCGGCTATGTTGCCGTCGCTATGCAGAAAGGCGTCCGTCATTTTGTCGACCAACGGCTTCGGCGGATCGTCGGAGACGAAATAGGTGGCGATTTCGCGTGAGATATGACGCGCCGTCGCAGGCTGGCGGGCAAGAATATCGAGCGCTTCGCTGACTTCTGCGAAGCCGCTGCCCTTGATCTCATGCCCTAAAAACACTTTGTCGCCGTAGTCGTGTCGGGCAGGATTGAATTCGAAAAGGCGCTCGCGAACGAGCTGGTTCTCAAGCTCCGGCTTCAGGTGTGGATTTTCGGGTGCAACATCGATGCCGATGCCGGTCAGAATGCGCGCCAATTCCTCGACATCGTGTTGGGTATAGCCGGAGCCGACACCCATGGTGTGGAGCTCCATAATCTCTCGGGCGTAGTTTTCATTGATATGGCCAGCCGCGTTTTGCGCGTTATCGAGATAACGCAGCATCGCCGGATGTTTCATCGTCGCTTCGAGCAAATCACGAAACCGGCCGAGCGCATTCGCGCGAATCGCGCGCTCCTCGTAATCACCGATCATGGCGCGGATATCCGCCTTATGTTGATTCACATTGAAATGGTTGAACCAAAACCATGTCATCCGCTCGCGCAACTGCATCGGCGAATAGAGATCACGTAGGATCTGACGGACCGCCGCCTGCTTGGCGAGATCGTTCAAGGATTGCTGATAGACTTGGCTCGCGCCTCTTTTCAAATCGGGATCCTGGATTTGGCTGAGCGCTTTGTTCTTCGCGGCCATATCGGCGACGAGTTCCGTTATGGGCTTTTGCGAAATTTGCAAGGCGTCGATTTGCGCCTGCGCGGGTTGCGGCAAAGGAGCGGGAGCGGAAGGATCCAACTGCCTATCGAGCCAAGGTTTGACACCCATGGCCTGCAGACGATCTGCATCTTCCGATGTCGCTCCAAAGGTCAAACGATCAAGAAGCTGGATCGTGACAGCATCATAGGCCTGCGCGGCCGGCGCACCGGCCGCCGCAGAGTCGACCATCGACGACGCAAGGAGGGCGATCCACAATTGACGTCGGACTTGCCTTGGCACAGCAAAGTTCCGGTGTTACCTTTACGGGAGAGGATGCTAATAACTGACTTCTGAATAAACGCTGAAAGCAATAACGACAACCTTCCAGGAGTATGCAGAGGTTAAAAGCTCTTGAAATTCCAAAACTTCGTTGGCGTGTCGCGCGCCTCGCAAACAGCTTTCTTCGCCGCCTGTACCGGATTCCTTACCCCAACGTCATTTTGTCTGAAAAAACAGCTCTCCACATAATCCGATGACTAGCAATATAAATCCCATTTTTGGTACAGTCGCGTAGCGATTCCTTCTCAAAAACATCCGGCTCCAGGGATAACGCCCATATGACCAAGGATTCTTCCGTTGCCAATTTTCTTGATGATCTTGCGAGCGAGCGCCCGACACCCGGCGGCGGCGGCGCGGCGGCGGTCTGCGGCGCCATTGGCGCGGCGCTCGTGTCCATGGTGGCCAATCTTACCATCGGCAAGAAGAATTATGAAGCGGTGACCGAGGAGGTCAAATCCATCAATGCGAAGGCTGAGGCGCTTCGCGCAGAGCTGACCGAAGCGATCGAGGAAGATGTCGTGGCCTTCAATGCGGTGATGAGCGCTTATGGCTTGCCGCGCGCCAGCGATGACGAAAAGGCCAAACGCACGGCGGCCATTCAGGCGGCGTTGAGAGCCGCGACACTGACGCCGCTGCGTGCCGTCAAAGCCTGTTTCGAAGTCATCCGCGTCTCCGCCGCCATTGCCGAGAAGGGTAATCTCAATGTGATCAGCGACGCCGGCGTGGCCGTGCTCGCCGCCCATGCCGGCCTGCGCAGCGCGGCGCTCAATGTGTTCATCAACGCCAAGGCGATCAAGGATCGCGAGTTTGCGGAGAAGCAGATCGCCGAGGTCAACGGCCTGCTCAACGACGCGGCCGCACTGACCGAGGAAGTCTATCAGACGGTCAGAGCCAAGATCGGCAGTTAAGATCTGTGTTCTTTGTGCTTTCTTGGTGGTCCTTGGTGTTTGAACCAAAGGGCACCAAGTCCCCGCGAAGAGCGCGAAGGAATGAGCTGATCAATTAATGGATGAACTGATCGAGGATCGCGAGAACACCCAACGCAACGACAATCATGCACGACGGCTAACGGTCGATCACGGCGAGTTTGCCGCGGATGAGGAACTCCGCGCCATTTAGGTGAAGTATGGCAGGCGAGGGTCCGTTACACCCGCAGAGCCGCGCGGCAGCTTGACGCAATCCTGCCTATGTCGCGGAACGTTCACCGCAAGGCGCGGAGCTGTGCTGGCCCGGCGAGTCGCCGTACGTCATTT
>DATJTB010000317.1:0-5420 GCA_035503795.1 Methylocella sp.
CAAAGACCGCAATCTTCCAGACGATTGGTGCAGTAGTTAGCAGCGCCGTCGGTCCGGTCACGTAAGGCCCAGCGCCGGTTAGGGCGACGAGATGGTGGATGGCGCCGCCGAGGGGCTAATCTTATAGTAGGATCCTGTGGCTTTCCAATCCGAAGTGGAAAGGGTCTAATCTGAGTTCCGGTTGAGGGTTCCATTCGTTGGAGTCCATCCACTCGTCCGATGATCATGATCGAGCTCTATTATTGGCCAACCCCGAACGGGCATAAGATCACCCTCTTTCTTGAAGAGGCCGGGCTTGCCTATCGAATCCGTCCCGTCAACCTTGGCAGGGGCGAACAGTTCGATCCGGCGTTTCTGGCGATCTCGCCTAATAACCGCATGCCGGCCATCGTCGATTTGGAGCCTGCCGATGGCGGGGCGCCGATTTCGCTTTTCGAATCCGGCGCGATCCTTCTTTATCTGGCTGAGAAAACCGGAAAATTCCTGGCAAAGGATCTGCGTGGCCGCTGTGAGACGTTGCAGTGGTTGTTCTGGCAGGTCGGCGGCCTTGGGCCGATGGCTGGCCAAAACCATCATTTCCAAAAATATGCGCGCGAACCATCGGCCTATGCGCTTGAACGCTATGTGAATGAGACAGGTCGTCTCTACGCCGTGCTGAACAAGCGGCTGGCTGACCGCGAGTTTGTCGCCGGACCCTATTCGATCGCGGATATGGCGTCTTATCCCTGGATTGTCCCACATGAGGCGCAAAGCCAAAACCTGGCGGATTTTCCTCATCTCAAGCGCTGGTTTGCGGACATCTCCGAGCGCCCTGCGACGAAGCGTGCCTATGCGCGGGCGAAAGAGATCGACCAGCCGCCGGTTGCTGAGGAGGAATCGCGCAAGTTCCTATTTTCGCAATCGGCCTCTACGGTGCGGTGAAGCGGCCATCCCGGCTGGACAGGGCGACTTTTGGAAGGTATCCGGGGCGCCGCTTTATTTCTTGGGACCAGCGGCTTATATGAAGGCGCTAGCGCGCTTTCCGCTCGAACGGAATAGTTCGAGCGATGAGAAATCTCGCTAGATCAACAAGTTGGAGCGAATTCCGCAAAAGTCTGTCAACTTTTGCGGAATTCGCTCAGCGGCATGGGGGCGCCGCTCCGCTGCTCGCTTTTCGCCTGTGCGCGACGCACCCTCCCAAAAGAAGCCGTTTCCTGCCCGGCGGGAAGCGCAAGCCCATTGGAGATGAGATTGGCATGGCCGGACACAGCCAGTTTAAGAATATCATGCACAAGAAGGGCAAGCAGGATGCGATCCGCGCAAAGCTCTTCTCGAAGCTTGCCCGGGAAATCACGGTCGCGGCAAAGCTGGGACTGCCCGACCCGGCCATGAATGCGCGGTTGCGCGCCGCCGTTCTGGCCGCCCGCGCGGAAAACATGCCGAAGGACAATATTGAGAGGGCGATCAAGAAGGCCTCCGGCTCGGATTCCGAGAATTACGCCGAGGTCCGCTATGAAGGCTATGCGCCGGGCGGCGTCGCCGTCATCGTCGAGGCGCTGACCGACAACCGCAACCGGACGGCGGGCGAGGTGCGCTCCTATTTCACCAAGAGCGGTGGCTCGCTGGCCGAGACCGGCGCTGTCGCTTTTCTCTTCGATCATGTCGGCATCATCGAATATCCCGTCGACGCGGCTTCGGAAGACGCCATGATGGAAGCGGCGATCGAAGCGGGGGCCGAGGATGTGCGGGTGAGCCCCGATGGCTATGAGATTCTCACGACGCTCGAAGGGCTGCGCGACGTCGCTCAGGCGCTTGAGACGAAATTCGGTGAGCCGCGCAAGGCGAATCTGATCTGGAAGCCGCAGAATACCATTGAAGTCGATGATGAAGCGGGCGAGAAGATCCTGCGCCTTGTGGGCCAGCTCGAAGACAATGACGATGTGCAGAACGTCTATGCGAATTTCGAGGTGTCCGATGCGCTCGTCGCAAAGCTCAGCGGCTGAGATGCGGCGGGATGCGTTCTAGAGGGTGGCAAAGTTGCGTATGCCTTGGGTTTGCCGCGATGAGCAGCGCAACGGGAGCTCGATTGATGGCGGGCATTTTGGAGGTTCGCGAAGCCCACGAAGACTGCGGGATCGGATCGCTTCGATCCAAAATCATCGCGATCTAAAGTAAAACGAACACCTCATTGCCGACCCCGCCAGGCAGCGTATCTCCAACGATCATTGCGTGGCCGGCGAAGGCCTGAATTGCCGTGTTGGGCACGGTGCAGAACCTTGCCTGTTCAGAAATCACAGCTTGCGGATGTGCTTGATGATGACACTTCCGGGCCTGGAAACGGGGGACCTTGATCTTTGACTCGCATCTTCTCCTTTGGACCATCCCACATTTTGCAAAGAGCCGATGTCTTTGGGTTTGGAAGATTTCCAGCTTCAATCGGACAAAAATGTTTCACGTGAAACATTTTGGCAAGGTTTTGAGCCGCAATCGGACGTGTCCGGGCCCAGCCCTTCCAAGGCTTGAGAGTCCGGGATTGCTTTCCAATCCACTGTTTTCATGGGAAAGGAGAGCGCCTTATCCTCCCCGCCCCATCCTCCCGGGCGCCTTATTGTGGAGCGAGAATTCTCATTGTCGCTGATCGCTGACCTTCTCTATGAAGCCCGCGCTGCGGCGCAGAACCTCGCCGCCCTGGCCGCGGGCGGGCATATCCGCCTGGGCGTCACCGGCCTTTCCCGCGCCGGCAAAACCGTGTTCATCACCGCGTTGATCGAGCACCTGATCAAGGCGGCGAGCCCCGCCATGCGAGGGCGCAAGAATCCCCTGCCGGTGTTTCGCGTGCAGGCCGAGGGCCGGCTGATCGGCGCGACGCTGGAGCCGCAGCCCGATGACGCCGTGCCGCGCTTCGCCTATGAGCAGCATGTTGCGGCGTTGGCGGGCCCGGCCGGAAATGACAACGCCCGCCAATGGCCACGATCGACCCGCCGCGTCTCCGAGCTGCGGCTGCGCCTCCACTATGATCAAAGGGCCGGCCTGCGGCCGGGTCCTCAGTCGCTGGCGATCGATATCGTCGACTATCCGGGCGAATGGCTGCTCGATCTTCCGTTGCTTGCCAAATCCTTCGCGCAATGGTCGCGCGAGACGTTTGTCGCCTCGGCGAACGCCGCCCGCGCACCGCTTGCCGCGCCTTGGCGGAGGCTCAGCGCCCATATTGATCCGCGCGCCCCGGCCAATGAGGAGGAAGCGCGCCAGACGGCGGAGGTCTTCACCCAATATCTGCGCGCCTGCCGCGCCGGCGACTATCATTTCTCCAGCCTGCCGCCGGGCCGCTTCCTGATGCCGGGGGATCTTGAAGGCTCGCCCGCCCTGACCTTCGCGCCGCTTGCCGTGGACGAGGAGGAAACCTATCCGCCCGATTCCTTCGCCGCCATGATGGAGCGCCGCTATGAGGCCTATAAGGCGTTTGTCGTCAAGCCGTTCTTCCGTGATCATTTCGCGAGGCTTGACCGGCAAATCGTGCTGGTCGATGCGCTCGCCGCCCTGAATGCGGGGCCGGCTGCCGTGCGCGACCTCGAAGCGGCCTTGAGCGACGTGCTGGCCGCTTTCCGGGCCGGGCGCGGCAATCTCCTTTCCGCCCTCTTCCGGCCGAAGATCGACAAGATCCTGTTCGCCGCGACCAAGGCCGACCATCTCCATCACACGAGCCATGACCGCCTCGAAGCCATCTTGCGAGCGATCACCGGCCGTGCCATCGCCAGGGTCGAGACGGTCGGCGCCGAAGTCGATGTCATCGCACTTGCCGCCGTGCGGGCGACCCGCGAGGCCAAGGTCGGCAATGGCGATGCGCCGGCGCTCGAGGCGGTGATTGGCACGCCGCTCGACGGCGAGCGGATCGACGGCGAACTCTTCGACGGCCATTCGGAGGCCGCGATCTACCCGGGCGAATTGCCAAGCGATCCGGAAGTGGTGTTTCGCGAGGAACCGGCGCGGGCGGATCAAAGCGAGATCGACTACCGTTTCGTCCGCTTCCGCCCACCCCACCCGCTGCGCGCCGCCGACGGCAGCCTGCTGCCGCCGCCCCATATCCGGCTCGATCGCGCGCTTCAGTTCTTGCTCGGCGACCGGCTGGCGTGAGTCGACGCCACGCTTTCCCTGACCATGACGTTTTACCACAGGATCACAATGATTTTGGACGTCTCGGATCCAAAATCATGAAACGGGAACCATTTTTATAAAACGGGAGCGGGATACCGCTCTAGCCACAAAGAGAAGGTTCAGATTCGTGCCCCCCGATTCAAAACCCCGTCCGCGGGCCTTTCGCCTGGGGCCTACCAGTGAGGCCGGCTTGGACAAGCCCGCAAATCCTCTCGTGATCGAAACCTTCATCGATCCTTATGACGCGGAAGCCAGACGCGTTGCCGGCGGCACTTATGCCGATGAAGCCGCCGTCGAGGCGGCGCAAAGGAAGGGCGTCGCGGCCCGTGCTCTTTTCTCCTGGGGGGCGCTGTTCTGGTCTTCGATCTTCGGGCTGATCTCGCTCGGCGCCAGCCTGTGGCTTGCCCGCCTCATTGAGGATCTGTTCAGCTGGTCGCCGCTCTTCGGCCTCATCGGCTTCATCCTCGCCGGCGCGGCCGGGGTCTCGCTCTTCGTTCTGGCCTCGTGCGAGATCGGCGCCGTCGCGCGTCAGCGTCATATCGCCGAGCTCCACATCGGGCTCGCCCGGGCGCGGGAAAAAGATGATTTCAAGGAAGCGCGCCAACTCGTCGCCGAGCTCGCTTCCCTTTACGCGCACCGGCCCGACACCGAGCGTGCCCGCAAGGAACTCAAGAGCCTTTCCCAGGATATCGTCGATGGGCGCGATCTCATCGACATCGCCGAGCGGACGCTCATCGAGCCGCTCGACATGCTGGTCCGCCATGAGATCGCCGCGGCGGCCAGGCGCGTCTCGGTGGTGACGGCGCTCGCGCCACGCGCGATCATCGACCTGATTTTCGTCGCGCTCCAGGCGGTGCGGCTGATCCGCCGGATCGCCGAGCTCTATGGCGGCCGGCCGGGCTTCCTCGGCTTTCTCAAGCTCATGCGCTCGATCGTCTCGCATCTGGCGATCACCGGCGGCATGGCGGCCGGCGATAGCCTGATCCAGCAATTGGTCGGCCATGGGATCGCCGCCAAACTCTCCGCGCGTCTCGGGGAGGGCGTGCTGAACGGGCTTTTGACGGCACGCGTCGGCCTCTCGGCCATGGCCGTCTGTCGCCCCTTGCCTTTTGCGACGGGCAAGCCGCCCGGCGTGAGCGACGTCGCGCCGTTCCTTTTTAAAAGCGATAAAAAGGACTGAGGGGTTAAGAAGGGCTGCGATTTTTGACCGATTTTGCCGCTCGATCGGACGAAAATGTTTCACGTGAAACATTTTGGTCCGATGGGGCGCGACATTCCCACAAGGGCAA
>DATJTB010000318.1:0-4554 GCA_035503795.1 Methylocella sp.
TGAGCGTTTCCCGCTTCACTTGAAAGAAGAAAGGCGGTCATACCACTTCGATCTTCGCGCTGCGTCACAGTCAAGCGTCACGCCTCAGTTTGAATTTCAGCTATGAGTGGGAAGCTGAAATTGGCGCTCGCAGGTTAGAGGTCAGATAAGCGCTCATGGTTGCCATTCGATCAGGCTTCGTTGCCTCTTCAGAGCAGACATCTCGCCAACCAACCCGATGGGCAGCAGGGAGGAGAGTGGAACGTCCACTCTATTAGCTAATTGTCGGGCTGAGGCATGGGATAAACGAAGGCTATGAAGTTATTCTAGACCAAGTCCAGAATCACCGCATCGACGGCAAGAATGTCGCCGGACTGAACATGGATTTTGGCGATCGTTCCATCAGCTTCAGCGCGTAGGGCGGTCTCCATCTTCATCGCTTCGATGATGCAAAGCGGCTCGCCGGCGCGTACCGCCTGGCCTTCCGCAACGAGCACGGCCTTGACGAGCGCCGGCATCGGACAGCGCAGCATAGATGAGCCGCCGCCGTTCTTCCTCTTCGGCAGGAAGACCAAGAGGTCCACCTCTCGCCGGGTCAAGATTGAGACCTTCGCCTCAAACCCGCCGTGACTCAAAAGATAATCGTTGAGAACGGGCGTGATTTTGACGGCGCGCTCGACGCCGTCGACCCTACCTTGCCAGACCTTTTTTCCTGGAGTCCAATCGGAGACACAAATAAGGTTGCGACCGCTCGCCAGAAAGCGAATTGCAAACCCTATTTGCGTAGCCTCAAACTCGATCTCATGGCGATCCTCATCAATGCAAGCCATGCGTTCGAATGCAAGCGGTCGGCGGTCCGCATCCACCATCCGCCCCGAGATTTGCCGCCTGCGCTCCTCCAGCACATGGTCGGCAAAAGCCGCGACCGCGATGAGCTGTTCCGCCGCCTCGCCTTGCGGTGCCGGCGGAGCAAAGCTGCGCGGAAATTTTTCAGCGATCCAATCGGTCGAGATTTTGCCGGCTCGAAACGCCTCTTCGCCCAGCACGGCGTCGAGAAATGAGAGATTATGGGCCACGCCCTCGATCACAAAGCGATCGAGGGCATGGCGCTGCGCCGCAATCGCCTGGCCCCTGTCCGGCGCATGGGTGATCACCTTGGCGATTAGCGAATCATAATGGAGCGAGATCTCGTCGCCTTCCCGCGCGCCGCAATCGATCCGCACCGTCCTATCGTCTTCTCTACCCTCGGCCGGCGGGCGAAACAGATTGAGACGCCCGGATGAAGGGAGAAAATTGCGGGCCGGATCCTCGGCCAGGATCCGGCACTCCAGGGCGAAGCCTTCCGGGTGCACATCATCCTGCACTATCGACAATGTTTCACCCGCCGCCACGCGGATCATCTCTTCGACAATATCGATGCCGGTGACAAACTCCGTCACCGGATGCTCGACCTGCAGCCTCGTGTTCATTTCAAGAAAATAGAAGCGCCCATCGGGTGCCATCAAAAATTCCACCGTTCCGACTGAGTCATATTTTGCTGCGCGGCCAAGAGCAATCGCCTGCTCTCCCATCGACCGCCAAATTCCCGCATCGACAAAGGACGAAGGCGCCTCCTCGATGATTTTCTGGTGGCGGCGCTGGATTGAGCATTCCCGCTCGCCAAGGTGGATAAGGTTTCCATATTTGTCGCCGAGTATCTGGATCTCGATATGGCGCGCATTCTTGATGAATTTCTCAAGAAAGACGTGGCCATTGCCAAAGGCGGTTGAAGCTTCTGAAGACGCGCCCGAAAAGGATTCCGGCATGTCTTCCGGCTTTTCGACGATGCGAAGCCCGCGTCCGCCTCCTCCGGCCGAAGCCTTGATCATCACCGGATAGCCGACGGCCTGCGCGACGGTTTGCGCTTCTTCAAGGCTTTCGATCGCATCAAGAAAGCCAGGCAAGGAAGCGACCCCAAGGGAATGGGCGAGCTTCTTCGCCGCGATCTTATCGCCCATCCATTCGATCGCGGCGGGATGCGGGCCAATGAAAGCAATCCCGTTCTCGATGAGTGCCTGAGCAAAAGCCGCCTGCTCGGATAAAAACCCATAGCCGGGATGCACCGCCTCGGTGCCTGTGACCTTGCAGGCGTCAAGAAGGGGTCCGATCGCTGCATAGCTTTGCGCGGCGGGCGGTGGCCCGATCCGGATCGCTTCATCCGCCATCTCGACATGTAGAGCCTCACGATCGGCGTCGGAAAAGACGGCGACCGTTCCAATCCCCATCCGCCGCGCCGTCCGGATGATCCGGCAGGCGATTTCGCCCCGGTTGGCAATGAGGATCTTCTTGAACATGGCATCTCGCAGCGGAGTGGACTCAGCTTTTCCCCTCTTAAGTCATTTCTTGGAAAAGAGAACGAGAGACCGTGATGAAGAAATCAGACCGGGACCCGGCCCATCCCGTGCACCTATGGCGTGATCGTGTTGTCTATCAATTCCCAAGAGAGCCGGTGGTAACATTAACATTTGGTACCAGCGGTGGAGAGGAAGACTTCAGCCAGCATTGTGAAGTGTCTCCCACAAAGGCCCATGCAACGCACTGACTATTTCCGGCGCATTCGCCCTGACATAGAAGCGGATCCCCATTCGGGACATTGAAATTGGCGAAATCGCCACCTGGCCGGTCAAAAGCCCCCTCGATCGGGCTAAAACCTGATGGATGGATCGCGACCTTGAGGCCTGATGTGCAGCAACTCCTGGCCACGGCGAGAGGGATCGCGTTTTTCAACCAGCAACGCGGGTTGGGCCCCTGTGTCGTATTGGGTGCGACATAAGTCCAGGCTTTGCAGGAGGACTGGCTCGAGCATTGTTGCTCGCAGATCGCGGGATTGGCCTCCGGAAGATCGAAGTTTGAAAAATCCGATCCTGGGCGATCGTTTCCTGGCTCCTGAGGCCCAAGCAAGGTCGCGGGGTCAGCATTCACAGTAACGGCAGAGGTTGTTGCATTCCACAGGATGGAGCCGTGCTGGAAAAGGCTGAAGCGACCGTTTCCATTGATTTGATCGGCCTCATCAGTGACCGGATAGCCAAGCGCGCTCTGCTCCCAGCCGAGGGCGGCCCATTGGGTTCTGATGGGCCCATCCACTTCATGGGCGCCCGTGGTGGGTGTCCAATAGATTGAGGCGCCCTTGGAAAAATGATTGTAGCGGCCAATGCTGTCCGGCGTGACCGTCTGGTTGATTACCGGGTATCCCAGAGGGCCTTGAGTGAGTCCCGTGGCGTACCACTCGCTGGCAATGGCTCCGTGCACTTCGTGCGCGCAGGACTGGGCGGTCCAATGAATCGTGCCATTCGCAAAATCCTGCTTCTGGCCGAGACCGTCCGGCAGCGTTGTCACGGAATCGATCGCACTGCCAAGAGCACCATTCGCGCCGCTGTAGTTCTGATAGAGCTGCGGAATGTTGTAACAAGGTATGGTGGTTCCTCCTGCCACGAGACCGTAGACCATGAGCATGTTGGCAAATGTGGGTCTAAAAACTTTTCCCCCAGCAATCGTAGGAGGGTCGAAGGTCGCAAAGCCAATGTCGTCGGTATCGGTCCACAGCTCCTGCAGGTTTGTCGCATCGAAGGCGTACATCGCCGCTGGTACATTAGCCCATTGGCCGTCAGACTTGGGAACGATCGCCCAGATAATGCCATTGGTGCTGCCATTGGCCGAGAGCGAAAGCGCGCCGCCCGTCATGCCGTCGGGGGCGCGCACCGTGCTCACGAGTGCCGGCGAGGTCGCCAAGGTTCCGCTGGTGCCATTGTAAGGAAAGGCGCGCACATAGTCTTTTTCGGGCATCGCATAAAGCATGCCGTTCCAGTAAATTGGACCCGTGTGGATATTGGGTCCGGCCGTCTCCCATTCCTGGTAACGGGAAGGCGGCATGTAGCACTGGTACGTGTTGTTCACGCCGTACATGCAGGTCCGCATTGTCGAATCATAATGCCAAGTGTTGATAAAGGCTTGGAAGCCGTCGGAGCCGTTCGCGGGCACCGGCCCTGCCGCCGGACCATTTTGAGTTGGCAGCATGGTCGCACTGTTCAGGACATAAAGCTTGCCCTGCTTGCCGCCTCCAACAAGGCGATTGCCGGGCAGCAGGACTGGCCCACTGCTGCCCAGATCCGCATCACCGGCATTTAAGGCCGCCCAGTTGGTGACCGTGTAGCTTCCGGCGAGACTCAAACCGTAGGAGGGGGCAGGCCCTAGTTTGAGCTTGACGAAGCTTTCAGAGAGATCGGTTGCGCTGACGGAGCCGTTGCCCGTCGCGAAATAGATGTTGCCGCTGCCATCGGCCGCGATCCCGGTCCCGCCCCCCCAGACTCCTCCACCATATCCCGACGCGCCAGTGGTGACGAAAACCCCGACCTGCGCGAGGTCAGATTCGCGGTATGCCATGATCCAGCCATGCCAACCCGCATTGTCACAATTCAAGGCGCTGAAACCGAGAATAATGGCGCCATTCAACAACAAAAGCCCGGGACGGTTCACTTCCAACCCTTGATTGAACGCCAGCCCGCCCTGGCTTGCAACAATCTGAGTGGCTCCGGGGGT
>DATJTB010000319.1:0-17081 GCA_035503795.1 Methylocella sp.
TGACGACCTTTGCCGCCGTGCGGAAGACTTTAAATTATCTGAGGACGCCGGTGGCTCCAGCACCGATTTCACGATTTAAGGCCGGTGACTGCCGGCCTCATTGAGACGTTCTCGGCATGCATTGCTGACCTCGCTAATGGAGGCTAACCATGGAAAGCTGATGCTCCATGGCATTGGCAATCGCCGCATCGCGGGAATCGGTGACGACGATCGGTGTGCCATCTGCGGCCAGCAAAGCGAAAAGCTGCAGGCCCGGTTGGACCGCCGGCGCGGAAGGAAACAAGCGGCCGAGCTCTTCGGAACGGATTGGCCTCACATAGGCCACCTGGCCGCCACCAAGACGGGCCAACTGCTCATTCGTCAAAGGCGCCCAGGATTGGGAATCAGTGGCATTCAACATCGCAATCTCTCCTTCATGAGCGGTCCGCAAAAGACCCGCCCTTTTGGCGAACTCTCTGCGATTGCCAGATGCGGTTGACCTTCCAGCTCTCGACGGGGACCCTAATGCCGGCATCCTCTGGTGTTCACCTTCTGCCCATATGGCGACGGTGGCTATCTTTTCAAGGAAATAGCGACAGCGGGACGCGGCAAAAGACAGGTTGAACGATCCTGGCAGAGTTAGGATTTGTCGTACTTGGCGTCGCGGTATTAGCTTGATTGGCGTGGTTGCTCCCGCCGACGAGCATGCGGTCTTGAAAAACGATTGTTTCAGTCGAACGGACTGGGCACCAATGCAAAGAACGAGAAGCAGCCGGCAAACTCCGGCTGCGACGGAAGATCAAGCGGCTTCTTCGATCTCGGATTCATCAGGATCTGAATCGAGATCCTCGGATTTACTGCTGCGGCGGGGTCCTTTTTGCAATTGCGTTTCTATAAGCTTAAGCGACTCCGTCTCGGTCAGTTTCTGCACGACAACGATCTCGCGGGTCATGCGATCAAGCGCTGCTTCATAGAGCTGGCGCTCCGAATATGACTGCTCCGGCTGCGTTTCCGAGCGATAGAGATCGCGCACAACCTCGGCAATTGCAATAAGATCGCCGGAATTGATTTTCGCCTCATATTCCTGTGCTCTACGCGACCACATGGTCCGCTTGACGCGCGCCCGGCCGGCCAAAGTATCGAGCGCGCCCTTGACGGCGGATGCGTCAGAGAGCTTGCGCATACCGACGCTCGCGACCTTCGGCGTTGGTACTTTGAGGATCATCTTGTCCTTGATGAAGCTGATCACATAAAGTTCGAGCTTGAAGCCTGCAACTTCTTGCTCTTCGATTGCAATGATCTGCCCGACGCCATGCGCCGGATAGACGACAAACTCACTGGTCTTGAAGGAAGGCCGCTGAGATGCGCTATTCTTGCCGGACTTGCCACCAGATGACACGGGTTTGGCCGGCGAGGGGCCTTCGACCAGGGCGGATTTGGCCGTGGCGTCGGCCGTGATGGTGGAGCCGATCGGTGTTACCAGTTTCGGCGTGGGTGTTGCCTCTGCAGAGAGGGCCTTTGGCGCAACCGTAGGGTTCGCCAACACAGCTTCATCGGCCGCCATATTCGGCTCGGCGATCGCAGTCGTGGTTTCTCCAAGCTGCCTTTTCTTACTCTCTTCTCTTGTCACCGAGATCCGCTCATTCGATAATTTCGATGCATTGTCCTCCTGGGAGGCCGTTTGTTTGCGTACCTCATTAGCCTTGTCCGCTTGGCGTTTGAAGGCCAGCAAGGCCGCTGCCGTCTTCTTTTGCGACGTGACTTTGCTTTGCGATTCGGTCTTGGCTTCGGGGGGCGGTGGAGCATCCGTCAAAGACGGTGTTTTCTGTCGAACAGCGGAACTCTGATCGAGCGCCGCTGGGACTGAGACCGTGCTTTTGGCTTGTGTTTTTTCAAGGTTCGAGGCGATAGCCGACGTCTTGGCGGTTCGGGTAAGTTCCTGCTTGCTCTGCCGTTCCGGCGAGGCCGTTATCTTGCCCGGAGTCTGTGCCAACCCCTTGGTTTGGGTCAGCCCCTTGGTTTGGGTCAGCCCCTTAGCTTCGTCCCCTCTTTTGAGAAGTTTTGCTTTACTCGGCTTGTTATTGTTCTTGGTTACCGCCGTTGGCGCCGAAGTTCTAGGCGGGGTCGTTTTCGTCCCATTTGCGGCCTGGCCTGACGTCTTGCCTTTGGTGATCGTCTTGTTTGTTGTTTTCACTTTCGGATTCACATTTTTTGCGGATGACTGCCGGCCCAGCAGGGTTTTACTGGAAGCGGTTGTTGTTTTTGCCATCGTCCTGCCCGCCGTCCTTTTGGCTGAAGAGGATTTCTTGGCTGCGGATTTTTTTTGCGCAACTGATTTGACAGTTCTGGTTTTGACTGCAGCCGGGCTTGATTTTTGCCTTTTGGTTTCCTCTGCGGATCGCTTGGGCGTTGTGGATTTTGGACTCCGGGTCGCCGCCTGCTGTGTTGTCCGTTTGACCGCGGACGATTTCATGGTCTTTTTGACAGACGCCATAACCAGCGCGCTCCTTCTTCCTGTCCCGCTTTGGAGACGGGACGGCTAAGCACCGGCGGACTAACCCTCCGCCGTTGATACTCTACTATTGATTCGGCCCTGGAAAGGCGCGAAGCGGGATGCTCCTAACGATGATCAGCTGTCACAGTTATGGCCGGAGCGAGGCACTCCCCAGCCGCACCGTCATGAAAAATTACGCCCAGACACAATGGCAGTGCCCGGAACAACACCCACAGAGGCTGCAGGTTCCCGACTTTGCAGCTCAGTTTAGATATTATGGCACAAATTTAAGCGGAAATCAAAATATATGCGTATTAAGCCACAATGCAACAATGTAGCTTATTTCAGCTGGATCGGCCCTAATCGCCCTGCCCAGGATTAGCGCTGAAATAGGTATCGAACTTCCCCGGAACGCCATCAAATGCCTTGGCATCCGGCAGAGATTCTCGTTTGACCGTCACATTGGGCCAATCCTTCGCATAGTCCCGATTAAGGTTGAGCCATTTTTCGAGACCCTTCTGTGTATCCGGCTTGATGGCCTCGGCCGGGCATTCGGGCTCGCACACGCCGCAGTCGATGCATTCATCCGGATGGATTACCAGCATGTTCTCGCCTTCATAGAAACAGTCCACCGGGCAGACTTCAACGCAATCCATATATTTGCATTTGATGCAATTTTCGACGACGACATAGGTCATGTTCGGTTTCCTTCGCGAGGCGATCGGCGAGAGCCGGGACGGCGCCCCTCCCACTATTCGGCCAAGCTTTTCGGCAGTCATGGATGATAAAACCTGCCCAACGCGGCGGCAACCGCTGATATCCCCATCCGATCACATCTCATGACGCCGTGGATATAATGCGTCCGCCTCTTTTCAGCAAGCGAAGGGCCGGCACTTTTATCGGAAAGTGAGGGGGAATGAAACAAGCTTGATCGAGCGCGTCCCGGCAAGGGATGAAGCGGGTGAAAGTCGCTCGGCGCTCAAGCCAGGAGCCCGGTCCGGCCTGGCACTAGCGGATTGTCCCTCAAAGCTGCGGCATCGGGGCGATCCGGCGCCGGCTTGCCGGTCACCGCCCCCCACAAGCCGTCGACGAAGCGTTGATCCAAATCCCTCAATATAAAGACGAGGCGCGTCGTGCGGTCCCTATCCGGCCAAGCATCGAGCCGCCGCGGCGGATGAAACACATGCTGGGCCCCCTGAATGAGAATGGGTCTGTCTGGCTCATCCTGGAGCCCGACAATCCCTTTGACACGAAGGAGGCTAGCGCCATGCGCGCTCTGCAGAAGTTCAAGGAACAGAGCCAACGCCTGTGGCGATAACGGTATGGCGTCGCTGAGGCAAAAAGCCCGGATGCGGGCATCGTGCCGGTTGACATCGGGCGTTGCGGCCGAGGTGCTGGCATGATCATGCCGATGCTCCATCCCGCTGCTCTCCCTGCCACCGTCAAGTGGACGGCCGTGCCCGGGCCCATAGGCCTCGGCGTTGAGCCAACGCCGGACATCGGGAATTTTTTGGTCGGGATCATAAATTCCGACGTTGAGCAGGGTTGCAGCCGTCGCTTCGCCGGCTGCCGCGTCATGCAAAGTCGCCCCAGGATTGAGTTTTTGAAGCCTTGCTCGCAAAACGGCCAACGTCTCGGTGCCAGCAAGGTCGGTTTTGCTCAGCACCAGCCGGTCTGCCACAGCGGCCTGTTTCACCGCTTCTTCATGTTGGTCGAGTGTCGTAGTCCCATTCACCGTATCGACCACAGTGAGAACGCCGTCCAGACGGAATCGAAGTGCAAGATAGGGGTGGGTCACAATCGTATGGAGGATCGGCGCCGGATCGGCGAGGCCCGTCGTTTCCAGAATGACGCGAGAGAAGGACGCCAAGCGGCCATTGTCCGACCGATGCAACAGATCCTCCAGCGCGGCGATGAGATCGCCCCGGATGGTGCAGCAAAGACATCCGGAAGAAAGCACAATCCTTTCGGCGTCGACGCTTTCGACCAGCAGGTGATCAAGGCCAATCTCGCCGAATTCATTGACGAGGACGAGCGTCGGCTCGCACGCCTTGTCGGCGAGCATCCGGTTGAGGAGGCTTGTCTTCCCGGCGCCGAGAAAGCCGGTCAGAACAGTAAGGGGGAAGGGCGGCGGCGGCCTTCTTGCCGGGAGAGCGGTCGCAGCTTCTGGCATGGGGTGTCCTTCAGGCGCATATGAGGAGGTGGACAGCAAAAACGTGCAATAATTCGGGGGTCCGCAGCCCCGCAGATCAGGTTAATCCGGGAATCGGTCCCTTTCGCGGTATCGGATCGAATGGGTAAGGTCCGGCACGCCTGCCTCAACGCTCGGCATGTTTCTCGGGTTTCCGGCCTTTGCCCTTCTCCACATGGACCGCGGTTTTAGCGGCCGGCACTCTCGCCGCGGCTTTTGGGTGGCCGGCGGCTTTCTGCCCCGCTGCGGTATGAGCCTTTGCAGCGGGCGCGGCGAGATGCGCGATTTTGTTCTTGGCGGCATGGCTCCCAATGTGATGGCGTGCGATGGCCGTATGCTTGGTCGGCCGTGCCGCCGTTTTGACGGAGGCGGTGTGGCCCTTCAATGGTAGCGCATCAGACGCGGGCGCGAGCGGCAGGTGGGCGTCGGCGGTGTCGGGGGTTTCCGCGTAGGCGGTAACGGTCGAAGGCAGCGCCGGGGTGCCAACCGGCGAATGAGCCGGACGGGCCTGTGCGATCTGCCCGCTGTAGCCTTCTGGCGCGCCCAGCGAAATGGGCACCGGCTCGAAAGAGGGGCGCGGTATCGAGGCGATGTATGGCGCAACGGGAAGCCCCCTGGCAACGACCGGCGTTGCCAGCGAGCCAGCCGGAGATTCGGCTTGCGGATTATGGGCGAGGAGGGGTGCCATCAACCGGGACAGCTCGGCCCGAAACTCAGCCAAGGCCCGTCCCCGCCTGCGGCAGACGGATTCATGAAGGTCGGGCGCTGCGGCTGCTGGGTTGTTCGCCGCTGTTTCCGCCATTAGATCGGAAAGCGGTTTTGAAGGCCGATCAATGCCGGAAAAACCACGATCGAACAGGGTCGCAGCGAGGGTCGACCGGCTCTTGACGTCCGGCGCACCCAGAATCACAGCGATGAGCCTGCGACCATTTTGCGTTGCGCTCGCCACAAGATTGAAGCCCGCGGCACAGGTGAAGCCCGTCTTCATCCCATCCATTCCGGGATAGCGGCCGAGAAGATCATTGTGGTTGAGAATGATCGAATCGCCCAGCTGCAGAGCGCCGATGTTGTAGAGCCCGGCCGCGTCGGGAAAGGTGAGATAGAGGGCGCGGGCAAGGACGGCAAGATCGCGGGCCGAAGAGACATGTTCGGGGTTCGGAAGACCATTCGGATTGACGAAATGTGACTCGCTGAGGCCAAGCGAGCGAGCCGCCTCGTTCATATCATCGGCGAATGCCTCGACCGAGCCAGAAACCCCTTCGGCGATTACCACCGCCATGTCATTCGCCGATTTTACCATCAGCATTTTAAGAGCATTATCCAGGGTGACGAGGGTGCCCGGGCGAAATCCCATCTTGGAAGGCGGCATCGCCGCCGCACGCGCTGAGACGGAAAGCGGCGTATCAAAGGAAATCTTGTGATCACGTACGGCGGAAAGCGCGACATAGACCGTCATCAGTTTGGTGACAGAGGCCGGAAACCATGGTTGTGCCGCATGATCCTCATAAAGGACAGCACCGGAAGGCATCTCTATGACGAGCACGGGTCCGGCCCAAGCTGTCTGAGCCCCAGTGAACAGGCAAAGTGCCGCGAGGCCGCAAAACGAACGGTGCAGGAGGCCTCGCAACAGTTGGCCACGGTTGCGCCCTGCGGATGAGAATGGGGCCGAGCGGAATTGAGGCGGGTTGTGATTTTTGAGGGTCATGTTCTATCCCGGCCGAATCGAAGCAAGGCAATTGCTACGGGAAACTGCCATCCGGTCCCGCCCTCCGCAAGCGCGGATGCCAGAACGCTTATGCGCTTATACAGCCATCCGGGCGAAGGTTAGGCGGGTCTGCACCGCGGATCAAATTTCGGCAAGATGTGTCGGATTTGCCGCAGCATCTGATAGCGCAACACCTCCGCGATGCTCAACCTTGTCGCCACGGACCTGAAGAATGGGATCCCCAGTCGAGTTCGGAGGATGCCACAAGGATAAAACGGCCAGCAGGACAGAAGACCAAGCTCAGATCCGCGATGCTCAGACCATCCGCGCTCTTCATAGCGCTTCTTTTCGGCGCTGCAAGCTGCGGCCCCAGCCTGCCCGATGAACCGGGACAGGCTTAGGGTCAATCACTAGAGCGGGATGAGCAAAATTGTGAAGCGGTTTTGCGCTCACATCCCGCTCAAAATTACGAGAATCCATCACGTTTCATGATTTTGGATCGATTCGATCCAAAATCATCGTGATCTAGCGCGCATCATCATTCATCGGATCGAGCGCCACGTTACGCGCGTTGAAAGTGGTTGACTGCGGCTGCAATTGGGGGAGGGGGGCGCTGAGACCTTCGGAAGCGGTTTCGACAAAACCGTCTCTTTGATAGATATCCTCGCGGAATTGGATCAGCCCCTCTGGGGTCGCCCAAGCCGTGATATAGACCCAGTAGACCGGAACGGGCGTGGCAAGTTTGGCATCGACCCGGTCGCCGGATCGGATGACCTCGTCGATTTGGGCTCGATCCCAGCCCGGCGTATCCTTCAATAACCAGGTGACATAATCGCGCACATTCTGCACGCGGATGCAGCCGGAGGAAACAAACCGGTCATCATCGCCGAAAATCCCCTTTTCAGGCGTATCATGCATATAGACGCCATAGGGATTATTGATGTTGATTCGCACCACGCCGAGCGAGTTGTTATCGCCCGGATCCTCGCGGAATTTATAGTTCACCGCATCGAGTGAGTTCCAGTTGATCTGGGCGGGGGCTAGCTCCTGCCCGTCCTTGTCGAAAATCCGGATCTTATGTTCGCTGAGGTAGTTTGGATCCTTTTGCATCCGCGGAATCAGATCCTTGCGGATGATGGACACGGGCACGGTCCAGTACGGATTGAAATTGATGTCGATCGCCTTGGTCATCATGACCGGTGATTGACGGTCGATCTTGCCGACCCCCGCCGCATGATGGGTGGCGACCATGCCGTTTTCCACGGTTTCGACTTCCATGGCCGGAATATTCGCCATGACGAAACGCTCGCCAAGATTGCCGGAGTAGGAGCGCAGGCGGATGAGGTTGACTTCGAGCTGATGCAAACGGTAATCGGCCGGGACATTGAGCGCGGCGAAGGTCTCTTTGGATACGATGCCGGTTTGCTGAAGGCCATGGCGGGCCTGGAAATGTTTGACGGCCGCATCGACGAAGGAATCGAAAATAGGCGAGGCGCCAGCCGAAGGGTCAAGATCGCCCGAGGCGGCAAGCCGCCGGCGCAGTGCGATCACCGCTTGGCCACTGACGCCGAGCTTGAGCGTCTGGTTGGTTGGGACGCCATTCCAGCCGCCGCCCGCGACGATCTGGCGATAGGTCTCGATGGCCTGTTCCGTCGCCGCGAAGGTCTGAACCGAAAGAACCGGCGTAGTCGAACGGGTGATCGCCAGTCCGGGGCCGGCATCATAGCGCTGTGCCCATTCTGCCTGCCCGCCGAAGGCGAGGTCGGCCGGGCCTGCGGCCGCTCCGCAGAGCGATGGAATGGTCAAAAGCGCAGCCAATCCCATCCGCCGTGCGCCCGACGGAAAAACGCCCTCTAAGGACTCGAAATGAGGATCGGGTGTGCGTCTCGAATAGGGATTGCGTCCAAATCTCAACGGCTCAACCTCCAACGCCTCCGCCCTTCCGTCATCAAGGCTCTTTGACACAGCTTTGCCGACAGAGAACGGTCAACTTCTCATCAAACTGGTGACATTATAATCGTTAAAAAGACACGAACAGGGCGGCAATTTTGTGGCGCCGGCTTGAATCAAGCGTCAAGGCGCCGTCTTGCCGTCAGTGCTAGCTCCGCAATCGACTGTGCGACCGCTTTTCGGGCTGTCTATCTATCATGTTCGGTGAGGAAGCGAGCGCCTGGCATGTTGAGGGCAGGCTAAAGCCGATAGCGAATCTGGTCGGTCCAGAAACGCTCGAGCCGAACTAGTGCCTGATTGAGACGGCTGAATTCCTCCAGGCTGATCCCGCCGATCTGCTCGACTGTAGCGACGTGCTTATCGTAGAGGGCGCCGACAATCGCATGGACGTCGCGGCCTTTGTCCGTCAAGCTGATTCGCACGGCGCGCCGGTCAATTCGCGAGCGGCAATGATGAAGATAGCCCGTCTCGACCAATTTCTTGACGTTGTACGAGACGTTCGACCCAAGATAATAGCCGCGGGTCCGTAATTCGCCAGCGGTCAATTCCTTATCGGCAATATTATAGAGCAATAAAGCTTGCACGGCATTGACATCGCTGCGACCACGCCGGTCGAACTCGTCCTTGATTACATCGAGCAGGCGGCGATGCAGCCGCTCGACCAGCGTCAGTGCTTCGAGATAGACTGGCCGAACATTCGGAAAACGACCGGTGCGCGCCGGCATGACCTCGTTTTTCAATATTTCAATCATATTAGCCTCTTCTTGAGCTGATCCTTCGCAATGCAATATTCAAATAACCCAGGATCTTTGTTGACGGTCATACCCGCCACGATGGTGGGGAGCGGTGACTTAGCTGCCTCTGTATTGAGACAATAAATTACAAGACGACTCATAATAACCAGTTTAAGTAACAAAATGAATCCGAAGTTTGCGCGAATATATAAATAAAATGCAAAATAAATATTTTGTCAGATATAGATAAGCTGACGGACTTAAGAAAGCGGTCCGTTCTATTTGAATAAAAACATTTGAAGCTCACCCAGTGAATTAGCAGATGAGCATTGCGCGAGGATGTTTTCCCTTTTGACAGGTCGCCGGCGAGAGCTGTTCAACTTCCGGTATTGGGGGGGACCGTCGCTTCGAATGATTCTGGATCGGCTGGATCTCGAATGAGCAGGATCCAAAGCCGTGCCGACACCCGGGCTTATTCAACTTGGCTGGAAACTTCTGCCTATCGGGGAGGAAGCCTTTATACAATTCGCGTTCTTAACGCTCATTGTGCGGCGGTGGGTTCCGCCAGACGGCAAGGCTCATAGTTCAGGATCGGTGCGAGCCAGCGCTCAATCTCGGCGAGACTCATGCCCTTGCGCTGCGCATAGTCTTCGGCCTGGTCACGCTCGATCTTGCCGACACCGAAATAATGCGCCTCGGGATGTGAGAGGTAGAGACCGGACACGGAAGAGCCGGGCCACATGGCGAAATTCTCGGTCAGCAAGACGCCGATTCGGCGCTCCGCTTCAAGCAGACGGAACAAGGTTGCCTTTTCGGTATGATCGGGTTGCGCTGGATAGCCGGGCGCCGGGCGAATGCCGCGATAGGTTTCCGTGATCCGCTCTTCATTCGTCAGTTTCTCATCAGGCGCATAGGCCCAGAACTCGCGCCGCACCCGCTCATGCATCCGCTCGGCAAAAGCCTCTGCGATACGGTCGGCGAGCGCTTTAACGAGGATGGAGCCATAATCATCGTTGGCCTTGGCGTAGCGCTTGGCGATCTTCTCCTCCTGCGCCCCGGCAGTGACGACGAAGCCGCCTAAAAAATCCGCCTTGCCCGATTGGGCCGGTGCGATGAAATCGGAAAGCGCGAGATTGGGCCGTCCGTCGCGTTTCGGCAATTGCTGGCGAAGCGTGAAAAAGGCCGCAAGCTTCTCGCTGCGCGAGTCCCCCGTGTAGAGATGAATGTCATCGCCGACACGATTGGCTGGCCAGAAGCCGATGATCGCCTTTGGATCGAACCAGCGCTCCTCGACGATGCGCGCCAGCATCGATTGCGCGTCGTCGAAGAGCTGGCGGGCCGCTTCGCCCTGCTTCTCATCTTCGAGAATGGCGGGGTAGCGTCCGCGCAGTTCCCAGGTCTGAAAGAAGGGCGTCCAGTCGATATAGGGTATGAGCTCGGCCGTGTCATAGCTGCGGAAGATGCGCGAGCCGGTGAATTGCGGTCGCGGGGGCTCATAGGAAGCCCAATCCGGCTTGAACGCATTGGCGCGGGCTTTTACGAGCGGCAGCCTTTGCTTATCGGCTTCGGCGCGCCGGTGCGCATCCGCCACTCTTCCATATTCCGCCCGGACCTGGTCGATATAGGCGCCCCGCCCCTCGGGCGAGAGAAGCGACTGCACGACGCCGACCGCGCGGCTCGCATCGGTCACATAGACCGTCTGGCCCTTGGCGTAATTGGGATGGATCTTGACGGCGGTGTGGACGCGGCTCGTCGTCGCCCCGCCGATCAGGAGTGGCAGGTCGAAACCCTCGCGCTCCATCTCGGCGGCGACGAAACACATTTCTTCGAGCGAGGGCGTGATCAGGCCCGAGAGGCCGATCGCATCGACCTTTTCTTCCCGCGCGGTTGCCAGAATTTTGGCCGCCGGCACCATGACGCCGAGATCGATGATCTCATAGTTATTGCAGGCGAGCACGACGCCGACGATGTTCTTGCCGATGTCATGCACATCCCCCTTGACCGTCGCCATCAGAATCTTGCCGGCGTTCGCCCGTCCGACCGAGCCGTTCCTGCGCTTCTCCTCCTCCATGAAAGGGAGCAGATAGGCGACCGCCTGCTTCATCACCCGCGCCGATTTGACGACCTGCGGCAAAAACATTTTGCCGGCGCCGAAGAGATCCCCGACGACATTCATGCCCGCCATCAAAGGCCCTTCGATAACATCGAGCGGCCTGGCAGCGGCCTGGCGGGCCTCCTCGACATCCCTATCGATGAATTCGGTGATCCCGTTGACGAGGGCGTGTTCAAGCCTTTTAGCGACCGGCGTCTCGCGCCAGGCGAGGTCTTTTTCCTGGCTCTGCTGGCCCTTGCCTTTGTAGCGCTGGGCGAGCCCCAGGAGACGTTCGGTCGCGTCGGGACGACGGTTCAGGATGACGTCTTCGGCAGCTTCGCGCAGTTCGGGCTCGATTTCGGCGTAGACGGCAAGCTGGCCTGCATTGACGATGCCCATGTCCATTCCCGCCGCGATGGCGTGGTAGAGAAAGACGGCATGCATGGCCTCGCGGACCGGCTCATTGCCACGAAAGGAGAAGGAAAGATTGGAGACCCCGCCAGAGATATGGACGAGCGGAAATTTCAGTTTGATCTGCCGCGCCGCCTCGATGAAATCGACGCCATAGCTGTTATGTTCGTCAATGCCAGTCGCGACGGGAAAGATATTGGGATCAAAGATGATGTCCTCGGCCGGAAAGCCGACCTGTCTCGTCAAAATCTCATAAGCGCGCGAGCAGATCGAAACCCGGCGTTCGAGCGTATCGGCCTGGCCCCTTTCGTCGAAGGCCATCACGACGACGGCGGCGCCATGCGCGCGAACGGTCTTGGCCTCCGCGACGAATTTCTCGACGCCGCCCTTCATCGAGATGGAATTGACGACGGCCTTGCCCTGCAGGCATTTGAGACCGGCTTCGATCACCTCGAATTTGGAGGAATCCACCATGACGGGAACGCGGGAAATATCGGGCTCAGCGGCAACGAGGTTCAAGAATTCGACCACGGCCTTTTGCGAGTCGAGCAAGCCCTCGTCCATATTGACATCGATGATCTGGGCGCCGGCGGCCACCTGATCGCGCGCCACATCGAGGGCCGCGGCGAAATCGCCCTCCTTGATCAGGCGGCGGAATTTGGCCGAGCCCGTGACATTGGTCCGCTCGCCGACATTGACGAAGGGAATAGCGGGCGTCAGGGTGAAAGGCTCGAGGCCGGAGAGGCGCAGCAAGGGTGGAATGTCGGGAATCTTGCGTGGCGCGATGCCTTTCACGCGCTGGGCAATCGCGGCTATATGGCTGGGCGTCGTGCCACAGCAGCCGCCGACAATATTGACAAGGCCAGCCTCGGCAAATTCGCCGATGAGCGAGGCCATATACTCCGGGCTTTCATCATAAAGACCGAACTCATTCGGCAGTCCAGCATTGGGATAGGCGCAGACCAGCGTATCGCTGATGCGGGCAAGCTCGGCGATATGGGCGCGCATCTCGCGCGCACCGAGCGCGCAATTCAATCCGATCGACAAAGGTTTGACGTGACGCACGGAATGCCAGAAGGCCGCTGGCGTCTGGCCGGAGAGGGTGCGTCCAGACAGATCAGTGATGGTACCCGAGATCATCACCGGCAGGCGGTTGCCACTCGCCATAAAAACCGTCTCTATGCCGAAGAGCGCTGCTTTCGCATTGAGCGTGTCGAATATTGTCTCGACGATCAGAAGATCGGCGCCGCCCTCGATCAGTCCCTTCGCCGCCTCCGCATAGGCTTCGACCAGCTCATCAAAGGTCACGGCGCGAAAGCCTGGGTTATTGACATCGGGCGAGATGGAAGCCGTGCGATTGGTCGGTCCCAAGGCGCCTGCGACATAGCGGGGCCGCCCGTCTTTCTGCTCGGCTGCGCTGGCGGCCTCGCGTGCGAGCTGCGCTGACGCGGCATTCAGCTCAAAGACCAGGGCTTCCATCCCATAATCGGCTTGGGCGATCCGGGTTGACGAGAAGGTGTTGGTCTCGACGATGTCGGCGCCGGCCTCGAAATAAGCGAGGTGAATGTCCCTTATCGCTTGCGGCTGGGTCAGGCTCAAAAGGTCGTTGTTTCCTTTGAGGTCGCGCGGCCATTCGGCGAAGCGGTCGGAGCGGAAATCAGCCTCGCTGAATTTATGAGTCTGGATCATCGTGCCCATGGCGCCGTCGAGCACCAATATGCGCTCGCCCGCAGCCTTCAGCAGCGCTTGCCGCTTCGCTTCCCCCTTTGCGCCTTGCGTCATTCAAGCGGCCCTTTGCTGAAGTTTGGGGCGAAGGCCCAGAAGGTGGCAGATCGCATAGACGAGATCGGCCCGGTTCATTGTGTAGAAATGAAAATCCCGAACACCTTCATCGACAAGGTCGAGGACCTGCTCGGCGGCGACTGTCGCCGCGACCAGCTTGCGGGTCGAAGGGTCGTCATCGAGTCCCTCAAAACGGTCGGCGAGCCATTGCGGGACACTGGCGCCGGCGCGTTTGGCGAATTTCGCCGTCTGCTGGAAATTCTGCACCGGCACGATGCCGGGCGTGATCGGAATATTTATGCCGCGCGCTCGCACCTTGTCGAGAAACCGCAGATAGACGTCGTTCTCGAAGAAGAACTGGGTGATGGCGCGCGTCGCGCCAGCATCGATCTTGGCCTGCAGCGCATCGATATCGGTGCTGGAAGAAGGGCTTTCCGGATGGCCCTCGGGATAGGTCGCGACCGAGACTTCGAAATCGCCGATCTTGCGGATGCCGGCCACAAGTGCCGACGAGCTTTCATAGCCTTGCGGGTGCGGTTGGAATTTCGTGCCTGGGCCATCTTGCGGATCGCCGCGCAAAGCCACGATGTGGCGGACGCCAATGTCCCAATAGTCATGGAGGATGGCATCGATTTCCGCCCTTGCCGCGGAAACGCAGGTCAAATGGGCGGCTGGCTTGACTTCGGTCTCCTTGATGATGCGAGCCACCGTCGCGTGAGTGCGTTCACGCGTCGAGCCACCCGCACCGTAAGTCACCGAGACGAAATTCGGTCCGAGTGGCGCCAGGCGCTTGATCGATTCCCAGAGCGTCACCTCCATGGTTTCGCTGGCCGGCGGGAAAAACTCGAAGGAGACACAGATGTCCGGGCACACCGTGCGGCTGGCCCTTGGGAACCGGGCGGACTTCAACTCATTCATGCGAATTCCCGTTCGCTGATGGGAAGGGGATCGGCCATGGTCCGGCGATCGCGGCCAAGCCAGAGGGAGACAGTGAGCTTGTTGGCGTCCTGCATCTCGGGGCTGAGCTCCGCCTCGGTAATGAGATCAAGATCGGCCGCGGCCAGGAAACCGGCGATTTCCGAACGCGCGAATCCCAACCGCCGGTGCGCATGGACGGCGCGCAGCGTCTCTTCCTCATGCGGGGCAAAATCGACGATGAGCAGCCGCCCGCCAGGGCGCATGGCGCGGGCGGCCTCGCGAACGGCCCGCGAGGGATCGTCCAGGTAGTGCAGAACCTGATGCACCACGACGAGATCAAAGCCATTCGGCTCAACCGGTGCGGCATAGATATCACCTTGGCGCAATTGAACATGGCGCAGGCCCGCCCGCTCGATTCTCACGCGGGCGAGCGCCAGCATTTGCGGTGATTGATCGACGCCAACCGCGCGGTCCGCGAGCGGCCCCAAGAGCTCGAGCATCCGGCCCGTGCCGGTGCCGAGATCGAGCAAAGTTTGGATTTTGGCCGGTCCTATGGCCTTGGCGATGGCGGCCTCGACCCGCGCTTCCGACACATGCAGGGCGCGCAACTCGTCCCAGTTGGCGGCTTGCGCGGCAAAGTAACGGGCGGCGTGTTCCGCCCTCGCCTTTCGCACCTCATCAAGCCTCGCCCGATCGGCCGCAAGCGCCACGTCGGATGCCGAAAGTTTCGTCGAGATATAGCCGGCGAAGCCGGCCGCGCGTCCGGTTTGGGCGATTCGGAAGAAAACCCATGACCCTTCCCGGTGCCGCTCGACGAGCTCGGCCTCCACCATAAGCTTCAAATGGCGGGAGATGCGCGGCTGGGACTGGCCAAGGATGGTCACAAGCTCGCTTACCGTGAGCTCTGCTTCTGCGAGAAGGGAAAGCAGGCGCAGGCGGGTGGCTTCGCCGGCTGCGGCTGCCGCATTGAGAAGCGTCTCGAAGGGAATGGTCTCGGGCATGAAATTCCTGCCGGCGGCTCCAAAATCCGCCTGTCAACCTAGCGCACTCTGGAAGGAGGACAAGACAATATGTAGATATATTTATATTCAAAAATTTGCAAGCCCTGTGAGCTTCACGAGACGGCCCCGGACTCAGCCGTCCGCACCAGTTGGATGGCCGGATGGTGCACTTTATCGAGTCCCTTGAAGAGCAGCGCAAAAGCGATCACGTCACAATCAAGCAGGGTCACCCACCAGATTTGTATCGACGCGATACCCAGAAGGGCGATTGTCAGGTTCGCCACCAGCCCGGCGAGCAGGGCCGGGGCCGTCTTCACGGGGCTCGTCGCGGCATAGCGAAAAGCCTGCACGAGGAGCGCAGCAAGGCCCAGAGCCCCAGCAACGCCAAGGTCGTACCAAACCACGAACAGCAAACTTTTTGGAGCACGTTCGGGCAAATAGCCCAAGCTGAACCCCTGTCGGACAAAATCAAACCCATGCCCGGTGATGAGCCGCGGCCATTGCGCGACGATGAGATCGCTCCAGATCAGAAGAGGTGCCGAAAAAGGACCTGGTTCCATTCCACTCGAGAATAAAGCCAAGCGGTAGAGGAATGGCAGCGCCGGAGCGAAGAGAATCACGCCGCCGCACAGCCAAGCCAATACAAGGCCAGTTCGGACTGGATAGGACATGGCTACGGCAAAGGTCAGGGCGCCCGCACCTGTCGCGATGAGCGCGATCTGGGCAAAGCCAGCGAGCGCCACACTCGCCGCGAGTATGGCAAGACCTGCGGCAGAGAGCCAATGTTCTCGCAAGGCCAAGTTTCCAAGCGCCGGCCAGATCAGGACGATCATCGTGACCATCGCCCGCTCGAAGAGCGAGTCATCGAAAGCAATTTGGCTCAAGAACCAAGGTGAGCCAATAAAAGCCAGAATGAGTGTCACGACACCCGAAACAGCAAGGCCCACAGGCAGCAAGAGGAGATCGAGCGGCTTGCTTTTGGCGGGAAGATAGAGTGCGACGAGCGCCGCCAGAAAGGTGGTTGCGGCTGCCTTGAACAAGCGCGGAGCGGCCTCCTGCGGGAAGGGTGTCCAAATCAATGAGAGCGCCGCCCAGAAAAACAAGAACAAGGCGGCCATAATGGCCGGAGAAAAAAGTGACCCGCGAAGCTTTCCGATGTTTTTGTGGGCCTCATCCAGCAGCGTTCCGATGAGGATCAATGCGGCGCCGATCGGGAGGAGCACATAGAGGGCGCTTCGCCAAAAAATTCCCAGAACCGGCAAGGCGATGAAAAGCACAACTAGCCCGAGACGGGTTAAGAGCTTGAAGGCCACTTCGGCTGGCGGGTCGGTTGAGTTCAGAGCGATGGACATATGGCCTATGCTACAGGAAAGGGCCCGGATGGCCAGCGTTGTTTGACAAGTCCGATCAGCCTAATGCCGTGATCTGCAGCTGGCTCTCCAAGCGAGAGTGAACGGGGCGTCAGGCGGCAAATTGTGCTTTCGTGATGATGGTCATATCGAGAACTGAGTATTTTCTTGTTATCGCCTGTTTAGCCAATGACGGCAATCCCAAGCTGTGGGACGGCCAGAACGGTAGAGGGAAAGCTGCGTCACCGCACACAAACGTGGGCTCATCGAACAGCTTTAGGATCAGCCAGATCCCCAGCAGAGCGGATGGAAAAACCAGCGCGCTCTCGATTGCGAAATCTTGGCCATGCCGGAGCTGCTAGATCACGATGATTTTGGGTCGAATCGATGCAAAATCATGAAACGTGATCGACTCTTGTAATTTAGAGCGGGATGTGAGCGCAAAACCGCTTCACACTTTTGCTCATCCCGCTCT
>DATJTB010000320.1:0-3299 GCA_035503795.1 Methylocella sp.
TCAACTGCCACAAGTTTGCAGCACTGACCGTGTTGAAGGGAATCGAACCAGCAAAATTTGTCGACGCTTGGCTGAGCGCTCCAAAGGAAAATAATGGGTGGTACCGGATCGGGATTGCTCTCGAACATCGCTATGAAGGGCCAGCGTTAAACCCCCTTGGGGGATACGAATCACATTCGCTTAAGAGCGAAACAACCTGGATTAAGTCGATGATGGCCGAGCTGAAAAAGCGTGCCAGCGAGGCGAAAGGGTTTATGAAATACCGTATCGAACGAGCCATTCCACGGATCGACGTTCCAGACGATGAATTGATGAACTAAAGAGCTAGCTGGTTTGGAAAAATCATCAGGTAAAAGGGCGGCATGGATAGCTCCGCTTGATCCGCCCGGCCGTTCTTGGCGACACTCCCTCAAGCCATTGCGGCTGCCCCTGGCTTTGTGGATCGCTTAGCGCGATTTTCGCGGCGGCTTGCGTGGCTTTGGGATTTACTTGGGCTGCATCGCGCTGGCAGAGCGCCATTGTCGCTATGGCTCCCCCGGCTGCTTGAAAGGCTTGACGTTAATCTCCGCCGCCTTCTCTCGCATGGTGTAGCTGTCGTGCCATGCCTGCCATCCGCAACAGCATATCCATGTCCACGCCGAAAGCCTTTTCAATCCGCAAGGCCATTTCTGCGGACAGGGCGGCGTGTTCATTCACAAGATCGGACAGGGTGGCGCGGCGCACGCACAGCACCTCGGCGGCGCGGGCGACGGATAGACCGAGTGCCTCCAGAATCTCCTCGCGGATGAAGGCTCCGGGATGGGACGGCTTCATGCCGATTTTGACGGGGACGTGGCTGGCCATCAGTGGTAATCCTCCAGCATGCTGATCTCGAAACAGCCGAGATCAATGCGGCTCCTCACCCTTCGAGACGCCGCTTCGCGGCTCCTCAGGGTGAGGGGTCAGCAAAAGGCTGATTGGCTCCTGACCCTAATGAGATCCTGACACTACCGAAAAACGCTAGAATCAGAAAAATCATCAGGTAAAAGGGCGGCATGGATCGCTCCACCTCATCTCATCTGCCCAGACCTTCCTGGCGACACGCCCTCACGCGATTAAGCCTGCCTTTGGCCTTGCGGATCGCCTTGCGTGACTTTCGCGGCGGCTTGCGCGGCTTTGGGATTTTCCTTGCCTGCATCGCGCTGGGGGTCGCCGCCATCGTCGGCGTGAGCTCGCTCTCCTCGACCCTGAAGGACGGGCTCGCCCGTCAGGGCCGGACGATTCTCGGCGGCGATGTCACCTTCAATCTTTTTTCGCGCACACTCGAGCCGGCGGAGAAGGATTTTTTGGAAGGGCAGGGGCGGCTCGCAACCGTCGCGCTCATGCGCGCCATGGCGCGGAGCGAGGCGGGCGAAGCGGCGCTTGTCGAGCTGAAAGCCGTCAACGGGACCTATCCACTGGCCGGCGAAGTGAGGCTGGACCCGACCATGGCGCTCGCCGACGCGCTCGCCGAGCGGGATGGCGTTTATGGGCTCGTGGCCGACGCCGGGCTTTTCGAGCGGCTGAACCTCAAGACCGGGGCGCGGGTGATGATCGGCGCCGCCCATTTCGAGTTGCGCGCGACGCTCATCGATGAACCCGACCGCCTGGCGAGCGGCATCGGCTTCGGCCCGCGTGTCTTCATCACGCAAGAGGCCTTGCGGGCGACGAGCCTGTTGCAGCCCGGCGCGATCGTCCGGTGGGCCAACCGCGTGGCGTTGAAGGGCGAGCCGGCCAGCGATGAGGAGGTCGCGGCCTTCGTCGACAAGGCGAAGACGCGCTTTCCCGAGGCCGGCTGGGAGATCCGCACACGCGAAAACATATCGCCGCTCTTTTCCCGCAATCTGGAACGGTTCACCGAATTTCTCACCCTTATCGGTCTCACCTCCCTCATCGTCGGCGGGGTCGGTGTTGCCAATGCCGTCACGGGCTTTGTCGAGCGCAAGCGGCCAACCATCGCCATTCTGAAATCGCTCGGCGCCAGCGGCCCGCGGGTCTTCGGTTTGATGCTGACGCAAACCCTGCTCGTCGCCAGCGCCGGCATAGTGGCGGGCGCCCTCATCGGAAGTGCCTTGCCCTTCCTGATCACAGCCAGTTTTGGCGGGCTCTTTCCCTTTCCGCTTGCGCCCGGTCTCTATCCGGTCGCCATCGCCAAGGGCGTTCTTTACGGCTATTTGATCGCGCTGGCTTTTTCGGCGGGACCGCTCGGCCGCGTTCATGACATGCCGGTCCAAGCTCTGTTTCGCGGTGCCATCGAATCCTCGACCCGCTCCGTGCGGCCCCGCTATCGGATTCTGACCTTTGCGGCGACGGTCTGCATCCTCGCATCCGTGCTGGGCTTTGCGAAGGATCCGATGCTTGCCCTGATCTATATGGCGGCAACGGTCGCGGCCTATTTTCTCCTGCGAGCGGCCGCCTTTCTGATCGTGCTTGGCGCAAGGAAAGCCCCGCATGCCAAAAATGTCGCCTTGCGGCTCGCGATCGGCAACATCCATCGCCCGGGCGCGCTCACGCCTTCCGTCGTCCTGTCGCTTGGCCTTGGTCTCGCCTTGCTTGTCGCCCTGACCCTGATCGAGGCCAATATCAGGGCCGAACTCGATCCGGTGACGACGCACGCCATACCGAGCTTTTTCTTCGTCGATGTGCAGAACGCCGATGCCGAGCGCTTTGCCAGCTTCTTGAAGCGCCGGGCCCCCGACGCCGACATCGAGCTCGTTCCGATGTTGCGCGGCCGGATCGTCCGGCTCAACGATCAGCCGGTCGAGGCCGTGCATGCGAAGCCCAATGCGGCCTGGGTTCTGGAAGGGGACCGCGGGATCACTTTTTCGGATTTTGTTCCGCAAGGTTCGGAAGTCACCAGCGGCGACTGGTGGCCGAAGGATTATCAAGGCCCGCCCTTGGTTTCGATCGATGGCGAGATCGCCGATGGGCTCGGGCTTTCGATCGGCGATACGGTGACGGTCAATGTGCTCGGCCGCGAGCTGACCGCGAAATTGGCCAATCGCCGCAAGCTCAATTGGGGCCGGCTCGGAATTAATTTCGTCCTGGTGTTTTCGCCCAACAGCCTGGCCGGTGCGCCCTATACGAATCTCGCGACCCTCTCCACGGAAGGGGGCCTCAATCCGGCAAGGGAGGCCGCGCTTGTGCGGGAAACGGCACGGGAATTTCCGGCGGTCTCGATCATCCGGGTGAAGGAGGCTCTTGATGCGGCGAGCGCGCTGGCTGGACAACTCGCCCTGGCGGTGAGAGGCGCCGCGAGTGTTGCCATTCTTGCGGCGATC
>DATJTB010000321.1:0-6427 GCA_035503795.1 Methylocella sp.
TTGATCACGCCTGACGCCCCTTTCGACGGCTGGTTGAAAGGAGACAACAAGGCGCTCACGGAGGTACAGAAGCAGGGTCGTCGATAAAGGGTGCTCTTCTTGCCACAACGGCATCAATGTTGGCGGCGGGATGTATGCTCCTTTTGGAGTGGCCCAGTAGCCCGGCTGGGAGTTCCTGCCTCCTGATGACCGCGGCCGCTTCGAGGTCACGAAAACGGTCAGCGACGATTATGTGGTCAAGGTTCCGACTCTGCGCAACGTCGAATTGACCGCTCCCTATTTTCATAGCGGACATGCTTGGGACCTGAGACAAGCCGTTGCTGTGATGGGCGAATCTCAGCTTAGCGAAAAGCTGACCGAGAGCGAGATCGATAAGGTCACGGAATTTCTCAATTCGCTAACGGGTCGCCAGCCGGAGGTCGTCTTTCCCATTCCGCCGCCTAGCGTTGCGACGACACCCCGTCCCCAACCGTAATAGGCGTCTGCTAGGCTAGAGCGAGTTCCGCAAAAGTTGACAGACTTTTGCTACGAGAATTCGCTCTAGCTTCTTAATCTCGCGCGGGATTGGGATTAACGAAGCCAGCCCATGTTAAATGAGGCAGTACGCGCCACCGGAGCCGGGAAAGTCTTTCGGGAGCGGCGAGCGTGGTGCGCGCCGACCGTGCCCAATGGCACTGCGTCCTCGGCCAACTCGACAAGGGCGATGTGCTGATGGTCGCGCGGCTTGACCGGCTGGCGCGCTCGACACGCGACTCTTGAACGAGCTCAAGGCGCGCGATTATGCGATACGACAGCGCTTCGGTTGCTTCGCTTGAAAGCTTGCGGATGATTATCACAGCAATCAATAAAGGCGCGCTTGCGCGAGGGCTGTACCAGGCCGCCCAAAATCCCGATAGACTTGTTATATCACGATGATTTTGGATCGAATTGATACAAATTCATGAAACGTGATCGATTCCCGTCATATAGAGCGGGATGAGCAAAACCGCTTCACACGTTTGCTCATCCCGCTCTCGCGAGGCCGCCGGGGGGCGCTCGGACTCTTGGTCAGAGCGGCGACCGATCGACCGTCGCTTCACTTGAAGAGCCTCGTAGATCGTTCCGTGACATCAACCCTAAGCGCGAAGCAGGCTGATCGGATTCGCCTTCAATGTCCAAGGGCTGACCGCCAGGCGATGGCGATCAGCCTTTCACATTATCTGGGCTGTGTGATGCTCAAAGAGCTCGTGCACACGCCTGACTGGAAGGTGGGGCAGACCAAGTTCGTCTGGCTCGCGCCTCCGGGCAAAGCATGACCCCGGAGGGCGGCGAGGGCAGTCGGCACACCGGACACGGCCGCTGAGCCGTTCACTGCGGTTGAGGCCACGAGGTTGAGGAAGCTCAGCACCTTGGTGGCTTCGTAGGATTTGGCATTGGCCATGAAGATGATGTCGTCATTGCGCATCTGCATTCGTGTGGCGAGGAAATAGCCCCCTGGATCGCGGAAATCGACCCAGAAGACGACCGGCACGAGCGGGCCGGGGAATTTCGTCATGTCGGCGCCGAGAAGCTCAGCGACCTCACGCGGTTCCTGGCGGTAGAGGAAGACGGCGCCCGGATCGGCTTGGAAATCGGCGAGGCCACCTGCCTTTGCCACGGCTTCGGCAAGATTGAGGCGCCAGGCATCGAAGGTGAACTGACCTTGGCCGAAGGCGATCGGCGCGCCGCCGGTCGCTCCAAATGCCATGAACCTCTGCTGTTCGGTATAGACGAAGATGCGGTCACCCGGCTGGATATAGATATTATTCTCCGCGTTCATCACAAGATTTTCGAAGGGAACGGTGGCGCGCTTTCCACCTCGCTCAAGCATGACCCAGCTCGCATAGCCGGGGTTCTTGATGCCGCCCGCTCTTGTGATCGCGTCGAGGACACGGTCAGCCGCGCCGGTCATGGGGACGGCGAAACGCAAGGGCGTGTTGACATCGCCGATGACGCTGATCAGCGATGTGCGCTGCTGCGACATCGCCACGACAACCTGCGGCTCTATCGCGCGGTTCTTGATCTTGTTTACAATGTCGTCTTGGATCTGAACATTGTCGCGTCCGGCCGCCTTGATCAAACCGGCATAGGGAATTGTGATATTCCCGTTATTGTCGACGATCTGATCGGGTAGGGCCACGAAATTGCCGGGACGAACACCGGCTTCGAGGGGGATGAACAAACCGCCCGCCGCGGCTTCGAAGACGGTGACCGAGACCACATCGCCGATACCAAATTTGATCTTGGACGGCGGCCGCAAGTCGGTGAAGGCGCCGGCCAGGCCTTTCGGCTCATGGGCTGCGAGAACATCGAGGGCTTCCTGCGAGACTTTAGCCAGGTGATAGGGGACGGTCTCGGATTGTTCGGACTCAATCGCATCGGAGGTGGGGCCGGATACAGGAAAAAAGGAGGTACAGCCGGCGGTTCCGAATGCCGCCAAAAGGGCGGCCGAAATGATCCAAATCGGTGAGCGAGACATGAACTTCCCCTAAAAAAATTCAATCAACAGCTATCGCAATTTTATCGATCACGCCAGGAAAGCTGCGCCATTTCGTGATGGACTGCTCCATTATTCGGGATGCTGTAACATAATTGGCACGGTGGGTTCGAATGGCCCTTTAATTTGTTTAAACTTTGTTCTGAGATGACTTGAGCCCAAAAGCTTGCCCAGCGCGGCTGACGCCCCGTGCACGAGGGCTCTCCTTGGCTGGAGGTCTTTCGCGTGAACCGAGATCCTGGTACGCATGCGCAGGTTGCGCGGCGGTTCATTCTCATATCCACGGCAACCGTCTGAATATCGGCATCTCAAAATGATGGTGATTTCCGTGCGACCAACGGCGGCCGGGAATGGCTCCCTCCATATCTGCTGGGTTTTGGCATCTCGTTTGCTGCGGATTGTCCGGAGGTCACCCCCACGACGATTTTCACCCTTCATCATTCGAACATTTCAAGGAGCTGCGGCCATATGATAGAGCTTACTGCAGCGGATGGGCATCAATTCTCCGCCTATCGCGCCGACCCGTCCGACGCGCCGAAAGGCGCTGTCGTGGTTCTTCAGGAAGCTTTTGGTGTCAACCCTCACATTTGTAAGGTAGCGGACAGTTTCGCGGCAAAGGGCTATGTCGCCATCGTTCCCTCGCTGATCGAGCGAGCGAAGAAAAACGCGGCCAATCCGGAAAGCCCCGAGGCCGATCTCGCCAGACAAATCACCGAGCTGGGCGATGACAGCTCCTTTATCGATCTGCAAGCTGCGATCGATTCCGTTAAGGAGGCGGGCAAGGTTGCCCTGGTCGGCTATTCAGACGCGGCCGATGTGGCTTATCTTTCGGGCATCAAGGTGCATGGGCTAGCCTGCGCCGTCGGCTATTATGGGCCGAAGATCCCGGAGCGCTTCCTGATCAAGAGCAGGATCCCAACCCTGATCCATTTCGGCGATGACGATCCACTGACCCCCTCCGAAGAGGTCATCCAGTTTCGCGCAAACCGGCCGGATGTCAGCGTCTTTACCTATCCCGCGGCAGGGCACGGCTTCAGCAGCGACGAAGACCAGGGCTATAATGCGGCGGCGGCCGAGCAGGCTCTGGAGCGGACGTTGTTCTGGATTTCCCAGTTCGTCGAGGGACAGCCCCCGGTGCAGTTGAAGAACGCCGGATCCTATGCCCAGGCCAAACCCGATAAAAAGAAGAAGAAAAAGGCCTCTTCCGATGACATGGGGCCGCCGATGGATTGATGGCGGCTTCCGGGCGGCGGGGGTGCAAGCGCGGCTTCGGGCAGGGCGACGGGCCGTCACCCCTTCACGCATGGAGGGCATCGGTGAGCCGAGATAGACCGTAGAGCGGGATGAGCGAGAGTGTGAAGCGGTTTTTCGCTCACATCCCGCATTATGAGACTCGATCACGTTTCATGATTTTGGATCGATTCGATCCAAAATCATCGCGATCTAGAGACACGACTCCTTCGCATTTCCCGCTGAAGGGGTGTGTCAATGGAAAATGGCCATGAGCGTCATTGAGTATGATTTTGGCAAGAAAAAACGCCATATAGTCCGGCGCTTTACCTCGCAACTGAGCCTTGAGGCTTTGCACGAAGCCAATGTCCGGGCCAATCCGCTGCCTTATCTCGAACGCGCCAGCGAACGCATCTACCAACTTGAGAAAACACTTTTCGAGGCCGCTCACGCAGCCGAGGGGCCAGCTGCGTCACCCGCCCCGGATCCGGAAATGATCCTCATCGACAAAGCGGAATATCACCGTCTCCTGAATTGCCGCGCGATCATCGAAGCGGCCCTCAGGGAAGTCAAGTCGCGCGGAGGCGACTGACTTGCTCTCCCGGCCCTGGAGCGGGACAATTCTTCTGGTTTTTCTGCGTCCTTTTGAGGCTGGGGTCCGGATCCGCGGGGCCCGCTGGTGGAGTAGCTTATCCATCGAGTAATGTCGAAAGGCTAGATCACGTTGATTTTGGACCGAATCGATCCAAAATCATGAAACGCGATCGATTCTCGTAATCTAGAGCGAGATGCCAGCGCGAAACTGCTTCCCGCTCTAGGTGACCGTCTTCTGCGGTTCCTCCAGCTTCGGTACGGCCAAGCCCGTCGCCATGTCCGGAGTGTTCTGAGGAGGCGCGCCTCCCCAGACGAGACTCCAGAGGAACCCTGGCCGTCGAGGGTCAAGGCTTAAGGGTTCCATCGAAATCGCAAGGAATTACGACATCATTGTGCGCGTTTTGGTCAGTGAAGCGGGAGCCATTTGTAAAGGTCACCCCAACCATTGGCAGCGGTGCATTCATGCGCAAAGCCGAGCTTTTGGAGTTGATCGGCTATACCGAAACGATCACCATTTTTCACACTGGCGAAGAGCGTCGCCTGGCGTTCCTTGATATCGCTGATGAGGGCGGCGAAAACTCCCTGATCGTTCTGCTCCGGCGCAATCGCGGCAAAGGAGATGTGAATCGCGTTGCCGTTGAGGAACCCCCAATCGAAAGTATCGCGGCGAGCGAGGAGCGCACCGACGACCGATTTATCTTTGGCGACGGCGATTGGCGTGAGCCCCGAGGTGCAACAGGCCATAATTTCGGTCAATATGTTCTCCTGCACGGCTTCATTCGCTAGATCGGCCGGGATGTTGTCCGCCACCTGTCGGACCAAGCCCCAAATCGCCCGCATATCGGCCAAAGTTGCCATACGTTGTGTCAATTCACCCACTATTGAATCCCCTTTCACATTGATTAGAATGAGCGTGCCATGAAAGTCGCATGCAAAATTCGGTGCATCGTGGTCGGCGGCGCGCTTTGCCAACGAGTTGGTCGTCCACTGGCATTGAAACACGGGGAAAGAGGGCTCATTCCCCTTTCCACGGAGACATTGAGGTCGTGGGGCTTGTCTGATTCCGGGTCTCAATCGGACAAAAATGTTTCACGTGAAACATTTTTGTAAGCAGTTGGCCCTGGATCGGACAGAATGCCGGCGTCTCGTCCAAGCGCGTGTTTCGGCTGCAATGGCTTGAGATCTCATCTATTTGTCTGTGAGGAGGGCTAGGTTCCGCATTGTCGTCTTTCCGACAGGGGGCTGCGCGAGCCGCTAAGCTCGACTCGGCAAGGAATTTGCTCCTCATGGCGCGTGATTTGTGGGCTAGAAACTTGGTTTTCCAGGTCCGAAAGGAGTGAATGGATGTCTGTCGCGGAAGGTTTTTTCGTCGATTGGGATGGCAATTCGCGCAACACGCTGGATCCGGGCGGCGGCTATTTGGTCGAAACGGACACGGCGTCGAAATATGTGGCCATCATGACCAAGAGTGGCGCGCTGGTCCACGAAGGCACCTTCTACAAAACGCTCGATGACATAGCAAAAGCCGGGATCAAGGCGCCCTTCGTGCCGGGGTCCCATCCATGGGGCCGGAAGGAGGACGGTTTTTGAGATTGAGCCAATGGGACAGAGAGGTCATTCATGCTTCCGACGACCATTCTCGTGAACGACTTGCCAAAATGTGTGGTGCGGCCCAACGACACGAAAGCCTTGAACCGCTTCATCCGCAATGGGAAGCCCTATCTGCTGGCGGAAAATCCGGATGGGAAGATCACCCATCGCAACGCCGACGAGAATGAATTGGCCAAGTGGAACAATGCGCTGGCTCTCCATAAGGCCTGGGGCGGCAATGATGAGGATTTTTTCGGTGTCCCGCTTTAGATCACGATGATTTTGGATCGAACCGATCCAAAATCATGAGACGTGATCGATTCTCGTCATTGAGAGCGGGATGCGGGCGCAAAACCGCTTCACACTTTTGCTCATCCCGCTTTAGATCGCGAAGATTTTGGATCGAAACGATCCAAAATCATGAAACGTGATCGATTGTCGTCATTGAGAGCGGGATGCGGGCGCAAAACCGGTTCACACTTTTGCTCATCCCGCTTT
>DATJTB010000322.1:0-12281 GCA_035503795.1 Methylocella sp.
CGCGGCATGGTCGAGATGGTGTGACACTCGCAAACGAAAGAGCGAGATAACGGGGAAAACAAACTTCGACCTAAACCGGCGCGCCAGTCCTCGACCCTACCGGAGGGCGGGGAGAGCGAAAGCTCTTCCCGACCCCTATCATTTATGCCTTTGCGAACATAAGCATCCCGCTCCCTGTCATCCTCGCGAAAGCGAGGATCCAGACATGGTGCAGAGCGTCCTCGGCAGTCGCCTGGATCCTCGCTTTCGCGAGGAAGACACCCACCGGCTTTCAAATTGGCTGAAGCAGGCGACTGCGGCGCCGGGCGGAGCGTACCCTCTTTGTCGGATCGGCCGATTCGATCCTTTCCCACTGAGGCCTTGGCTTAGCGCATCGCACATCAGGATTTTCGCGCGATCCCACACGCCTCAGAGGCCGAGCTGTCCGAGCTTTTGTAAGATTTTTCCCCTCGAGCGGACAAAAATGTTTCACGTGAAACATTTTCGTCCGATGGGGGCGGCAAAATCCGACATCCCGAAGGCTTAGACCAAGCTGGCGCAAAAGCGCTGAATTTTGGCGCAGGCCGATTCGAGCACCTCGGTTGAGGTGGCGTAGGAGATCCGGAAATTCGGGCCGAGCCCGAAGGCCTCGCCATGCACCACGGCGACGCCCTCGGCTTCGAGGAGCGCTGTGGCGAAATCCTCGTCGTTGGAAATCACCTTGCCAGCCGGCGTTTTCCGGCCGATCGCCTCGGCGCAGGAAGGGTAGACATAGAAGGCGCCTTCCGGCACGGGACAGCTCAAATATTTCGCCTGGTTCAACATGGAGACGACAAGATCGCGCCGCGTCTCGAAAATCCTGGCCCGCTCCGGTATGAAATCCTGCGGGCCGTTCAGCGCCTCGACCGAGGCCCATTGGGCGATCGAGCAGGCGCCGGAGGTCTGCTGGCCTTGCAGCATATCCATCGCCTTGATCAGATGTTCGGGCCCCGCCGCATAGCCGATCCGCCAGCCGGTCATCGCATAGGCCTTCGACACGCCATTCATGGTCAGCGTGCGGGAGAGAAGCTCCGGCTCGACCGCGGCCGGCGTCACGAATTTGAAATCGCCATAGGTGAGATGTTCATAAATATCATCGGTCAGCACCCACACATGCGGATGGCGCAGCAGCACATTGGTGACCGCTTTCAGCTCATCGCGCGCATAGGCGGCCCCCGAGGGGTTGGAAGGCGAGTTCAGGATCAGCCATTTGGTCTTCGCGGTGATCGCTCTCTCAAGCGGCTCGCTCTGCAGTTTGAAGCCATGCTCCATCTTCGTCTCGACGAAGACGGGCGTGCCGCCGGCGATCAGCACCATGTCGGGATAGCTGACCCAATAAGGCGCCGGAATGATCACCTCATCCCCCTTGTTGAGGGTGGCGAGCAGCGCGTTGAACAGAATATGCTTGCCGCCGGTGCCGACGATCGTCTGCGACGGCTTGTAATCGAGGCCGTTCTCGCGCTTGAATTTGGCGGCGATCGCCTCGCGCAGCGGCGGAATGCCGGCGACCGGCGTATATTTCGTCTCGCCGCGCTCGATCGCGGCGATCGCGGCCTTCTTGATGTTGTCCGGCGTATCGAAATCCGGCTCGCCCGTCGACAGAGACAGGATGTCGCGCCCGGCCGCCTTGAGGTCGCGCGCCTTCTGCGTCGCCGCAATCGTTGCGGATGGTTTCACGCGCGAAAGGGCTTCGGCCAGGAAGGACATGAGGCGGCTCCAGGATGTGTTGAACGGCCGGCGATCGAAGGCAAGGGCCAAGGCCCGGCCATGCTATGTGGCGCGGACCTTAGGTTTGAGGCTCGCCGATGGCAAATGGAAAGTGCACTATACCGTAGCCCGAGCAGCCGGGTTCTTTAGAGCGCCTTAACTTTATAAGCTCTTTGCTCGTGCGCCGGTATGAGAAAGCCCTTATTCAAGGAAAGACAGCGCAGCCGTTGAGACCGGGCTCTTACAGCCGCCGGGCCCTGGCGAGCTCGAGGTTCAGGCCGCCGCGCGGCAAGGGAGAGACCCTTATGACGACCATGGATCCGTTTGATCATCGCTCCGATGCCGGTTTTGTCCGCGCCTATGATTCCCGTGCGGCACGCCGGCAGCTTCAGATTTCGATCCTGCTCATTCTCATTCTTGCGGCCGCGGCGATTGCCATAGGCCTCTTGACCCAAATCAAGCGGCCGGCGATCACCGCCTGGTCAACCGCTCATTCCAACAATCCCATCGCGCAAACGTGACTCGACATTTTGGGCTGTGGAGGAAACCCTTGAAACTCACTCCCTTCTGGTCCTCGGGGAGTCCAAGATCGGGGGCCGCGCTCTGCCACAAAGTGCGGCCCTTACCGACGTCAGACCCGCCTTGCCCGATCGATGGCCCGCTTTCTCCGGCTATTCGGGCGCTTTTCCCCTTCTTGTGGAACCGCTGCGAGTGCAAGCCAGTGTGTTGAGCTAATATTATTTTTTGGCTTTGATTCGGGATTTTGCCATGCGGTTCAGACTGTCAGCCCCGGGCTGGCCGGTTCTTCTGCTTTCGCTCCTCGTTGCCGGTGCGGCCGTGGCGAGCCTTTACACACATGTTCCCCTGGTCGGGCACTATGTCGCCAACCATCGGTTCTACGTGATGGCGGCGGCCTATGCGATGCTGCTGGCAGGGGCGCTTTTCGAAGGACTTTGAGGCGGCGATGTCCGGTTCGCCGAATTTCCGAATTGTCTGGCGAAGATGGATTTTTTCTTCATATTCACACGTTATGAATTCCATCTGCGGCCAAGGTTTGGGCCAGGTTCTAGAGGTTGGGTCGGAGCGCGACGAACCCGTCGCTGCGTCAGGAAAGGGCATCAACATGAGCGATCTTGTCGTAATCGCTTTTCCCTCCGAAGCCAGGGCGGAGGAGGTTCGTCAAAGGATTTTGGCGCTGCAGAAGGATTATCTGATCGAGCTTGGCGACGCAGCGATCGCCGTCAAGCAGCCGGACGGCTCGGTTAAGCTCAATCAGCTTGTCAATACGACGGCTATGGGGGCCGTCTCCGGCACATTCTGGGGAACCCTGATCGGGTTGATTTTCTTGAATCCGCTCGCCGGGGCGGCGATCGGCGCGGCCTCCGGCGCGATCAGCGGAGCGCTCACCGATGTCGGGGTAAATGATGCTTTCATGAAGGACGTCGCGCAGGCCTTGCAATCAGGCAATGCGGCACTATTCCTGCTGATCCGCAAACTGACGACGGACAAGGTTTTGGAGGATCTGAAAGGGGTCGGTGGGACGGTTTTGCGGACCTCCTTCGACCATACGAAGGAGGAGGCCTTGAGAGCGGCGCTCGCCGGCGCTACGCAAACCGCCTTACCGTCCGCCTGATCGAGAGCCGGCTCGTCTTTTCTTTCTTCGATCACGGGGATCGAATCGATCCAAGATCATGAAACGTGATCGATTCTCGCAATTAGAGCGGGAAGCGGGCGCAAAACCGCTTCCCGCTCTTGCTCATCCCGCTCAAGCCAGACCCCTCTCCATTTTCGTTCATTCCGGTCTCGCTCAAGAAGACGACGCTTTGGTCAATGCGCATCCCCCAGGAGATGGAGCAGGATCTCGCGCCGGTGGGGCCCTTGACGATGCTCGAAAAGATAGATTCCCTGCCAGGTGCCAAGTCCAAGCCGGCCGGCGAGGATCGGAATTGCGAGCTGCGTCTGGGTCAAGGCGGCGCGAATATGCGCGGGCATGTCGTCCGATCCTTCGCTGCGATGAAGGTAGAGCCGCTCATCGTCCGGGGCGAGGCGGCTGAAGAAGCGCTCCAGATCGGCAAGCACATCGGGGTCTGCATTTTCCTGAATGAGGAGGGAAGCTGAGGTGTGGCGGCAAAAAACGGTAATGAGCCCGCTCGCCACTTTTTGCGCCGAAACCCAGGCTGAAATGGGGGCCGTGATCTCGACAAAACCACGGTCCTTGGTCGAAATCTCAAGCCGATGAAGGATTTGGCGCAGGGCGAAGCTTTCTATCGAGGGGGCGGCATCACGCGGATGATTTTCGAACTCATGGCGGTTCAAAATCATGGAACGGATTAACCGATGATCGAGAGCGATTCCAAACTCAAAAGTGGCTTGCCCGAAAACTCGTCCCACCGTTGTTATTTGCACTCAAACGTCACGGTCTTGCGCCTTGCCACGTAGGAACAGGGCGGCAAAAACTCATCGTAGCGTGCTTTCATGATCGCATAGCATTCGCATGCGGCTTTTTCGAGACCCTCCCGGTTAAGGATTTCAATGGTTTCCCCTTGGTTCTGGATGAGCGCGGCGGCTTGCAGGGCTTCGCAGCTCTGCGCCGCGGCGATATGACTGAGGCCAAGCATCTGGGCGAGCGCTTCCTGCGAATAGGTCAAGGCGCTGCCCTCCGTCCGGTCCTGCATGGTCAAAAGCCAGCGGCTGACTCTCTGCTGGACGGTATGCACGAAATTACAGGCCACGGTTTGCTGAATTTGCGACAGCAGCGTTTCGGTATACCTCACGAACAGATGGCGCAGGTTTTCACTGATCGCGAATTCCTCTTGCAAGACATCGCTTGGCACCCGCAGGAGCCCGCCATTCTTGCGAACAAGGCAACGGTTGAAAGAGGTCTGGCAATAAAGGGAGCTCAAATGGCCGAAGGCGCCTTCCCAGCCTATGTCCGTCGCCTCGAAAGCTGTGCCATTCTGCAAAACGGTATAAATCGAGAGCACCGCTCCATCAGGAAAATAGGCATATTCGAGCCTGTCGCCCGCCTCGCATATCACCTTGCCTTGCTCGGTTTCGACCCGTTCGAGCCGGCGAAAAACTCGTTCGCGATTGGCGCCGCTGAATTCGGCAAGCAAACGATTTTTTGGAATTAGAAATTCGAGATTGTTCCCCATCCCCACCCTCAGATTCCAAATCCAGTAAAGTCTGGCAATAAGCGACAGGCAATATTTTTCATTTCCAAGGTTAAGCCTTCGGTATAAGTTATTCAAGTGGAAAAGTCGAAGCCTATATTAATTTTTTGCGAATACGCCAGGAAAAGATGGAATGAATCATTTGTGATATGATAACATACTCGTCGAAATCATCGTCTCGCTGTCCATGGATTTGCCAAATGGCGGGCAGCCTGCGCCACCCTTCAGGACAGCTTGCGATGCGTCCAAGGCCGGACTGTCAGTCCGGCCACGGCAGGGTGACACTATCCGGGCTAGGATAGACGGCCATTGGGCCAAGAGCGCGGCGGTTCTTTGAGCGCGGCGGTTCTTTGAATTTTTCGAAATTCAATGCGTGAAGCCCTGGGAATCAGTAGATTTTGGACTCTGTTGACCCAAAATCATGAAACGGGGTTCGATCCCGGAGAGACTGACTTATGGGAAACCAGATCATCCCTTTTTTCGCATCTAAGGACACATGACATGTTTTTGCTCATTTCCGTAAGTTACGTAAGAAAGTGCCATGCAGACTTGGCCAAGTTGAACGCAAGTTGAACGGAACAAAAAATGGCGCGTTACAGCACGCAGCGAGGCAAATTCGGGAAGGGGCCATCGGCCCCGCTGACCAGGAAGAGGCCTGGCTTGAGCAAGGACCAGGGTCGTGCAGGTGAGGTGCGCGACGTTCAAGAGCCGAGAAGCGAAGAAACTTATGCGCAGCTCATTGGAGTGGCGGAGCGTCTTTTTCAACTCATTGGATTCCAGAAAACGACAGTCGCCGATATTGCTCGTGAAATGCGCATGTCGCCAGCCAATGTCTATCGCTTCTTCGCCACGAAGTCTCAAATCAACGAGGCGGTATGCAAGAGCCTCCTTGGCAGGATCGAAGCTGAAGCAGAAAAAATCGCAGCCTCGCGTGATTCAGCCGCCGAGCGGTTGCGGCATTTATTCGAATATGTCGGCAAGGCCCATATCCGGCAGTACAGGCTCAGTCGGAAGCTGCATGATCTGATCGATGCAGCTGTCACCGAGAACTGGGCGATCATGAGCCAGCATTCCGAACGCATGAGGGCGATTCTGGAAACGATCATTGCAGGCGGCATGGATCAAGGTGAGTTTGCACGCGCAGACCCAAGGTTGGCCGCGAGCATAATAAACACCATTTGCATCCGTTTCTGCCATCCGCGGCTCATCGTCGAATATGAAAACGACATCGAGCCTTCCCTCGATCAGATGATCACCTTCTGCTTGGAGGGTCTGGCAAAGCCACAGAAGCGGAGCTGACGGCTTGCCGAGCTTTTTCAAAACTCGCCGTGCCCTTGTCGCGATGCGCTTCGCGGCGCGGGCGCTTCATTGGCGGGGCATTGTCACGTTCGTGGGTTTTACTTGCCATATAAGATGAGAGCCCAAACAAATGCGAACAAGACCACGCCCGCCCGCAGCCAGTCTCCGCTTTTTCATTTCAGAGCGACTTGGGTCAGATTGCCACTAACGCTGCCGATATGGTTATCACCAAAGCTTGTGACCGAGGTGGATAGGCCGGTTTTAATGACGACGTCGCTACCATTATTTCCGAGAGCAGTCGAATGGGCAAGCGTGAGAATGCCTCGAAGACCAGTTACGACAAAGCCGGAACCGCCGTTGTCGTTGGCAATGGTATCAACGGCGGTGACGATGCCGCGGTCGGCGACTTGGACGCCAGTTGATGAATTCAGGTTCGCTATGACATGATCGAGGGTCCCTCCCGCAAAGCCAATATTAATGCCAACCTGATTATTCGTCACGACTGTGTCCGCTATTAGGAATTGTGAAGCCGGGGCGGGGAAGAGAAGTTGGCCGATCTCGATCCCGGTAATAAATCCCCGGACAGTGCAATGCGTGATCGTGATGGACAAGGAGATAAAGGAAGGCATGACTGAGATACCAACGCCTCCGGACCCGGTTACATTTTGGATGACCAGGTTAGTGAGAGCGAGGTTAATTGTGCCAGGATTTGTATCTGTGACGGTGATGGCGTTGCCGCCGTTGCTATCAATGCCAGCTCCATCGACGCCTGTAATGCTGATCGATTTGGTGATGGTCACGGGGCCATAATAAGCAGGGTCGAGCGCCTTGACCTCGCCGCCGGCGATCGAGGCATCAACTGCGAATTGGAACGTCCGGCAAGGATTTGCAGGCGACGTGCAAGTGCCCGTATCGATGCCCTTGCCAGAGACATAGGTCACGTCATGCGCCTCTGCCGGAGCGGAGACGGTAGCGAGGCAAAGCGAAAACACCGCACCCCCGACCCATTGCGAAGTCAAGATCTTGACCATGTTGATTGACCTTTACAATCGATATCTCTCAGATGACGGGGGATTGGACTGTTAAGCTCTCATTGACCGTTTCGTCGCTTTCCGCTACCTGTCCCTAAGCTCTATGGTCCATAACGTTCCACACCGTGACGAAAATTGTCGAATTGATTGTGATCAAAATGCTACCACGTGCAATAAATGATGGGTTTATGAAAATTTATATTTCACTATTGCACTCCATGCTCGCAGAGAATTTCACTTGGAGACCAGTTCGCAGAAAACTGGCTTCTCCACCGCCCGGTGTTTTGATTTTGAAGACGCTTCCGCTTTCAGAACAGGCTGCGGCATTTCGCGGACTTAGACCCTTTCCATTTACAAGACGCCGCTAGGAGACACAAATCTTGGCTGATGTCGCCTGATCTCGCCCTTCGGGCTTGCGGGGACACCCCCGTTAATGCATTGTCGCCACGACAGCGGCGAAGACGATACAATTCGGGGGGCATCGTGTCGGTTCGGATAAAGGGCGGCTGGCGCTCATTTTTCGGAATGGTTGTGGCGGCGTGTCTGGGCTGCTGCGTCGGAGCGGAACAGGCGATCGCTCAGACGAATGACGGAGACACCACCACTCCAATCAAACATCTGATTGTCGTGATTGGCGAGAACCACGGCTTCGACAATGTCTTCGCCACCTATGTCCCTCCCGATTTCCCTCCTGGCGTGAAGCAGACCGTGTGGAACCTGCGGTCGCAAGGGATCATCGACATAGCAGGCTTGCCTGGGAAAAATGCAGCGGAGGCGCGGCAACGACAGGCGATCGACACGGGCGAATACCAGCTGGCGCCGTCGCTGACCGGGACGCCTATCTATTTTCCCAACCTGCCGCAGCCAAGCACCACGCTGAATGCCTTGCCAGCCTCGCCGTGCTATCTGTCGAAATTCATCAAGACGTATTTCGCGAAGGAAGATCCCTCGGGCATAACGTTTTGCAGCGATATCGGGCTGCTCCCCGCTGACCAATTCCGGTTGAATGAGGGAGGAACCGGCCAATCCTTCTATTTTTCGTATAACATACCTGGGCATGCGGCGAGCGGACTGTTGCAAAGCAAAGGGACGATATATCCGGTTCCGGATTGCAGGTATCCCTCGGCCCTGCCGAATGCTCCCTATTCTCTGGTGGGCGCCTCTAAGCTGAATAAATGCCCATCGGCGGTTCTCAAAAATGCAATCACGCCGACGGCTTTCACCGACAACGTCGGCGACCCAGTGCATCGATTCTTCCAGATGTGGCAACAAAACGATTGTAGCCACGCCGCCGTGTCAAAAGACAATCCTAGCGGATGCCTCCACGATCTTTATGCTTGGGTCGCGACAAGCGTCGGCTGGCAGATCACGAAGGGTGAAACGCCGCCAACCAATAACGAAGGGACGTTCCAAGGCGGGGTCGCAATGGGCTTTTACAACATGGCGGCGGGCGACTATCCATATTTTCAGGGGCTCGCGCGGCACTATGCGATCAGCGACAATTATCACCAGCCCATCATGGGAGGGACCGGGCCGAACTCCCAGTTCATCATGACCGGCGACGTTTTTTATTATACGGACAGCAACGGGAACGCGGCGACGCCCTCGGCTAATTTGATTGAGAATCCCAACCCCCAGCACGGCAGCAACAATTTCTACACGCAGGATCGGCCCGGAGCAGATGACCTCGGAAACACGAGCACCGGCGGCCTCGTCAATTGCTCCGACCCGACTCAGCCGGGCGTGGCGGCGATCCAGAATTATCTCAAGTCTCTGCCGTATCGGCCGTTTAGCAACGGTAACTGCGAACCGGGCCACTTCTACCAACTGGATAACGAGTATCCCTATTACGGTCACCTCGGCCGCGTGATTCAGAAAGGAAGTGAATTTGAAGCCGGACCTGCCTTCGCGATTGGTCCGCAGACGATCCCGACGATCGGCGATTCCCTCTCCGCGAAGAATGTTTCGTGGAGATACTACGGAGAGGGCTTCGATCAGGCGGCCGATCTGCCGCTCGTGAACGAGCTCTATTGTGCAATCTGCGACGGTTTCCAGTATTCGCGTTCAATCATGACGAGTCCGCAGATGTACAACTTGCAAGACCTCTCCTGGTTCTTCAGCGACGTGAGGAGCGGCGCGCTGCCGGCGGTCTCCTTCGTTAAGCCCGATGTCCTCACCGACAGCCATCCAGGAACCTCGACGCCGCCGCTGTTCGAGGCGTTCGTCAAGAACATAGTCGAGGCGGTCCAACAAAACCCATCATTATGGCAGGATACCGCGATCCTGATCACCTTCGACGAGTCGGGCGGCTACTATGATTCCGGCTATATACAGCCGATCGATTTTTTCGGGGACGGGCCGCGCACCGTGATGATCGCAGTTTCGCCCTTCGCCAAGACCGGCTTCGTCGATCACACCTATTCCGATCATGCTTCGATCCTCAAGTTCATCGAGAGCAACTGGAAGCTGAGCCCCCTCTCGTCTCGGAGCCGCGACAACCTGCCAAATCCCATCGCACCTGCGTCCGCGCCATATTTTCCGACCAATAGTCCGGCAATCGGCGATTTGATGGGCATGTTCGACTTCGACGCGCCGAGCGTTCGTTGAGCCGCCAAGGCCGGCGTCGACAATGGCGTCGGCAAACTACAGCAATACCCGCGAGGCGACGATCGCCTAGCGGAAAAGATGTTGAGTCTGCTTGCCCTGGAAAATCTCAAGCGGGGTCAGACGAGCGACGTCGACGCAGCCTCATTCATGGTCAAGGGCAACAATACCCTGACATTCACCGGGGAAGGGGAGGCGAGCTCTTTTGCAAATGTCAGTGTCTCGAACAGCGCGCCATCCTCGCCGGGCAAAGGCAAAAGCGCGCTGACCGCCCAAGCAACCGGTATCTGGGGGCGTCTCGAACATGAGCAATGAAACCCGGCGATGGAACCGCGATCCCCTGGATCGCGGTTCCCTGGGGCAAGCTCGAGAAGGTGGACTTACAGGGCGGAATCCTAGAGCGAATTCCGTAAAAGTTGACAGACTTTTGCGAGGAGAATTCGCTCCAACTTATTGATCTTGCGCGATTTCTTATCGCTCGAATGATTCCGTTCGAGCGGAAAGGATAGCGTGAGCGTTAGCATACGGGCGTGCGGATGCAGGCGCCTTCTGTTTTGAAGGTTCCTGCTCGCTCAACTTCTGACCTCGGTCGAGAAGCCGTCATTCTGCTGACTCGGGAGTATGCAATTTTCATCTGGTTTGAGGGGGGGTCACTATGAAATTTTGGATCTTATCGAGAAAAATCTCCGCTGGTTTTGATCGGCACTGGCTGCCGGAAATCCTTTTGGCTTTGGCTTCTGTGTTTGCGCCGCCCGCCGCCGCCCAAATCGCCACGGGCACGGTCATGGTCTCGACGGGGGGTGGGTTCGTCACGGAATTCACCCAGAACGGAACCCTTCTTACCCAGTTGAATACGGAGACAGTCGCGTTCGTCACGGGCGGTTCCATCTTCGATGCGGCTGGGAATTTCTACGTGACCGACTATAATGCTAACCAGGTCACGAAATTCAGTCCAAACGGGTCATTGCTTGGACCCTTCGGCGGCCCTTATGGTGGTTACCCCAAGTCGATCACTCTCGATAAGGGCGGGAATGTGTATGTTGGCGATGATGAGGGGACTGTTCGCAAATTCAGTCCGGACGGAACTAAGCAGCTCGCATTCTATTCGCTGGCCTTGGACGTAGGCGACCTACTTTCAATCACCCTCGGCAGCGATCAGTGCACACTCTACTATACATCGAATGGCCGTAACGTAAATCGCTTCAATATCTGCACATATAAGCAATTGACGAACTTCAATGGGACAGCATTGCCTGGATACTCTGCCTTTGGCCTTGCGGTCCTCCCCGATGGAGGGATTTTGGTCAACGCTGCGGGGGTTTTCCGACTGGATGCCTCGGGCAAGCTAGTTCAAACCTATCCTCTGCAAATCGTTGGACCCCTCGCTCTGGACCCGGACGGCACATCCTTTTGGACAGCCGATTTGGGCGGTGATGTCTGGAAAGTGAATATCGCCAGCGGCGCTTTGCTTCAGGCCTGGAGCGCGGGTGGCGCTCCGTATTTTAACCTACCATACGGTCTCTCGGTCAAAGGGCCGGGAACCAATGTGCCGGCCTGTGGGCCGAACGACGCCATCCTAGTCGATGAAACGTTCCCTTCCGGAACCGGAACTCTGGATTATGGTGTTTCGTCCCCAACCAAGGTCTTGCAATCCATTTCGCTCATTGGGTCTACCAACCTCAGCACATATACCTTGCCAACGATCGGCGGGAACGGGCATAGCGCGACGGGAGGTGTGTTCGTAAAGGTCAATCCGTCGGAGCGGGCGACGTTCGAGCTGCAAGCCACTTTCGCCGGCCCATCATTTGTTTGCAACATCGATCCGGTGACGACAACGCTGCAAATCAAGCAGGGCCATCAGACTGTTCAGAGCTTCCATTATATTCCCTATGCGGAGCACTTCATCGAAATCGATAATGGCAGCCTGGGCTTGCGCCAGATTCGCATCGCCGTGAACGGCAAGCCTTTCATAGACTGGAATCTCAAGCCGGGTCAGACGAGCCACATCGACGCAGCCTCATTCATGATCAAGGGCAACAATACCCTGACTTTCACCGGGGAAGGGAGGATGAATTCTTTTGCAAATATCAGTGTCTCGAATAGCGGGCCATCCGCGCCGGGCAAAGACAAAAGCGCGCTGACCGCCCAAGCAACCGGTATCTGGGGGCGTCTCGAATATGAGCAGTGAAACCGGCGATGGGCCGCGATCCCCTGGATCGCGGTTCCCTGGGGCAAGCTCAAGAGGGCGACTAGCCGCCAACGTTCCACAAACCGCTTTATCCTCGATGGTGCCGCACAACGACTGAGCCCCCTTCTTCATCAACGTTTGGGGCGTGCCTTGAAACCTGTCACCGCGAGCGCTGCCAATCCGGCCGAGATCAGCGCGTTCCAGGAAGGCGAGCGAGAGGCCAAGGATGTGCAGCGCGGCCTCATCGCAGCGCGCGGCGTG
>DATJTB010000323.1:0-14901 GCA_035503795.1 Methylocella sp.
CGTAGCTTCATTTTAATTGGCTTTGTTTGTTCGTAGTTTGTTACGTTTATGTTCTAGCATAGCCCTCCCTTGTTGTGAAGAGGGTCAGCACGGAAATCCGGTATTCCTCCTTACAAAACGCATCATCGCTGGGTTGTCTGAACGGCGCTTCCTTGCCGTCCATCTTGCTCGGAGGTGCTGGCGCGAAGCTGACGTTCGATCGTCGGCGGGGTTAAGCGCTACTTTGCGCGAGGAATGGGGGACAAGGTTGGGGCGAAAGGGCAAATGCGGGCGGCGGTCTGTCCGGCACAATCACAAGGCCAATGAGTGAAATCATTAACCTCGCTATTTCAGGGGCAGTTAAGATCTTGCGCGCATGACAGACGGATGGCATGTCGTGTGGTGCCGCTTCTCTTTGCCGCCATCCTGCTTTTGGCCATGTGCGGCTGCTCGAATTATCAAGCGCCCCAGCGGCCGGGCTGGCGCGGCGCCGCGGAAGCGGCTTGCCTAGCGCAAAGGCTTATACATGTTTCGGACGCGATTCAGCCGGCCCCCGAGATCGATGGTCCCGGCATATGTGGCCTCACGAGGCCGTTCCGGGTCAGCGCCTTGCTGGATGGAGCGGTACGGTTGAATTCAACCTACACGCTCAATTGTCCGATGATCGCTGCACTCAACGCTTGGCTTGAGAACGTGGTGCAGCCGGCCGCGCGGGCGCGATTTGGCGTGGCGGTTGTCGAAATCGACTCCATGGGCGCCTATAGCTGTCGCACCATGAATCATCAGCCTGGAGCGCAAATCTCCGAGCATGCGTTCGGCAACGCATTCGACATCGGTGGTTTCCGTCTCGCCGATGGGCGGGTCATATCCATAGTCCGCGACTGGACGCATGGCGATGAGGCGAGCATGGCCTTTTTGCGTGATGTGCATGCCGGCGCCTGCGGCAGTTTCACGACCGTACTGGGCCCGGGCGCCAATATCTTTCATTACAACCATATCCACGTTGACCTGGCTTTGCATGGCAATACGAATACGGGCCCGCGGCGAATTTGTCGCCCGCAGCCGCAGCCAAGCCCGCAACCCGAGCCGCCGCGTGATGGTTTACCCAATCCGCCGGAGATCGATGAGGAGATCGACGTCGCGCAGGCCCGCCATCCGGAGGGCGAGACGTTCAGCCTGCATGGCGGGCCGGGTCCAGCCCCATCCGCGCGAATTCCCGATGCCTATTTTGCCGCGGCTCAGCGGGTGCCCTTGCCATCGGCTACCGCGACGGAATCGTCAGAACCCATGCATCCGGCTGGGCGGACAGGGGCGGCTTACCTTCCCGAAGGAAAGCCGGAAGATTGGGATCTCACCTCGACGATCCCGCGACAGTAGAATCGGGATAAGCCAGATCGGGCAATGGTCGCCGATCCCGTTCTTAATCTAAAGTCGTGGTTTGAGCGCTTGGCGGCGGTGTTCGATCGGCGTCAGCCATTCGTATAGAAATGCCCCTAAAGCGAGGCCGAGGAGCCCGCCGAGGCTGCTCGCGAGCGCATCCGCGATGGCAGGATGCCGATCGGGAACGTATTGTTGCAAAACCTCCATCGCTCCGGCGAGCAGCACCAATACCCCCGCAAATGCAAGCCGGGCTGCAAGCGGTCGGAAACCCAATGCCAAAGCAGTTGCGGTCAACCCATAGGCGATGAAATGTTCGACGCGGCCCGGCAGGCCGGTGTGAGGCCGGTAATCACCCGGCAGAAGGGAAAGGATGATGATCGCCACAATTCCGCAAAGGCCAGCGAGTTTGGCTATGAAGGTCAAGCGATTCAATAGGAGATCCTTGGTCGGAGCCTTGGATAGAAGGGGGATGGCACCTTCAAGTGGCAGCGCATGCTAAAATAGGCAAGGCTTGGCTGAGTCAAAGGAGCATGCATGGCCGAGCTCTCCACCTGGGGAAACAGCGGTTGACGATCTTACGCCAGGTCTTTGCCTAGATCACGATGATTTTGGATCGAATCGATCCAAAATCATGAAACGTGTTCGATTCTCGTAATTTAGAGCGGGCTGAGCAAAACCGCTTCGCACTTTGCTCATCCCATCTAGGTCCCGTTTCAAGAATCAGTTGCAGTAACGCACGCGGCGAAAGCTGATGACACTGCTATAACCGTCAACGATCGGCTGGCGGATAGGCATAATGAGGATAGGCATAATAAGGCTGGGCATTGATGACCGCAGCTGTTGCGGCACCGAGCGGCAAGGCTGCGGCAAGCCCACCGCCACCTCGGCCCCCATCCGTAATAATGGCCCAAGCCGCTGCGGATGTCGTCGTGGTGGCCAAGCCCAGGGCCGAAACCGCTGCACCGGTTATAATCGTTTTCCAAAATTGATCATGAGATTCTCCTCTTGCTCGTCCTCAAGGACCGGCAATAAAGAGAGATTGGCTTGTCAGGCGTGAGGTAGGCTGTGCAGAATGACACTGGGCCAATCGAGCTATTTCCGCTTCGATGCGAAGCCGGAAATAGCTCACGAGTAGCAAATCGGATCTATTGCATTTTCTTGTGGGAACTGGTTTTCAATGGCTTGATGAGTCCCAATCAAAGCGCCGAGCGGATGTTCCGTTCGGCGAAGCCCGCTCACATCATACCCATGGGTCCGATCTTCAAACTATCCGCAATTTTTTTCTGCTGATCATCGAAGGAAGCATAAAGCGGATCAAGCGCCGATTTGATTGCTTGCAAGCTGGCAAGATGGTCCGAAATCATTTGCACCTTGGTTGAGAGGCTTTCTGGCAGATCCGTGTGCATTTTGGTTTTCATCATTTTATTGTGCATCATATCCATGGAAGACTGCGCGGACTTTGCGGCTGCATTTAGGGCAGCCGCAAATTTGTCCCAGTCCGCGTTTTGTGCATCGGTGATTTTGAGCTCGGTCTTTAAAGCCGCAACCCTCTCGCCCATATGAGCGAGCTTCTCATGCATCTTCTCCATCATCTTGGACATATCGGGCGACATATCACCGCCCATCATGTCACATCCTTGACTGTGGTCGGCTCCCCCCATCATGTTTTCGTTCCTCATTCCGCCTCCCATCATTCCATGGCTCATCATCCCATCCATTTGGGAATGATCCTGCGGGGACGACTCTTGGGCACCTGCATTTACCGGAACGAGAGCTAATGAGGTGGCGAGCGAGAATATGAATAGGCCAGAGCAAGCGCGAAGTTTCATTGACGAAATACCTCTCTGAAGATCCATGGCGAGAACCCTCCCCAATTGGGGTTCAAAAGAAGGACTTCAAGAGCGCAGCTTCAAAGACCGCATGGTGAGGTACGCCGCAGCAGTTTGTGCAGTTTTGATAATTTGATCTGTTACCTAACTCAACTATTGTGGAAGGCTCATGACGGAGACCGCCTCGAGCTGAAAATCCTCGTAGATTGTTGGGTTTCACGCCAGCGCGCCGTGACAGTGCTTGTATTTCTTGCCGGAGCCGCAAGGGCATGGCTGATTGCGGCCGATCTTGCCATGCGAAGGGGGCAATTGTCGTGGCTCTGTCGTGGCCCCGCCCAAGGCCGGGAAAACCGGTTTCGATGGTTGCAGAAGAACGGGAGGAAAGCCGGTATTGACGATCGCCGGTTCGGCGGGTGGCTGCGGCTCGATGCCATCCGGCGAGTCGGGCGGCGGTGGACGATCGAAGGCAACTTCGACCCGGTTCAGCTGTGCCGTCGTCGTCTCGCGCAAATGCTTGATTAGTTCACTGAACAGCTCGAAGGCCTCGGCCTTATATTCATTCAACGGGTCGCGCTGCGCCATGCCGCGCCAGCCGATGACTTGGCGCAAATGGTCAAGCGTAACGAGATGTTCGCGCCATAGGTGGTCGAGCGCCTGCAACACGATCTGCTTCTCGATATAGCGAGTGATCTCAGGGCCGTTGCGCTCGACCCGCGCCTGATAGGCTTCATTCGCTTGCCGGCGCAGCCGGTCGTGCATTTCCTCCTCGCTGATGCCCTCTTCCTTCACCCAATCGGCGAGCGGCGGCGTGATGTTGAGGCTCATTCGAACGGTTTCGGAGAACTCGGCAATGTCCCAGGATTCGGGATAGGAGTCCGGCGGGATGAACCTCGTGATTAGATCGTCAACGACCCCTTCGCGCATATCGGTGATCATCTCTTCGAGCGAATCTTGCGCCATCATTTCGCGGCGCTGCTCGAAGACGACCTTTCGTTGATCGTTCATGACGTTGTCATATTTCAGAATATTCTTGCGCATGTCGAAATTGCGCGCTTCGACTTTCTGCTGGGCCTTTTCGAGCGCCTTATTGATCCAGGGGTGGACGATCGCCTCATCTTCCTTGAGACCGAGCTTGACGAGCATGGAATCCATCCGGTCGGAGCCGAAGATCCGCATGAGATCGTCTTTCAGCGACAGGAAAAATTTTGAACGTCCCGGATCGCCCTGGCGGCCGGATCGGCCGCGCAGCTGGTTGTCGATGCGGCGGCTCTCATGCCGCTCCGTGCCGATGATGTAGAGGCCACCCGCCTCGATGGCCTTGGCCTTGAAGGCTTCGACTTCCGCCCGGATCAAGAGTTCCTTCTCTTCATGCTCCTCGCCTTCCGGCAGATTGATGCATTCCTGCGTGATGCGCATCTCGACGTTGCCGCCAAGTTGAATGTCAGTGCCGCGCCCGGCCATATTGGTCGCGACCGTAATTGCGCCGGGAACACCCGCCTCGGCGACGATATAGGCCTCCTGCTCATGGAAGCGTGCATTCAGCACGGCGAAAAGCTTGGATGGCTTGCCGGAACGCGCCGCCGCATAGAGCTTCTGCAAAGCCGTCGGCTCTGAGAAATCGATCTGCCTGTAGCCCTGCTTCTTCATCGCCTCGGCGAGCTCTTCCGATTTCTCGATCGAGGTCGTGCCGACGAGCATGGGTTGCAGTTTTTCATTGGCCGCGTCGATCTCGCGGATGATCGCCCGCAGCTTCTCCTCATGGGTTCGATAGACTTCGTCGTCCTCGTCCCGCCGCATGACCGGCTTGTTGGTCGGGATCTCGACGACATCGAGCTTGTAGATTTCGGCGAATTCATCGGCTTCGGTCGCCGCCGTGCCAGTCATGCCGGCGAGCTTGCCATAAAGACGGAAATAGTTCTGGAAGGTGATCGAGGCGAGAGTGACATTCTCGGGCTGGATCGTCACATGCTCCTTGGCTTCGAGTGCCTGGTGCAGCCCTTCCGAGTAGCGCCGCCCTGGCATCATCCGGCCGGTGAACTCGTCGATAATGACGACCTCGCCCTTGCGCACGATGTAGTCCTTGTCACGCTTGAACAATTTATGCGCCCGCAAAGCCTGGTTCACATGATGCACTACGGTGACGTTCGAAGCCTCGTAAAGCGAGCCTTCAGCTAAGACGCCCAACTCGCCCAAAAGCGCTTCCATATGCTCATTGCCGGCCTCGGTCAGATTGGTCGTGCGCTGCTTCTCGTCGAGTTCGTAGTCTTCTTCCGTAAGGCTGGGGATGACCTTGTCGATTGCGATATAGAGATCGGAGCGGTCATCGGAGGCACCCGATATGATCAAAGGGGTGCGCGCTTCATCGACTAGGATCGAATCGACCTCGTCGACAATGGCGTAATGATGGCCGCGCTGAACCATCTGGCCGAGCTCGTATTTCATGTTGTCGCGCAAATAGTCGAAGCCGAACTCATTGTTGGTGCCGTAAGTGATGTCGGCGGCGTAGGCGCGACGGCGCTCATCATCGTCGAGTCCATGCACGATGATGCCGGTCGAAAGGCCCAGGAATTTATAGATGTTGCCCATCCATTCCGCGTCGCGGCGGGCAAGATAGTCATTGACGGTGACGACATGCACGCCTTTGCCTGCGAGCGCGTTCAGATAGGTCGCGAGCGTCGCAACGAGGGTCTTGCCTTCGCCGGTGCGCATCTCGGCGATCGCTCCTTCATGCAGCACCATGCCGCCGACGAGCTGGACATCGAAATGGCGTTGGCCAAGGGTGCGCCTCGCCGCCTCCCGCACGGTAGCGAAGGCGGGGACCAGGAGGTCATCGAGTGGGTGTCCGGCGGCAAGCTGCGCCTTGAAGGTAGCGGTCCTTTCGGCAAGCTCGGCATCGGTCAGTTTTGCCACCGAGCCTTCCAGCGCATTGATCGCCGCGACCCTCGGCTGGTAGCTCTTCAGCCGGCGATCATTCGAGGAGCCGAAAAGTTTTTTCGCGAGTTGGCCGAACATTACGAAGAAGCCTTTCTGGATCGGAAACGATTTGCTCTAGCTGGATCATGATGATTTGGATCCGCTCGATCCAAAATCATGAAACCGGATTAACTCCAAGAACCGAGAGCTGGATTTGAACGAAGAAATAAGTCGCGACCCTTGCGCAGTCTGCACCCGATCAGGAGGATTTGAGATGTTTTGCCTCGCAATGGTATTTTCTTGTCTCCCTTTTGTATTTTGGGCGGCGCCGGACGAAACATGGCATGGGGCGTCGATCCGACCGGACGCGCGTTTGGCTTGCGCTGGTCATTGCCGAAAAGTGGGGCTCAAACGGGGAAAACCCTGGTCTGCGGCTGCACTGAAGCGGTTCATTATCAGCGGCAAGCTGCCAATCGGAAGTGGGCGTCGCCGGCCGATATAGGTAGAAATTCATTCCGATCACCGAAGCGACAGATAAGATTGGGGGCGGGGCTTGTCAAATCCGTCGGTCCGTGCATGGTCGCCCGGCAAACTCCATTCTAAGCCCATCGCACGGCCTGCGGCCGGGCGATCTTGCGGAGCCCATCTTCATGATCCTGACGAAACGCCTGCAAACCCTGACCGTTGCCCCGGTGCTGCTTTTGAGCTTGTCCTGGCTTGGCGCTCTCACCCCCCTCCCCGCATCGGCCAAGGTGCTCGCCACGGTCAATGGCAAGGAGATCACCGACGAGGATGTGAAGCTTGCCGATGAGGATTTGCGTGGCAGCCTGCCGCCCCAGCTCGAAGGCAAGGAGCGGGATAACTATCTCCTCGACTATTTGATCAACAGTGAACTCGTGGCGCAAAAGGCGATCGCGGACAAGGCCGACCAAACCCCGGAATTCGCCAAGAAGCTCGCCTATTACCGGGAAAAGCTCCTCATGGAGGGCGTGCTCGAGAAGATCGCCAAGAATGCCGCGACGGATTCAGTCGTCAAGGCGACCTATGACGAGGAAATCAAGAAGCAGAAACCGGAAACCGAGATCCATGCGCGGCATATTCTCGTTGGAAGCGAAGAGGAGGCCAAGACCGTATGGAAACGCCTCGTTGGCGGCGAGGATTTCGAAAAGCTCGCCAAGGAACTCTCCAAGGATCCTGGTTCCGAAGGCGGTGATCTTGGCTGGTTTACCAAGGACCGCATGGTCCCGGAATTTTCCGACGCTGCCTTCAAGCTCGAGGTCGGACAGGTATCAGATCCGGTAAAAACACCGTTTGGCTGGCACATCATTGAGATTTTGGACAAGCGCGAAAAAACGCCGCCGACCTTCGATCAGGTGAAGGATCAGGTCTCAAACTATGTCGCTCGCAAGGCGCAGCTCGCCTATGTCACCGATTTGCGCAAGAATGCGAAGATCGAGAAGACCGAAGAGCCGCCGGAAACGCCAAAGCCCGCAGCGACGCCGGATAAACCGTCGGCGCCAGGCAAGAAATAAGATTGTGCGCGAGGTAGCTCCGCGCGAGGATTGGAATCGTGTCATGCGCAGTTCGCGCATGACACATGTCCGAGTACCTTTGGCCTTGCGGGGGGTTGAACACCATGGCCGCTACTGTCTCGCCGCTTGCACCTAAAACGCTGCCCGATCTGCCGGAGATCGAAGGCGTGCGATTTGCCGCTGGCGCGGCGGGGATCCGCTACAAGAATCGCACCGATGTGATGTTGGCCCTTTTCGATAAGGGAACGGAGGTGGCGGGTGTCTTCACGAGATCCAAATGTCCTTCGGCGCCGGTCGATTGGTGCCGCACGCACCTTAAAAAGGGCAAGGCGCGCGCGCTTCTCGTCAATTCCGGCAATGCCAATGCTTTTACCGGCAAGCGTGGTGTTGATGCGGTGAAGTTCGCCGCCACGCTGGCAGCCAAGGCGGCCAGTGTGCCGGCCGGCGAGATTTTCCTCGCCTCGACCGGGGTCATCGGCGAGCCGCTCGAGGCGCAGAAATTCGATGGCGTGCTGGAAAAACTCGTGGCGCGCGCTTTACCCGGAAACCTGCTCGAAGCTGCCAAGGCGATCATGACGACCGATACCTTTCCAAAGGTTGCGGTCGCTCGTGCTGTGGTCGGCGGGGTTGAGGTGTCGCTTGCCGGCATGGCAAAGGGCGCGGGCATGATCGCGCCGGATCTGGCCACGATGCTGGCTTTCGTCTTCACCGATGCGGCGGTTTCCGCCGCCGCCCTGCAACCCCTGCTCGCGAAGGGCGTGCAGAATTCCTTCAACGCGATCACCGTCGACAGCGATACCTCGACCTCCGACACGCTTCTGCTCTTTGCAACGGGTGCCGCAGCCGCGCGTGGCGCGCCGAAGATTACTGTCGCCAATGACCGCAGACTCGCGCCGTTCAAGGCCGCGCTCAATCGACTGCTTCTCGATCTCGCCCAGCAGGTGGTGCGCGATGGGGAAGGCGCCCGTAAATTCATCGAAGTCGAGGTGACTAGAGCGGTCTCGGCGGCCAGCGCTAAAAAGATCGCCTTCTCGATCGCCAATTCGCCGCTCGTCAAAACGGCCGTGGCGGGCGAGGACGCCAATTGGGGGCGGATCGTGATGGCGGTCGGCAAGGCGGGGGAGAGGGCCGAGCGCGACAAGCTCGCGATCTGGTTCAACGGCGTCCGTGTCGCCCACAAGGGCCAGCGAGATCCCGACTACGACGAAGCCGAAGTCTCAAAGCTGATGCGCACCGACGAGATCCTGATCCGCGTGGATCTGGGTCTCGGCAAAGGCGAGGCGAAGGTGTGGACTTGTGATCTCACCAAGGATTATGTCGCGATCAACGGCGACTACCGGTCGTGAAACTTCTGCTTGTCGCCGCCGCCGCCCTTATTGATCCCGATTGCCGCGTGCTCATCGCGCAGCGCCCGAAAGACAAGCCTCTCGGCGGCCTCTGGGAATTTCCCGGCGGCAAGATCGAAGTGGGCGAGCGGCCGGAGACGGCGCTCATCCGTGAATTGCATGAGGAGCTCGGCATCACCGTCGAGGAAGCCTGTCTCGCGCCGCTGACCTTCGCGAGTTTCGCCTATCCCGATTTTCATCTCTTGATGCCGCTTTATATCTGCCGGCGGTGGAAAGGCTTTGTTGCGGCGCGCGAAAATCAAGCGCTGAAATGGGTTTTGCCCAAGGACCTGCGTGCCTATCCCATGCCGCCCGCCGATGCGCCGCTGATCCCGGTGCTCACCGAGCTTCTGGGGTAGGACTCTTATCCCTTGAGAAGACGACGAAGATTTTTGGCGACATGTTTTTGATAGACAGCAAGGGTGCGAGTGGGCACTTGCGGGGTGTTGCCCGATGCGAGGCGGCGCGCCGCATCGAGGGCGGCCTTTATTTTCTCATCCACCATTCGCTGGCTTTCCCGTTTGGCGGCAACCCCACCCTTTGCGAGTTTTGCCATACGTAAGGCGATGACAGTGGATGCGCTTGCACCTAATCTCAAGGGAATCGCTGATGAGTTTCGGCCAGGAGCCGTTCTTGCGCCGCATGATCCTCTACCGGTATCAATTTCTTCTGACGTTCCGCCTTCACCTGTTACGTTCCGCCGCACTAGCGCGCTTATCGCTCGAACGGACTCGTTCGAGCGATAAGAAATCGCGCAAGATCAATAAGTTGGAGCGAATTATCGTCGCAAAAGTCTGTCAACTTTTGCGGAATTCGCTCTAAGCCAGGGCTATATGACTACATCTTATAAAAGCCGTCTGTTGAGCGGTGAGCACATTCACCGATTGTAAAATGCCCTGCTTGGCTTGCGTGCACGGCGTGTAGAAAAATTGCCATCTTCATCGCCATCGCTTGCCAATAATGGAGAGGCATCTGTGAATTTGTAGCTCTCGCACCAAGTCTTTACGCACAACATTCACGCCAAATAGCGCAGCGTCCAATCAATCCACCTTTTCACCCATGGCGTATAGGGCGGATAGAGCCACGGCATGAGGCTGAACTTATCTTCGAGCACTGCGCGTTCATGTGAGAAGGCGTGAAAGCCGAAAATTCCATGCGAGTGGCCAAGCCCCGAATGGCCAATGCCGCCAAACGGCAGATTCTCATGGGTGAACTGAAGCAGGCAACTATTGATGCAAGATCCGCCTGCTGATGTCTCTCGCAGGATTTTAGCAATCCTTTCCTGGTCCTTCCCATAAACATAAAGGGCAAGCGGTTTTGGCCGCGCATTGATCGCGGCAATGGGTTCGGCCAAGTCCCTGTAGGGAAGGACCGGCAGGACGGGGCCAAAAATCTCCTCCCTTAGGATCGCCATGTTCTCGGTGAGACCGGTCAGAAGCGTTGGCGCGATGAATTTTTGCGTGGCCTCGCGTTCACCCCCAACAACAATTGTCGCGCCATCCTTCACGGCCTCATCAATGAGCATGGTAATTCGAGCAAAATGCTTCTCATTGACAATCCGGCAATAATCGGGGGTTTGCGCCGGCTCGCCATAGAGGCGTGCCAACACTTCTTTCATCGCTGCCAGAAAAGCTGGCAAGACCTTCTCATGAACATAGGCGTAATCGGGGGCGATGCAGGTCTGGCCGCTATTCGAAAACTTTCCCCAGCAGATGCTTTGCGCCGCTTTCCTAAGATCGGCGGTTTCATCGAGGATGACCGGCGATTTGCCGCCAAGTTCCAGGGTCACTGCCGCGAGATTTTGCGCCGCGGCTTGCATGACAATCTTGCCGACGGCCGGACTGCCGGTGAAGAAAATATGATCGAAGGGAAGCGCGAGAAGCTTTGTCGCGACTGCTGCATCCCCCTCGAATATTGCAACCTCCCGGGGATCGAAAGTCGCCTTGATCAGTCGGGTCATAATTTCGGCGGTCGCGGGAGTCATTTCGGAAGGTTTAAGCACGGCCGGACAACCGGCTGCGATCGCCGATGTCAACGGCCCGAGCAACAGGCTCACCGGATAGTTCCAAGGTGCGATGATGAGCGAGACGCCCTTCGGCTCGCACCGGATCCGGGCTTTCGTACCGAACATAGCAAGCGTCGGGGGCACATAGCGCGGCTTCATCCAGGCTTTGAGATGCCGGCGAGCGTGGCGCAGGCCGGAGAGGATCGGGACCAACTCGAAAAGGTCGGTCTCGGCCACGGGACGGTGTAAATCCTCCATAAGCGCGTGCCGGATTGGATCTCTCTGCGCGAGGACCGCCTCTTCAAGCCTTTGCAATTTCTCCGCACGCGCTTTGGCCGAAGAGACTCTCTGAGCGATGGCCGTTGCGCGCTGCGCGGCAAAGACTGCCTCGACGGAAAGCTCTTCCTGGAGCACGGAGGGCCCACCGGCATGTAAAGTATTCATGAAGTATTTCTCTTTGCCGCGTTTGCGCGGTGCACGCGGCCTTGCTGAACTTCGGTCGACTTATGAGTCCGAAGAGTTGGTTGAGACCTTTCCTTCGTTTTCCGGTTCCATACCTTTGGATAAGGTTTCCCGCACCGCGCCAAGCCGGCTCATGTATTGCTGCATATCGGCGCTCAAACTTTGGTGGAGGCGTGTCGCGCTCTCTGGAAATTCCTGCAAGGCGCGATGAAACAGTTGGCGCGAGATGCGCAAGACGGTCGATGGCTCGCGGGCGATGGCGGTAGCCGGCCGGCGCGTTTCCGTGATGAGTGCGAGTTCACCGATGAGCGATGGCGGGCGGATGATCCGGGCGACGGCACGTCCTTCGCCCGAAGGATCAAGCGCGATGGAGCCCGTGAGCACGGCAAAGCCGTCGTGTGAAACATCATTCAGCCGGAACAGGACATCGCCCGCGCGCAACTGCCGGGCTTCGGCCGAATAGGCGATGAACTCGAGCGCGGCCGGTTCGATGGCCGCCAGGAACCGGTTGCAGGCCAACTGGCCGATATTGACTTCGAATCCCATCGCTCTCCCCCATATTGTGCAGCGCAGGTCAGGGAATCAGCTTATAGCCGCCGGCCGCGGTGACAAGAAGCTGCGCCTTGGTTGGATCGCGCTCGATCTTCTGTCGGAGTCGATAGATGTGCGTTTCGAGTGTATGGGTGGTGACATTGGCGTTATAGCCCCATACTTCACGTAGCAGCACTTCCCGGGAGATCACCGATTGTCCGGCGCGGTAGAGGAAACGCAGAATCGCGGTTTCCTTCTCGGTGAGACGCAGTTTATTGCCCTTTTCGCCGATGAGATGCTTGGCGCCGGGCTGGAAGGTATAGGGGCCGATCCGGAACAGGGCTTCCTCGCTGGATTCATGCTGGCGCAGATGGGCCCGGATGCGGGCGAGCAGTTCGGCGAAGCGAAAGGGCTTGACGACATAATCATTGGCGCCGGATTCGAAACCCTCCACGGTGTCGGCTTCCGAATCATGGCCGGTCAGTAGGATGATCGGATTCTTGAAACCCTGTTGGCGGAGCTGTTTCACCGCGGACCGTCCATCCATGTCCGGCAACCCAACATCCATGATGATCAAATCGGGTGTCTCGGCGGCAACGGTTTCAAGAGCACCTTGCCCGGTCTCCGCCTGGATCGGCAAAAACTCTTCATGCAGGCCAAGCTGCTCGGCCAGCGCCGAGCGCAAATTCGCATCATCGTCGGCGATCAGAATCTTAAAGGCCGTGGTCATGAGGAATCCCTGAGGAATGGCGCCGTCTTGAATAACCAGGGCAGAGTCGAATGAGTTCCAGCGCTTCTCCTTTAACTCCGCTCCATTGTGCAAGTTTCATGATTGGCCGATAAGGCCCGAAGCGCCAGCCTTTGATTGGTTCGCTTATGAGCGGTATTCTCTTAAAATTACAGCGAAATTTCAACCCTGCCGGTTGGCCGGACGGGGGTGCGGTCAACAGCTTTCGAACGGCGGGTCAGCAGGCATGCACGCACCTATCAAAAACCAGCACCGTTCTGTTGCCCCGGGATCCGATGCTCGGAAACATGGCCTCTGCACTCTCATCGTCACGCGGCGGCCGCGATCCAGGCAGGCGCCCGGTCTTGTGATGGGCCTGTTGCGAGCCGGGCAGCTCACCTTGAGCTGCACTTTGGGTCAAGCCGGCGTTCAGCACGCGAAGAAAGAGGGAGACAAGGCCACGCCCGCCGGGCGTTTTGCCTTGCTCTACGGCTTCTTCCGGGCCGACAGAGCTACGCGGCCAGCCTCGCTTCTGCCGGTGCGACCGCTCTGCCCGGCCGACGGCTGGTGCGACGATCCAAAGAGCCCGCTTTACAACCGGCCGGTGCCATTGCCGTTCCGCGCCTCCCATGAAAAGCTATGGCGCGGCGATTCCCTCTACGACCTCGTCATCGTGCTCGATTACAATCTGAACCGGCGCTGCAAGAAACGCGGCAGTGCCATTTTTCTTCATTGCGCAAGTGAAAATTTCGCGCCGACCGAAGGTTGCGTCGCGCTCAGCGCCAAGGATCTGCGAAAGCTTCTGCCGCGCCTTTCAAGGAGGCCGGTCCTGATCGTCAGATGAACGCATCGGCGCGAGATCACCTTGTGCCAAAAATCGCACTGCCGATCCGCACATGTGTGGCACCGAGGCCGATCGCGATTTCATAATCGCCGCTCATGCCCATAGAGAGCCCTGCCATGCCATTGCGCGCCGCGATCTTGTTCAAGAGCGCGAAATGCGGCGCGGCGAGTTCGCCGGCCGGCGGGATGCACATGAGGCCCGAAATGTCGAGGCCATAATCGTTGCGGCAGCTGGCGATGAAGCGGTCGGCCGCCTGCGGCAAGACACCGGCCTTCTGCGGCTCGGCGCCAGTGTTGACCTGGACGAAAAGACGCGGCCGCTGGCCTGTCTTCTCCATTTCCTGGGCAATCGCCTTGGCGATCTTGTCGCGATCGACCGTCTCGATCACGTCGAAGAACAGGACCGCGTCGCGGGCCTTGTTGGACTGCAAGGGGCCGATCAAATGCAATTCGATGTCGGGATGGACGGCTTTGAGCGGCGGCCATTTGTCCAGCGCCTCCTGCACCCGGTTCTCACCGAAAACGCGTTCGCCTGCCGCGATCACCGGCGAAATCGCGTCCGACTCGAAGGTTTTGGAGACGCAGACGAGAGTGACGGATTGCGGGTCGCGGCCCGCGTCGCGCGCCGCCCGGACGATGCGGGCGCGCACCTCGGCGAGCCGCTCGGTCGGCGTTGGAGGATGTCGCGACGTGGGACTCAAGGACCAAACCCAGGATCAGGCGGTGAGGGCTGGGTAATCCGTATAGCCTTCGGCGGCGGCGCCGTAAAAAGTTTCATTCTTAGCGCGCTTATCGCTCGAACGGAATCGTTCGAGCGATAAGAAATCCCGCAAGATCAATAAGTTGGAGCGAATTATAGTCGCAATAGTCTGTCAACTTTTGCGGAATTCGCTCTAGGCAGGTTGAGCGGGGCGTTGCGGCGAAGCCGCTCGACGAGGTCGGGGCTGGCGATGAATGGCTTGCCGAAGGCGATGAGGTCGGCGTCGCTGCTGGCCAAGGTGCGCACCGGCAGCAAGGCGCTCACCGAGACCTGGACCTTCCCCTGGCGGGCGGAATCGTCCGCTTCCGCCCCGTGACCGGACAAAAATGTTTCACGTGAAACATTTTGGTCCGGTTTTTCGCTCAATCCTTACAAGGGCTCGGACAAAGGCCCCGTCCGCAGTCTTGTAAGATCGAAGCGCTCGATCTCCTGCAACAGCTCGACGAAGGCGGTCGCGCCATGGTCGGCACAGGCCTCGCCCTTCTCGCGGGTCGCCGCGGCCGCATCGCCCATCGCGCCAGCGCCCGAAAGATCCTGGGCCATCCAGCCAAAGCC
>DATJTB010000324.1:0-8493 GCA_035503795.1 Methylocella sp.
GTGAATCCTAAGGTTACACCGTAGGGGTAGAAATTCGCACCTCCACCTGCGCAGCCCTGGGCTTGGCAGGTTGTGGGACCCGGTATTGGTATCTCGCCGCCGACGGTCAGCGAAGCGCTTTCCCCCGACACGGCCGATACGGTTGGCTCGGCCAGGATCCGTGTCACCCCATAGCGCTCGAAAGCCTGCAGGGTGGCGCTCAATGTGTTGGAGGGATTGCTCGCGGTGATGGCGGTGGCCGTTCCGTTCTGCGCCGCCGAAGCGAGAGCATTTGTACCTGTGGTGACTGCGGCGGGTGCGATCACGCCATTGATCGGGAAGGGATTGAACTGGGTGAATGTGCCCCAGCTCGCGGTCAGCGAGCTGGTGGTGAGGCCAAGCTGCTTGACGATATCCCGGCTGATCTCTGAGACTGTCACTTTCAGCATCACCTGGCTGCGACCACGGATCGTGATGAGATTGACGATCCCGCCCGTGTCTTGCGGCCTGTTCTGGTTGGCCGGTATGTTGGTGTTGACGACCGGCGCGCTGACATTGGTTGTCTGCGACTGCGCTGTGGTTTCCCCCTGGATGCCGGGCATAGAGGTCCGCGTCCGGAATGCTCTTGCGATTTCAAGGGCCTTTTGTGCCTCTTCGGCTGTCTCGGCCGTTCCGGTCAGGATAATCGTGTCATTCGCCAGGCGCGCCCGAATATCGGTACCCGGCAATACAGAGCTCAGCATTTTCTGAAGCCCGACAATATCGATACGGAAGGCGGGCGGCGCGTTGATGCTGAGCTCGTAGGCGGCGATCTGGCGGCCCTTCTGATCCAGGGCATAGAAGCTGGTCTGGCCACCATCCATGCCGATGATGTAGATCTTTCGCGGCGAGCGCACGACGGCATTGGCCACATTCGGATTGGCGATGAAAATCTCCGCCGCGTCCTGCGGCAGGTCGATGATGCGGGACTGGCCCTTGCTCATCGCAATCCGGCGTGCCGGGGCGACACCGGGATCATAGGACCCCCTTTCCTCCCCTTGGTCCTGCGCGTGGGAGAAGGACGAGAAGCCCGGAGCCAAGAAAACCACGCCGGCCACGGCCCATATCTTCATCCGGCTTGTCACCCAGGGCTTGCCGATCGTCATGCGAGCTTCGCTCCCCCTTGGCGCTGCGACGCCTCTACCGCAAGACCGCGTTCAATGTGCTTTGTCGTGCACTGGCACCCCATGGCGAACCACCATCATCCCATTGCTGTGATCCGGAAACTCCGCGCCGCTTGCGTCCGCGTCCTGGACGCTGCGCAAGATCAGCGAAAGCTGACCGGTGCGCTGGGCAAGCACAACGGTTTCGGCCTGCGCCGGCGTGAGCTCCAAAGTCGCGACAGTGGCCCCCGTGATAAATGGATCGCCTTCCTTCTCCCGCGTCTGGCCGATCGCCAGAACCCGCCGATTGGTGAGGATGATCCGGCTCACCTGGGAGGCGCTGTTTTGCGCATCCTCGTCGTGAAAGGTGTGAACCACATCGACCCTGCTGCCCGGCAGAATAAACCCGCCCGCCGTGCTCGAACCTTGCGTGTTGATCTCGATCGCCACGGCCCGCATGCCGGGATAAAGATCGAAGGGGAGACAGCGCGCCTGCGGATTCTTATCCTGGTTCATGCGTTTGGCGCGCAGCGAATCGCCTGCCGCAATTTGCGTGCAGATGACAGCCCCCGTCCATTCCGCGATTGCGTTGGGCTCAGCGCTCTGGCGGATGACATCCTCGGCAATATGATCCTTCGGGCGTGGATCCCAACGCATATCCCCCGGCGTCAGGACGCTGCCGGCATTCAAGTCCCTGGCGGCGATTAGAACGCCATCGGTTGGCAGCGGCGGTGGCGCGGCTGGCGGTGCCGGCTTTGAGCTTCCCGCGAGAATCGCGGCGCTCAGTCCGGCCACGAGCGCAATGCCAAGGACGGCGATTCGGGCTGGTTTCATCGGCAGGATTGACCTTGCTGCGGCTGTGCCGTCGCTTTGCGGAGCAGTGCCTCGGGTTTCGGTTTTGCCCGCCTTGCCATGGCTTCGCGGGGCCCGATTCTTAGGGGGATTTCAGCACGGGAAAGCCAATTCGCGCTTAAAAAAATCGGCTCAATTGATCGGTTCCGGCCCTTGCTTCTCCCACCATGGGGCGTCAGGTAAAACGTCCCTCTTTCGGCGGCTGAAAGAGAAGGACGGGCCGTTAGCGCTTGCGTCAGCCCTTTCTTTGGGCTAGAACAAAAAGAGAACTTATAATATGCCGCAGGCAGATTTGGGAATATGGTGGATAATGCGGATCTTCTACCTCCCCATTGGCAGCAAAGCGGTAGAAAGTGAAACGAAGACACCGCACTTATGGATCCGCAGCTCGAATTGAAGGAGGGCCGCATGGCTGGGAGCGTCAACAAGGTCATTCTCGTCGGCAATCTCGGCCGCGATCCGGAGGTCCGGCGCACAGGTGCGGGTGATCCCGTCGTGAGCTTTTCCCTGGCTACCACGGAGAGCTGGCGCGACAAGGCGACCGGCGAGCGCAAGGACCGCACGGAATGGCATAATATCGTGATCTTCAATGAGAATCTCGGTAGGATCGCGGAGCAATATTGCCGGAAAGGTTCGAAAATCTTTCTCGAAGGCCAGTTGCAGACCCGCGAATTCACCGATCGCGATGGCAATCAGCGGAAAACGACGGAAGTTGTACTGCAGCGCTTCCGCGGCGAACTAACACTTTTGGATAGCCGTGGCCGCGGCGAAGCGATCGAGAGCAGCTATGAGTCTGCCGGCCCCTCTTTCGGTCAGGCCTCGCCCCTCGATCCGGACCGTCGCCCGGCGAACGGGGCCAGCCGCGCCGCCGATATCATCGATGATGATATTCCTTTCTAAGCCGGGTGAATTTAGATTGAGTCGCAATGTGTTGGACTCGCTCTCGTTTGTTTATGGAGCAGATTCAAAACATCGCGTCTTTCTCCAGTCGGCTTGCGGGCGCGAGCTCCACAACCATACCGCCGAAAGTGTTTTCCCGGTTTCATTGCTTAGCTAAAGGACAAGTCCGTTGTTGCCCTGCAGCGGCGGGCCGCACTAAGATATCACACCGTATCCATCCGACCGGTTGCCGTCCCATCCAGGTAAGAATTCGTGCCCGACACCGACGATTCCACTTCGCCGCCGCAAAGCTCCGGCATCAAGCCGGTCTCGATCTCCGAGGAAATGCAGAAGAGTTATCTCGATTACGCGATGAGCGTGATTGTGAGCCGTGCCCTGCCCGATGTGCGCGACGGATTGAAGCCAGTGCACCGGCGTATTCTCTATTCGATGCATGAGAACAATTACACGCCGGAGCGACCCTACAACAAATCGGCGCGCGTCACCGGCGATACCATGGGCAAATATCATCCGCATGGAAATCTCGCCATCTATGACGCGCTGGTGCGCATGGCGCAGCCCTTCTCCATGCGCCTGCCACTGATCGACGGCCAGGGCAATTTCGGCTCGGTCGACGGCGACCCGCCGGCCGCCGAGCGCTATACGGAAGTGCGGCTCGCACGCGCGGCCGTTCCGCTCTTGGACGATCTCGAAAATGAGACGGTCGATTTCCAGCCGAACTATGACGGGCGCGAGCGCGAGCCCTCGGTCCTTCCGGCCAAATATCCCAATCTTCTCGTCAATGGCGCAGGCGGCATTGCGGTCGGCATGGCGACCAACATCCCTCCGCATAATCTGGGCGAGGTCATCGATGCCGTGATCGCGCTCATCGACCGGCCGGAAATGACGCTCGATGAGCTTATGGCCATCATTCCTGGCCCGGACTTTCCCACCGGCGGCTATATTGTCGGACGGGCCGGAATCCGCGCCGCTTACGATTCGAATTCTTGCCGCGGCTCCGTGCTGATGCGCGCGAAGGTCGAGATCGAGGAAATCCGCAAGGAGCGCGAAGCTCTGATCGTCACCGAGATCCCCTATCAGATCAACAAGGCGGTCATGATCGAGAAGATCGCCGAGTTGGTGCGTGAGAAACGCCTCGAGGGCATTGCCGATCTGCGCGATGAATCCGACCGCGACGGCATGCGCATCGTGATCGAGATCAAGCGCGATTCGCTTGCCGATGTCGTGCTGAACCAGCTCTGGCGCTTCACGGCGTTGCAATCGAGCTTCGCCTGCAACATGATAGCCCTGAACGGCGGTCGCCCGGAGTCCTTGGGGCTGTCCGATTTCCTCAAGGCCTTTATCGAGTTCCGCGAAGAGGTGGTGACGCGGCGCCTGAAGCATCTGCTCGGCAAGGCACGCGACTCCGCGCATCTGCAAGTGGGTCTGGCGATCGCGCTCGCCAATATCGATGAGTTCATCCGTCTGATCCGCACCTCGCCCGATCCAGCGACCGCCCGCGCCGCCTTGATGGAGCGCAGCTGGCCGGCGCGCGACATGGCGCCCCTCATCACCCTCATCGCCGATCCGCGCCACGTGCTGGCTGAGGATGGCACTTGCCGCCTCTCGGAGGCGCAGGCCCGCGCCATTCTGGATCTGAGGCTTCAGCGGTTGACTGCGCTCGGCCGGGAGGAAATCGCCGAAGCCCTGAACAAGCTCGCAGCCGAGATCGCCAACTATCTCGAGATCCTGCAATCGCGCGAAAAACTCTTCACGATCATCAAGGACGAGCTGTTGGAGATCAAGGCGGCGCATTCGACCCCGCGTCGCACGCTTATTCTCGACGACGCGCCGGGTGTCGAGGACGAGGATCTGATCCAGCGCGAGGAGATGGTCGTCACCGTCTCGCATCTCGGCTATGTCAAGCGCGTGCCGCTACAGACTTACCGGGCGCAAAGGCGCGGCGGTAAAGGGCGCGCCGGGATGCAGACGCGCGACGCGGATTTTGTCGCAAGGCTCTTTGTCGCCTCGACCCATGCGCCGGTCTTGTTCTTCTCTTCGCGCGGCCAAGTCTACAAGGAAAAGGTGTGGCGCATTCCACTTTCGGCGCCGCAGGCGCGTGGCAAGGCGCTCGTCAATCTCTTGCCGCTGGAAGAAGGGGAGCGGATCACAACCATCATGCCGCTTCCGGAAGATGAGGCGGTCTGGCACAGCCTCGACGTGATGTTCGCCACCACGGGCGGCACGGTCCGGCGCAACAAGCTCTCCGATTTCGCCCAAGTCAACCGGGCGGGCAAGATCGCCATGCGGCTTGATGAGGGCGAGGAAATCGTCGATGTACAAATCTGCACCGAGAGGGACGATGTCTTGCTCACCACCCATGAAGGCCAGTGCATCCGATTCCCGGTTGCGAGCGTTCGGGTCTTCAAGGGCCGCGATTCGATGGGTGTGCGCGGCATTGCGCTGGAGTCGGGCGACAAGGTGATCGCGCTCGCCATTCTGCGCCATATCGAGGCGAGCGTCGGCGAGCGTCTCGCCTATCTCAAGATGCGCCGTGCGGTGGCCGGTGAGACGGCGCCGGATACGAATCCCGAGGCGAGTGAGGGCGCCGGAAGCGAGGAGCCGATCGCGGAGGACACCTCGACTGTGGCGCTGAGCTCCGCCCGCTATGCGGAATTGTCCGCCGCCGAAGAGATCATCCTGACGGTGTCCGCCAATGGCTATGGCAAGCGGACCTCGTCCTATGAGTATCGCATTACGGGGCGTGGCGGCAAGGGCATCGTGGCCATGGCGGTCAATCCGCGAAACGGCAAGCTCGTTGCCTCGTTGCCGGTGGAGGACGGTGATGAGATCATGCTCGTCACCAATGGCGGCCAATTGATCCGCTGCCCGGTGGAAGGCATCCGCATAGCCGGTCGCGGAACCCAAGGGGTCATTGTCTTCGATACCGCGGAAGGGGAGGAGGTCGCCGCCGTCGAGCGGATCACCGAGGAAGATACGCGCCGCGAGGAGGAAGAGCTTCGTGGGGGCGAAACGGAGCCCGACCACGACATGGATGAGTGAGTCGTAACGTGGGACGGGTTGATATGGCTATCCTTCGATTCCGAAGGCTCTGCCAGCGACAACTTGCAAGTCATTTCCGCGCAAGCGCGAAATCCAGATGCTCGCAGGGGACGCGCCGGATTCTCGCTTTCGCGAGAATAAGTCCGTCAGTGAGGACGCTTTGTCTGCACTATGGAGATTCGTGCAAGGTTGGTCGCAGCCTGGTAATCGCGTCGAAACGGCGAGGCGGTTGAAGCCGAGAAACCTGGCGAAACACCTCGCTTAGAAAAAATATATTCTCGCTTAGAAAATATATTAAAGCACCTTACGGCATTTGCATTCCGTGCCACCAGAAATGGTCAGCGATCGCTTGCCAGAGATTGTCGGGAAGATTCGAATGACAATACTGAACAACTTTAGAAATCGGGACGTTGAAATCTTTAGCGGCGATATCGTGGAACTCCTTCATCTGAGATTTGTTGAGGCCAACCAAATAGTACACAACCCGCGATTGGGCAGATTTTGGAACTTTAAGAAAATCTTCGCATGTCCAATCCCCCGCGTCCTTGGCCTGAACTGGAGCGGTCATGGAAAAGACCGCCAAAGCAGCAGCCCCAATAATAGACAAGGTCATCGACGAATTCTTCGTCATTATATTCCTCCCATTCATCAAAATTTAAGCCACTAACGGGCAGAACCCACTATAATTTGAGAGGGCGCCAAATCAAGCTGATTTACCCGATCCGAGTCGTCCTCGTAGGCCCACGACAATGACCCTGCACCCCGAGATGATCACCCGCCGGCCGTAACAGAACGCCTCACGAACAGGCACGCGGACGATTCGGGTAGCTGGCTAAATAGCCTCCTTCGGTGCATCGGATTGCGCTTCTGGCCTGGCCGCTTCGAAGGCCGGCAGCTTGCGGGCGGCTGCATCAGCCGCGGCGATGCGCGGATAGGGCGCGAGATCAAGCCCGAAGCGGTGCGCATTATAGACCTGCGGAACGAGACAAATATCAGCTATGCTTACTGTGTCCCCCACCGCATGGCGGCCGGCCGTGACGGCGAGCCGCGCCTCGATTGAGGCAAAGCCTTCTGCCAGCCAATGCCGGCTCCAGGCCACCCTGGCGAGAGGCCCGGCGCCATAATCCTGTGTCAGCTTTTCGAGCACCCGCAAATTCCCAAGCGGATGGATATCGCAGGCAACCGTATAGGCGATTTCACGGCTCAAGGCTCTTTGCCGTGGTTCACGCGAAAGAAGCGGCGGCTCAGGATAGAGCTCGTCCAGATATTCGATGATGGCGAGGGATTGCGCGAGAGTGAAGCCATCGGCTTCCCGCCAGAACGGAATCAGTCCAGTCGGATTGAGCGCACGAAAGGCGGGGCTTGCCTGTTCCCCGGCCAGCAATTGGACATGCACGTCTTGCACTTTGACACGCTTGAGATTGAGGGCGATGCGCAGCCGATAGCTGGCCGAGGAGCGCCAATAACCGAAAACAACCGGTTCAGTTGTTGGGTCCGACATAGGGTTCAACGCTTTGCTCAATGGCCCCAAAAATGGAGCGGCCGCCAGCCTCCTTCAGTTCAATACGGACGCGGTCGCCATAGCGCAAGAAGGGCGTTTGCACGGCACCATGCCGAAAAGCCTCGACCATCCTCGCCTCGGCGAGACAGGAATAACCAGTGCCGCCTTCCCGGACCGGCAGGCTGAAGCCGCCATCCGTCGTCTTATTGGAGACGGTGCCGGATCCGACGATCGTGCCAGCCGTGAGGCGCCTTGTTTTGGCGGCGGTGGCGATGAGGGCCGGAAAATTGAAGTTCATGCCCATGCCGGCATTGGCGCGCCCGAACGGCTTGCCGTTCAGATCGATCGATAAAGTCAAATGAAGGCGCCCATCGCGCCATGCCGCGCCAAGCTCATCCAAGGTCACCGCAACGGGCGAAAGCGCCGAAGCCGGTTTCGACTGGAGGAAGCCGAATCCCTTCGCAAGTTCCGCCGGGATGAGGTTGCGCAAGGAGACATCATTGACCAGCACCACGAGCAGAATGGCCTCGTGCGTCGCATCGAGGCTGGCTCCCATCGCGACGTCATTCAGGATCACCGCGACCTCGCCTTCGAAGTCGAGGCCCCAATCTTCGTTTGCCAGGGGAATGGCCGCGCGCGGCGCCAGAAAGCCATCCGAGCCGCCCTGATAAAGGAGCGGATCGGCGTAAAGCTCGGGCGGCATGGCGGCGCCGCGGGCTTTTCGCACCAGCTCCACATGGCTCAAATAGGCGGAGCCGTCGATCCACTGGAACGCCCGCGGTAACGGCGCCAGCGCCTGCGATTCATGGAAGCGTTGAGAGGGCACGCTGTGCGTTTCAATGGCCGACGCAAGGCATTCGAGTTGCGGTGCAACATGCGCCCAATCGTCAAGTGCGTCTTGCAAAGTCCTGGCGATACCGGAAGCCGCCGTCGCAAAGGCGAGATCGCGTGAGACGACGGCGAGCCGACCATCCCTTGTGCCATCATCAAGGCTCGCGAGCTTCATCCCACAGTCCTAAACTTCAGGCCTAGCGGCGAGCCGCGTCGAAGTGCCTGTCCAGCCCCTGCCAGCAATCG
>DATJTB010000325.1:0-27248 GCA_035503795.1 Methylocella sp.
CGGCTCGACCCCCCAGCTGCTCCATGAGATGAGAGCCTGCCCTTCATGCATTCACGTTCGCTGACGGGCTCGACCCACAGCCCATAATGAACCCTGCTCACAACACCGGGATCATGCCCTCAATTTGCGTGCGTAGGGTTACAGCCTCGGCTAGAAGCTCAGCTTGGTGCGGGGGGTGACATATGCCCCCAGATTTGCCGGCCAGTGAGAAGGAACCGCAGAGCGGCTCGGTTCAACCGGGCTTCGGGTTTCCTTCCGGGGCACAGCCTTCGCCCGGGCAACTCTCCGACCTGGATCCCCCCGAATTGATCGGTCAGGCGGAACAGCGTGATGAACTTGACCTTTTGAAACACTTGAATGAACAAAGAGCGGCACTCTGGACGACATGGAACTCGACGCTGTGAACTTGCTTATCCCGGAGAGTACCGCGCCTGAGGCTGTCGACTTGAGCAAGGAGAGCGAAGCGACCAAGACGCTTTATGGCTTGGATGACGCCAAAACCAAGGACCGTCCGACGTCTCGTTTAGTCTGCATATTGGGCGATCCCGATCCCAAAGGACCAATTTTCTTTCTGTACCTCAACTAGATTGATAAATACATCCTCAGGACGAAGTCCTAATCGTGCATGGAGAGTGTCCGCGACGGCCTTGTAAAATGCCTTTTTTTGTTCAACGGTTCGACCTGCATTGAGCGTCAGTTGAATAAAAATGCAATCTTGTGTGCGCCGGATACCAAGATAGTTTTCGTCGGCGACGAGGGCGTCAGCCGGATGCTCGGCGATAACCTGAAAACGATCGCCCTTAGGCACCGTCAGAACATCAACCATCGCCTCATAGACAATGGTGCCGATGGTGCGGCGATATTCGGCGGACTTTCCTTGGACGAGATCGATGCGGGCGAGCGGCATCTGCGGTTCCTCGGTGATCGGCTTTCCCTGACAAGCCGGCTATTAATGCTGCGAACCGGAGGGAGCCTCGGCTCGGCGTCGAACAGAATTGAGCGGCCGTTCCTTTCTCTGGTTTAGGCCGCTCGATGCTCGTCAAACGAGCGTATTGGGGTCCTCAAGCCGCGTCTTCAATTTCGTCAAGCAATTGAATCAGGCGGATCACTTGTTGCAGCAAGATACCGCTGACACCGAGCGCGAACCAGACGCCAGTCACGAATCCCCAGTGGATCGGCGCCGCGAAAAATTCCTCCCGGAACCAGAAAGTGTGTCCCCATTCGTTGAACCCGACGCTGACGAAGATCATGAAGGGACCGATGACGGCCAAGGTCAGCGGCAGCGAAATGCCCTTGGCGTAGAGCGGCAGCCTCGTTCTCGCGTAGAGCCAGGCCGACCCGCCCAAGAGCACGTAGAACGGGAAGTTGAAATAGAATTCGATGATGTGATTCGCCGTAAATGGCGTGTCGCGGATCGAGACCTGATGCCAGGAGTTGTCCTGTTCCGCGAAGTAGCTACCCGCCCAATAGACCGCAAAGGTATAGATGCTGATCCACATGGTCATCGTGAAATAGCGTGTGATCTCCTCTTTCGGCGTGATCGCGTCGAGATTGCGATCGCGGGTGAACCATAGATATCCCCAAAGCGCCGGGAACACGATGGCGAGAAAAGTCGCCTCGATATACAGCAACCTCATCCAGTGTGTGGCGAATGCCGGTTCGGTGGAGTCCAGACCGGCCGATACGCCAAAGGCGCCCTGATAGATTCGAAACCCCACATAAATGACAGTCATTCCAGCAAAGGTCAGCAGATATTTATAGAGGTCCTTGAGATACCAGGGCAAGGCCGAGTGTGCCTGCGCGGGCTTAACAGGTAGGACTTCTTGCGATGTGGTCATGGCGAACGCCTTTCGGGTTCATGTTGAGTTCTTGATTTTTGCACCGTGGGACAAACCTGCCAGCGCGACCGGCGTCAGTCAAACTTGGGAATGACGGCGGTCGAGATGCTGGCGATGTGGCGTTTGCCGTTCGTGTCGTAGAGGAACAGGAGACCGCCCATTCTGCTGTCTGCATCGCGAATGAGCCCGTCGAGCCTTTGCGTGGCCCACAAGGTGTCCAACGCCGTGACGCGGACGGTTCGTGCTTCACCCGGCCGAATCGGGTCGGCGGAGTCCAGGCTCAGCCCCTGCGGAGCGATCACTGTGTCGGCGTCATCCGTGCCGGACGAACTGACGCCAGGATTGAGAAAACGCACATTGGCGGTTGCAAACTCTCCAATCCTGATCGATTGGTCCGACATATTCTGAATTTGCGCGACGATGGTCATCGAGCGAGCAGGCACGTGGTACTCCGTCCGCTGAACTTTGACCTTTACGAGGCCGTCGTTGACTGCGGACGGCAGCGGCTCTATTTGATCCATCCCGGCCTGAAGTGGAATGGCGTAGGGGTACTGAAGATCAGTCATCGCGTTGGCGCCAAAAACGAACAACGGCACGCCGAACAAGATGCCCATGGCGATTTTCCTATCGAGCGATGTGATCAACCACTTCTCTTGGCCGGACTGGAGCATCTTGTAACGCGGAATAAACAGCGGTCGCCGGACCCACCAGAGCAGCCAGGCCGTGCCGAGCACGAACCAGAACGCGTGCCAGCCGACGCCGTTGGCAAGGCCATAGGTTTCCATGTCGATCATATTGCCGTCGAGGGTTTTCACCTGATTGGTGAAGACTGCCGGCTCGCCAGCGACTTCAATCCAGTGCCCAGGCCCCATGACAGCGCCGGCATCGTGCAAGTTGAAAAATGGATGGAGATGATATCGGCCTGGTAGGCGTGCCTTCATGACAATCTTGAAGTCGTAATCACCGCCCGGCTTCAGGGCTGCGGAGGCGGCCGAAGCCTGCCCGTTCAGATATCGCTCGGTGCGGACAAAAACAGGTCCGGGTGACGACACGTTGAGATAGGTCGCATCCGGTTTAGGCACGCCGCGCGGCCAGTCCTCGGCGACATGGAACTTGCCGGTGATCACCACCTCGTCATTGACGTTGAGTTTGTCCTCGGACCACATCACATCGTACCACTGAATTGTGCGCATTCGAATGAACGGCTCGAGCGCCTTTTCGCCGTGCGCGCGTGCAGTGTTCGGCGTAAACGTCAAACTCCACAAAATAAGAAAAAGGACGCCCAATAACGCCTTCCTTGTTTTCATCATGGCAGCATCCTCCGCTTATATATTCTTCACGAACCGGGTCGTGGCAAATGCTTTGCCGATATACCACCAGAGAGGGTACATCAGGGTGCACAGCAATGCTGAGCAGAATGCCGACAGCGGCGTCGCGTACTGGCCGTAAGTCCGCAGCGTGCCTCTCTCGATGAGCCTCAGATACTCGGGCGTGCCGGCGCGGATGTATTGAAAGCCGAACAAGTCGGCGATGGTCAGCTGGGCGCCGCCATATTCAACCGGCGCATGAAACATGCCAAAAATCGGGCAGTTGCTCGGATAGAACAGCAACGCGAACGCTATTCCCCCGAAGATGCTGGTGATCGTCAAGCTGTTGCTCAACATCAAGATGACGTCCAGAACTAAAGCGCTCGGCAGCATGGTCGCCGGTAGGACCTCGTTAATTGGAAAGTAATTCCACAGATGGTACGCAAAGTACCGCGCGAGCCATGTGCCGATTAGAAGGCACGAAATGCAAAGCGTAGCGCCCATTGGCAAGCGGAAGTTTGACCAAAGCAGCGACTGCACTGCCGCCGGGAAGGTGATCATCATCAATGGCGTGACGAGGGGCCACCATTGCCGGTCCTTCCAGTCCACCCAGAAATCCCAGTCTCCCGCGGTCAAGGCAACATGAAGATGAAACGCGCCGATGAACAAAAACAGGGCGAGCACAAGGATGAGGTAATCATAGGCTCGGGTGAGCCGCGCCTTTTCTCCGGTATATGGTTTAGGTGGAATTTCGAGAGCCTCTGCGGTCATCGGATTCTCCTCACCTGACCGGACGTGCGCCGGCGTGCTGTGCAAATGTCGGGTCGCCCCAGGCCTTGACAGTCGTGACTTGGCGTGAACGTGACCGTGCGGGGCGATGACGGCAATCTAGGCGCCCATGGACGCCGTGTGAAATGATGAAATTTAATGCTGCTATGAATGAAAATCGGCCCAACGGCGCCTCTCGATCGGTGCATGCGATCTTTGCCTCCAGACGAGCCGCAACCCCTGGTGCTTGAAAAATGTCGGAACTGCGCAATTTCGATTTGAATCTGCTGGTCGCATTCGACTTGCTCATGCAGGAACAGAACGTCTCGCGCGCGGCGGATCGCATGTTCGTCAGTCAGTCGGCGATGAGCCACATCCTGCAGAGACTACGGCAGCAACTGGACGATCCGTTGCTGGTCAAGACGCCTTCCGGCATGATGCCAACGGACCGGGCGCTGGCCTTGATGGATCCTGTCAAGGCCATCCTTCGTGACGTCCGACGTCTGATTAGCACTCGCGAAGAATTCGACCCGGTGAAGAGCGTGCGGCGCTTCGTCATCGCGGCGACCGACTATATGGATCTCCTGGTGATTCCCGCGCTCGTCGAGCGGATCGCGCGATACGCGCAGGGCATCGACATTCACGTCAAACAAACCGAGACTCCTTTTCCGGAGAGAGAGCTTGAATACAATGATCTCGATGTCGTGCTGGGGTTTGAGACGATCCTGAAGCCGCCGGCCTATATGACCGTCGAGGAACTGTTCGACGATCGCATGGCCTGTCTGGTGAGACGAAATCATCCCGCAAGCAGAAGCGAACGCCTGACGCTGGACGAATATGTTTCAATGAAGCACATGCTGATATCGCGCACGGGAACCCGCACCGGCTTGATAGATGCCTGGTTGGCAGAGAAGGGGCTCGAGCGCCGTATCGCCCTCATCGTGCCGCATTTCCTCTCCGCACCATTCATCGTCGCCAAGACGGATATGTTGTTGTCCTTGCCCGAAAGAATCGCCGAGAAATTTGTTGGCTTGGCGCCGCTCAGCATATTGTCCGTCCCGTTTGATCTTCCGGCCTATGATTTGGTCATGGTTTGGCACCCATTACGTGAGACCGATCCCGCCCACCGCTGGCTGCGAGACGAGATACTCGCGGTTTGTCAAACCCTTCGCCGTCCGTCAACGACTTGAGCTACCGACCCGGCAATCCGACGGATTTTTACCTCGATCAGCAAGGATGGTGGCTTGGACACAGCGCTTAGCGCGCTTTCCGCTCGAATGGAATCGTTCGAGCGAAAGAAATCGTGCAAGATCAAGAAGTTGGAGCGAATTCTCGTCGCAAAAGTCTGTCAACTTTTGCGAAATTCGCTTTTACCCGCCATTCAGGGCGGCTCACCGGCGCAGTTGATTGAACCACAGCGTAGAGCTTGACAACAGCCCAAAGCTCAAGGATTCGACCCCCGGACAGCTCCGTGCTTTGCGCGAGCCTTGATAATATATAGCTTCGATGCGGCTGAATGACACCAATCGCGTTTTCCGCCAGATGAGACCATTGAGCCGCTTGCTGAGGCGGATGGGGGCGGCTTTGTCGCCTTCGTTCCGGATCTCCCGGGCTGTATGAGTGATGGCGAAAGTCCCGAAGAAGCACTAGATCACGCTGTGTTTGGACGGAATCGTCCAAACACAGATAACGTGATCCTTCCAAAAATTCAGAGCATGCTTTATGCGAAAAACCGTTGCCACTTTTTCGCAGCATGCTCTTGCCAACGTCGTGGATGCCATTGCCACATGGATCGGAGCCGCGCGGGATATGGGCCATCCCGTCCCCGAGCCATCAAGATACTTTCGCGCCGCGTGAATGGGCAGCGGGTTTGTCCATCCCTCTTTTGCCCAGCTCAATTGGCTGAGAAAGGCCGGAATGTCTTGCGGTGGAGAGGGCAGGGGCCATGCGCGGCGATCGCCGCAAGATGCGCCTTTGTGGCGTAGCCGAAATGCTCGGCGAAGCGATAGGCGGGATAGAATTCCGCAAGCTCGGTCATCAGCCGGTCGCGTGTCACCTTGGCAAGGATGGAGGCGGCGGCAATCGAAGCGATGAGGCCGTCCCCGCCGATGATGGCTTCAGCTTGTATGGGGAGTTCCGGCGGTGCCTCGCGCCCATCGAACAGAATATGACGCGGCGCCGGCGTCAATGCTGCCAGCGCCCGCCGCATGGCGAGAAACGTCGCCTGCCGGATGTTCAGTGCATCGATCTCTTCGGCGCTCGCCAAGGCGACCGCGGCGCCAAGCGCCGTGGCGCGGATCGCCTCGTAGCGCGCTTCGCGCTCTTTGGCACTGAGCTTTTTTGAATCGTTGAGGCCCGCCGGTACGTGTTGAGGGTCGAGGATGACGGCGGCGGCGGCGACCGGTCCGGCGAGCGGCCCGCGCCCGGCTTCATCGACGCCCGCAACCGGCCAGATGCCCCGCCGCAGCAATCGCCGCTCCGTGCGGAAATCCAGCGCCTTGAGGACTTTGGCCGCAGGCGGCGCTCGGCCGGGCATGACCCGGAATCATTTCGTCTTGGCGAGGCCGAGGTTCCCGAAGCGGGAGTTGAACCGCGACAAGCGTCCGCCGCGGTCGACGAGATGCTGTGAGCCGCCGGTCCAGGCCGGGTGGGTGGTGGGATCGATATCGAGGTTCAAGGTCGCCCCCTCGCCGCCATAGGACGAGCGGGTATAAAATTGTGTCCCGTCCGTCATCACGACTTTGATGAAATGGTAATGGGGATGAATATCGGCTTTCATCGGAATATCCTATCCACTCTGCCGCCCGACGGGATTGCGGCCGAGCGCTCTCATGACTAACATTTTGTTTTGTCGCATTTTCGCGACGCGATGTGGTGCCCACTTCGCTGGAAAATGCTTCCTGGATGGGCGAGCCCTATAGCCCAGAGGCTTGCCGGTTACAAGGGCGGCGCCTGAAACGTGATCGATTCTAAAAACTTGAGACGCGGGCTTTCAGCGAAAAACCGGTACCCACTTTTTCGCATCCCGCTCTGGCCTTCGCTGCGTCAATTCGCGCCTCGCCTTGATGGTGACATAGTCCAAGTGGAGATCTGATCCGATTCATTTATGAACTTTCATAAACGCGCGAAGATCCAGGCTCGGTACCGTGAGTCGGCTTTTCTTGTGAATCGGGTAGAGTTGCCGAAGCCTTTCGCGCCATTCTGTCAAGGGCAGTCCGAAAGCCATGATCCAAACGGCACGGGTCGCTTCCGATGATTCTCCGCCGCGCAACGGCAGTTCGCGCATTTTCTATGCTTTGGCGGGCAGCCTCTTGCTGGGGCTTGCATGCGTGGTCGCCGTCGCGCCCTGGGCTTTTTCCAATTCCGCCTTAAGTAACGCGATTACCGATCAGATCCGGCGCCTGACCGGGCTCACCACGCAGTCAGGGGGCCACGCTGTCTTTGTCGTACTGCCGGAACCGCATGTCAGTCTCACGGATGTCGTCCTTGATGATCCGTCCGGCGCGCTCCGTCTCAAAGCCGGAGCGCTGAAGGCCTATGTCCGGTTGTGGCCGCTTTTAACCGGCCGCATCGAGATCGCTTCCGTGACGCTCGACCGGCCGGACATGGCGATCGACCTCGACCGCCATCCCGTGATCGGGGGGAGCGTGATTGGGGAGGCTGCCGAGGCCTTGCCGGCGAGCCCCGCGGCGGCGGTGGCCGATGAGACCAGGCTCGGTGCCGTCACGCTTATCGATGGCCGCGCGCAGGTCCATGGCTCGTCGAGTCCGGCGGATGTCACGATTGAGGCCATCGATGCAACGCTTGACTGGCGCAAGCCCGGCGCCGCGGCGATCCTCACGGGCCAGGCCCGGGTGAGTGGCGAGACCGCGTCGGTCGCTCTCTGGATCGCCGATCCGGCAGAGTTGTTACGGGGCGGCGCTTCGCTCTTGAGCCTGAAAATCGATTCGGCCTCGCTCAATCTGTCGGTGGATGGCAGCATCGGTGATCTGCCGAATTGGCAATTCAAGGGTTCGCTGCATGCGGCGACGCCATCCTTGCGCGCCTTGTTGGAGCGGGTGGGATCGACGCTCGTCCTGCCTGGCCCTTTCAGGGACTTCGAGGCGAGTTCGGTCGCTGCCATTTCGCCCGAAAAAGTGGTTCTCTCAAGTCTCCATCTGACCTTCGACGGCAATGAGCTCGAAGGGGCCTTGGCGCTTCAGGCCAAGGAAAAATCGGCTCTTTTGTCCGGGACGCTGGCAACGAACCGGCTTTCCCTGCGACCTTTCCTCTCGGGTCTGCCACCGGCCATTGACCGCGATGGGCAATGGAACAGGGATCCGTTCGATCCGCGCGCATTGGGTTCGGCCGATCTCGATTTGCGCCTTTCCGCGGCGCATCTTGTTTTCTCGCATTTCGAAATGGAGGATGCGGCTTTCTCCATTTTGCGCAACAATGGCAGGTTGGAGCTGGCGCTTGCCGGGGCCAAGGCCTATCAAGGCGAGGTCAAGGGCCGCGTCATTTTTGAAAAGGGAGCGGGGGGCGTCGGCATCAAGGCCGAGGGCGCCATAGCCGGCGCCGATTTCGCCGCTCTCTCCTTCGGTGCCTTCGGCTGGCCGGAATTTAACGGGGCCTTGACCGGCAAGGCTCATCTGGAAAGCTCAGGCGTGAGCCGGAGCGAGCTCATGCGCGGCCTCGAAGGCCAGGCGCAGATCGAGGTCGGCCAGGGGCAGCTCGGCGGCATAGACATCGAGTCCGCCTTGCATCGCATCGACAAGAGTCCGCTCACGCTTCTCGCCGATATTCATCGCGGCCGCACCGCTTTTGATCATGCGGGCTTCCGTCTGCTTTTCACGAAAGGCCAGGCGAGCATTGTGGATGGCAGGCTCGAAAACCCCCATTTCAAGCTCGATTTCGGCGGCAGCATCGATTTCGGCGAGCGTGCGCTCGACCTGCACGCCATTGCCAGGCCCGAAGCCCCCGCGAGCCCGTCCGGCAAGGAGGAGGGAGGGGATTTTCATTTCGACATTGGCGGCGGGTGGGACAATCCCGTCTTTTCACCGGATGTTCGCGGGCTCATTCGTCGCTCCGATGCAGCCGCGCCACTCTTTTCGCAGCATGAGGCGGAAAAGCCCGTCCTGACGCCAACGGACAATCCATAGAGGTTGCTTTGTCCAGCTGGGCCAGACGCTATCTTGTCCGATCATGGCCAAAAACCTTACAAAAATGTTTCACGTGAAACATTTTTGACCGATGGAGCCCGGGAATCGGACAAGGCGAGGTCGGTACCGGCTCCTTCCACTCTGGGATCGGCGCGAGGAGAGGTCTTTCGTGCCTGCCAAAACTTGACGGATGGAGCCGGGGATCAGGAGATTGCGCCGGATGATCTCATCGAGACATGACTCATGATCCCATTGCACGGCTTGTTCGGCCTGTTGTGCCTTTTGTTCATCGCTTGGGCTTTGAGCGAGGACCGCTGGCATGTTCCGCTGCGCCTCGTGATGGCGGGGGTCCTGCTGCAGGCGGGCCTTGCGCTGGTCTTCATCAAATTTCCACCCGCGGCGCAAATTTTTCTCTATCTCAACACGGCCGTCGGCGCGCTGCAGAAAGCGACCGATGCGGGCACCACGCTCGTCTTCGGCTATTTGGGCGGCGGGCCTTCGCCCTTCGCGGCAACCGAGCCCGCCAACAGCTTCATTCTGGCCTTCCGGGCTTTTCCCCTGGTGCTCGTCATCAGCGCGCTCGCCTCGCTGCTCTTATACTGGGGCATTTTGCAGCGGATCGTCGGGGCGCTGGCTTTTGCCCTGTCGCGCACGCTCGGCGTCGGCGGCGCGCTGGCGCTCGGTGCCGCAGTTCATATTTTCGTCGGCATGGTCGAGGCGCCACTGCTGGTGCGGCCTTACCTCGCCACCATGCCGCGCGGTGCGCTCTTCGCCCTCATGAGCTGCGGCATGGCCGGCATCGCCGGCACGGTGATGGTGATCTATGCGAGCCTGCTTTCTCCGGTCATTCCGGATGCGCTCGGCCATATTCTCATCGCCTCGGTGATCTCGACTCCCGCCGCGCTTGCCGTCGCGGCCCTCATGGTGCCCTTTGCACCGGACCCAAAGGAAGCCGGCCGGATCGTGGTCGAAGATCCGCCGGCAAGCAGTATGGAAGCGATCGTGCGCGGCACCCATGACGGCATCGGCTTCGTGGCGTCGATCATCGCCATGTTGATCGTGCTCGTTGCCCTGGTGAGCCTCGTCAATCTGGTGCTGAGGCAGGTGCCGCATGCGGGCGACCCGGTCACCCTGCAAGGGCTTTTCGCCTGGCTCTTTTGGCCGCTGCTCTGGGCGATCGGCATTCCCGCGGCCGAGCTTGGGACGGCCTCGCATCTGATGGCGACGAAGACGGTGCTCAATGAATTCGTCGCCTATCTCGAACTCGCCCGTTTGCCGCCGGAGGCGCTCACAGGGCGCTCAAAGCTCATCCTCACCTATGCGCTCTGCGGCTTCGCCAATTTCGGCAGCCTCGGCATATTGGTCGGCGGCCTGACCGCCATGGCGCCGGCGCGGCGACATGAGATCGTGGCTCTCGCGCCGCGCTCGATCCTCTCCGGCACGCTCGCCACGATGATGAGCGGCGCGCTCGCGGGGCTGATCATGGGGTGAGCAACTCTTCGCATGACAGCGGCAGCCGGCTCATCACTCAGGCTCTCCCACGGATCACCGTCTTGCCATGCGCGCGCAAAAGCTCGTCGAAATAGGTGATGGTTTTCTTCAGTCCCTGATCGAGTGCGATCGACGGGCGCCAGCCGAGCAGCTTTTCGGCCTGGGCGATATTCGGCTGGCGCTGCCTGGGATCGTCTTCGGGCAAGGGACGCTCGACGATGTTCGAAGGTGAGCCGGTGAGTGCAAGCACTTTCTCGGCAAGCTCCCTTATGGTGAACTCGCCGGGGTTGCCGAGGTTGATCGGCCCGGTGATGTCTCCCGGCGAGTTCATCAGAAGGTCGAGCCCTTCGATCAGATCGCACACATAGCAGAAGGAGCGCGTCTGCTCGCCCTGACCGAAAACCGTCAGATCCTCGCCAAGCAGGGCCTGACAGATGAAATTCGAGACCACGCGGCCGTCGTCCGGGCGCATATTGGGCCCGTAGGTGTTGAATATCCGCGCCACCTTGATGCTCATCTTGTGCTGGCGATGATAGTCGAAGAACAGGGTCTCGGCACAGCGCTTGCCCTCGTCATAGCAGGAGCGGCTGCCGATCGGATTGACGTGGCCCCAATACTCCTCCGGCTGGGGATGCACGGTCGGGTCGCCATAGACCTCCGATGTGGAAGCCTGGAGGATGCGGATTTTCAGGCGCTTGGCGAGGCCGAGCATATTGATTGCACCGGAGACGCTGGTCTTGGTCGTTTGCACCGGATCCAATTGATAGTGAATGGGCGAGGCCGGGCACGCCAGATTGTAGATCTGATCGACTTCCACAAACAGAGGAAAGGTCACGTTGTGGCGCAACAGCTCGAAGCGCGGGTTGTCGAGCAGGTGTTCAATGTTGCGCCTTGTGCCGGTGCAGAAATTATCAACGCAAAGAACCTCATGACCTTGATCGAGCAGCCGCTGGCAAAGATGGCTCCCGAGAAAGCCAGCCCCTCCGGTGACTAGAATCCGCATTTGTCCTAGCAACATCGTCCGCTTCCTTCCCAAGCGTGGAAAGCCTGTCAACCGCGGGGATGCCCCCTATCCCATCTGGCTTTCAGAAGAGAGACCCTTCAAGTCATTTTCATGGAGGGAGCGAGTCAGCGGGTTGGCCCTGCCGCCCTGATGATCGGCTGCGCGAAGCCATCCGGGGCGACGCCGAAACTGCGGAAGCCTATCCGCCGCCAATGACCGTCGAGATCCTTTCGGCTCCGCGCTGCATCGTCAGCTTCCAATAGCCGCGAGTGTGTTGCACGGCCTGTTCGAGGTCTCGTGTCGTCTTGATCGGTTCATCGTTGATGGCGATGATCAAGTCACCAAGCTGAAAATTGACCAGCGCGGCCCTTGAACCCTCTTCGATCTCGCTGATGATGACGCCCTCGCTCACATTATGCAGGGAGAACTCGTCGATCACGGCGGGGGAGAGATTGATGACGGTCGCGCCGGCAAAGGGCGAGTTGCCTTTGAGCTTGACCGGATCGCGCGGCGGGATCTCCGGTGCCGCGACAAGTTTGATCGTGGCCTGCGCCGTCTTGCCGTCGCGCATAAAGCTCAAGCTGGCGGTTCCTCCGAGCGGCTTTGTCGCCAGCCGATAGCCGAAACCCTCCGGATCGTCGATCGATTGGCCATCGACGGCCGTGATGAGATCGCCGCGCCGCAGACCGGCCTCCTCGGCGGGTCCTTTCGGAGCAAGATCGGCCACGAGTGCGCCTGTAGGCCGGTCTAGGCCCATGGTATCGGCGATATCCCGACTCACCGTCTGTAGGCTGGCGCCAAGCCAGGGGCGGTGGACCTGGTGCGTGCCGAGCTTGGCGGCGGAAAGCACGGTTTTCACCATGTTCACAGGTATGGCGAAGCCAATTCCGATCGAACTGCCGGTTTGCGAGAAGATTGCCGAATTGATGCCGACCAGTCGGGAGTGAAGATCGACGAGCGCACCGCCGGAATTGCCCGGATTGATCGCCGCGTCGGTTTGAATGAAGAAGCCATAATCCGAAATCCCGGCCTGGGTGCGCGCGAGCGCCGAGACGATGCCTTGTGTCACGGTCTGGCCGACCGCGAAAGGATTGCCGATGGCGAGCACGATGTCGCCCACTTCCAAGGCGTCGGAATCGCCGAGTTCCATCACCGGGAAAGTCCCGCCGCCCTTGAGCCGCAGAACGACGAGGTCCGTGCGCTGGTCGCGCAGCACGATTTCGGCATCATATTCGCGCTTGTCGGCGAGCGCGACCTTCACCTCGGTCATGCCTTCGATCACATGATAATTGGTGACGACGAGACCGGCCGGGTCGACGAGCACGCCGGAGCCGAGCGAACGGGCGGTCGGATTTCCCGGCCCCCCAAAGCCACCATTGCCGAAGAAATGCCGAAAGATTGGATCATCGAAAAACGGGTTGCGCGGCCGCCGGTCGGTCCGTGAGGCATAGACATTGACAACGGCTGGCTGAGCCTTGCGCACGACCGGCGCAAAGGACAGAAGAACATCGCCTTGGCTATTGGGGATTTGCCGCTGCGGCTCGGCAAGACCTGGCTCCGCAGGCACGAGTAATGCGAGAGCCAGTGCGGAAAATATCATCCAGCATGAAGGCTTCAGGATCATGCACCGTCCTGCGTCTCGTAGTGGATGGGAAGCAATTCAAAGACCAGAGCATTTTCCAGCGAAGTGGCTACCAGTTCACGTTAGGAAAATGCGACAATTTAAAAGCTATAGCGTATTTTCCGCTCCAATCGAAGTGGGAAATACTTTAGCAGTCGTTGCAGCCCTGCTGCGCCGCTCTGCCCGAAGTTGCCTGCCGATCAGGCGGCCTCTTCCTTTTCGGCAGGGGGCGGTCCGGAATCCTGCCCCTTCGCGTCGACATCTCGGTCGACAAATTCGATCACAGCCAGCGCCGCATTGTCGCCGTAACGAAAGCCGGCCTTCATCACGCGCGTGTAGCCCCCGTGCCTTTCCTTGTAGCGGGGACCGAGCACACCGAAGAGTTTGCCGACCAGGGCGACATCCTTGATCTGTGCGATGGCCTGGCGGCGAGCATGCAGATCGCCGCGCTTGCCGAGTGTGACGAGTTTTTCGACGATCGGCCGCAGATCCTTGGCTTTCGGCAGGGTTGTGGTGATCTGCTCATGCTTGATCAGCGCCTGGGCGAGATTGGCGAACATCGCTTTGCGGTGCTCGTGGGTGCGGCCGAAGCGGCGTTTCGCATGTCCGTGATACATGGCTGGCTCCTTGGTCTGACGGCCGCCGTGCCAAGGTACGGCCGCTCGCCCTTAGCCATGAGGCTGGGCGCGTTGAGAACTTCAGTAATGCTCCTCGAAACGCTTGGCCAGCTCGTCAATATTGTCTGGTGGCCAGCCCGCGACATCCATACCGAGATGGAGGCCCATTTGGGCCAGGACTTCCTTGATCTCGTTCAAGGACTTGCGGCCGAAATTCGGGGTTCGCAGCATGTCGGATTCGCTCTTCTGGATAAGGTCGCCGATATAGACAATATTGTCGTTCTTCAGGCAATTGGCCGAGCGGACCGAAAGTTCGAGTTCGTCCACCTTCTTGAGAAGCGCCGGATTGAAGGCAAGCTCTGGGATCGTCGGCGTGATCTCGACACGATGCGGCTCCTCGAAATTCACGAAGACATTCAGTTGGTCTTGCAGAATCCGCGCCGAATAGGCGATCGCATCTTCGGGCGTGAGCGAGCCGTTCGTCTCGACCTGCAAGGTGAGCTTGTCATAGTCGAGAATCTGCCCTTCGCGGGTATTCTCGATGCGGTAGCTGACCTTCTTGACCGGCGAATAGAGACTATCGATCGGAATGAGGCCGATCGGCGCATCTTCCGCCCGGTTGCGCTCGGCCGGGACATAGCCCTTTCCGGTGGCGACCGTGAATTCCATGCGGATCTCGGCGCCCTCATCCAGCGTGCAGACGACAAGATCAGGGTTCAGGATCGAAATATCGCCCGTCGTCGCAATGTCGCCGGCCGTCACCTTGCCGGGACCCTGCTTCTTCAGCATCATCCGCTTCGGGCCTTCGCCGGGCATTCTAAGCGCAATATCCTTGATGTTGAGGACAATGTCCGTCACATCCTCGCGCACGCCCGGAATCGATGAGAATTCGTGCAGGACACCGTCGATATGGACCGAGGTGATGGCGGCGCCCTGCAGCGAGGAGAGGAGAATGCGGCGCAGCGCATTTCCGAGCGTCAGGCCGAAGCCGCGCTCGAGTGGCTCCGCCACGACGGTGGCAATGCGCTTGGGATCATCACCCGGCACAACCTCGAGCTTAGTCGGCTTGATGAGCTCTTGCCAGTTCTTCTGAATCACGAGCGGACCTCTCAATCAATGGCGAGTGCAGGGCGGCAGTGGCCGCAAATCAATCGAAGGCGCGAAGACTCTCGATCACTTAGAGCATTTTCCAGCGAAGTGGGTACCGGTTCGCGTTGGAAAAATGCAACAAATCAAAAAGTTAGTGCCGCTTCCTGATTCGCTTGAAGTGTGAAACGCTCGAGAGCGGGATTGACGCGAAGACATTTAGACCCGCCGCCGCTTGCGCGGCCGGCAGCCGTTGTGCGGAATGGGCGTGACGTCGCGGATCGAGGTCACGGTGAAACCCGCGGCCTGCAGCGCGCGCAAGGCCGATTCTCGGCCGGAGCCGGGACCCGACACCTCGACTTCGAGAGTCCGCATGCCATGCTCGGCCGCCTTGCGGGCGCAATCCTCGGCTGCCATCTGCGCCGCATAGGGAGTGGATTTGCGCGAGCCCTTGAAGCCCATCGTGCCGGCCGATGACCAAGATATGGTATTCCCCTGCGCATCGGCAATGGTGATCATTGTATTGTTGAAGGTCGAATTCACATGCGCGACGCCGGAAGCGATGTTCTTGCGCTCGCGGCGGCGGACGCGGGTAGGTTCCTTTGCCATGATCTTAATTCCTTCAAGCGCGCCCGTCATGCCAGGCGCTCGGGATGTCATCCGGCGGGTGCCGGTCTTTGCCGCAATTTCAAGCCGGCTTTATTTCTTCTTGCCGGCGATGGGCTTGGCCTTGCCCTTGCGGGTTCTCGCATTGGTATGGGTGCGCTGGCCGCGAACCGGCAATTGCCGGCGGTGGCGCAGGCCCCGGTAGCAGCCGAGATCCATCAGGCGCTTGATATTGATCGCGACCTCGCGGCGCAGATCGCCCTCGACAATGTAATCGCGGTCAATCGTCTCGCGGATTTGCAGGACTTCCGCGTCGGTCAATTCCGCAACCCGCCTTGCCTCGGGAATATTCACTTTCTCGCAAAGCTCCTTGGCCTTTGCCGGCCCGATGCCGTGAATATACTGAAGCGCGATGATCACGCGCTTATTGGTTGGGATATTAACCCCGGCAATACGAGCCAAAACCATTCTCCATTTCAGGGGGCCCGGGTTGAGCGGGCCACAAACGGCTCGCGTCCGGTGGAGGCCGGCCCTTGCGAGCTTCCGGATCCGGCATAAAGGCGTCCTGGAGCCGCTCTATTCCGGCGGCAAACCTGCACAGCCGTTTTCGTTCCACGACGCTTCAATGACAGGTGAAACCGGTCAGTTAGCCGATCTTGAAAGGAACGTCAATCCTCCATCGAGACTTTACGAGATTTCCAACATGGAACTCTGCCACGAAATCCCAAGGCCCCCCGCAAGGATGAATGTTCAGTTGATGTGTACATCTTACCACAGAGACGATAAAAGAAAAAAAACGCATTGAATAAATTTTGTTATTTAATCTATGCGAGCTGATAGTAATCGTTTGATACTAGGAACCGAACTCCGTCAGAGGTGAGGATCAAGCGATGACCATTCTATTTCGACTGGCTTGCTGACCACGGCGCTGAGCGGAAACTATGCTATGGTCGCCGATTCCCGCGCCTTGAATGCGTCCTTCGTGAATCAAAATGCGTAAATGGGAGGTAGCTCGATGAATGGCAGTACAAAACTCAGAATGAGACGAAAACCCGGCTCTTTTTGGACGATCGTCGTGGGTGCGATTTTCACGACATTCTTAGTGCTCGTCAGCCCGGTCAGCAAGGCGCATGCGCAGGCCGTTACCCCACCGAATAATTCCCCCTGCACCAAGTCTCCTTTGCCATCGGCTTGCTACAAGGAAATCCGCATCGTCAACAATACCACCCAGACGATCTATCCGGTCATTCAAGCCTCCATACAAACACAGGCAGCCCTTGGCGACTGTCCGCAAGGCGGCGACGTCTGGCTGCAAAGAGCGCTCGCCGATACGAGCAAATGCCATGCGGTGAACAGCGACTACTATGTCTATGTGAATCCGAAGACGGGGGTTGCGACGGGGCAGACGGCATCGGTCTTGCTCCCTTGGTGGGCGCAGCCTGATGCTGCGCTGAGCAAGGATCCGGGCGTCGATCCCTATATCGACTGGTGGCGAGCCGGAAGAATATATATATTCGACGATCAGACGGCTCTGAATATCAGCTACAGTGTTAACTCGGGCCGGAATGGCAAGCTAACGAAATTCGTGAGCGGCAGCCCTATTGTGAGCTGCAAACCGAATACCCAGACGGATTCGACGCCCAAATTCAAAAATGTTTGTGACAGCAGCACATTGAGTGTTTACCGCGCGCAGCCGACGCTCCAACACAGCGCGATCGGGGACGAGCCGTACCAGCTCAACGAATGGACATTCGCCGACGTTGGCGCTGTGACAACCGGCGGCAACCTCACAAGCTTGAACCTGAATTATAATGTTTCATACGTCGATCAGGTCTACCTGCCGGTCGCCATGGAACCGATCAGTGCAACTTTTAATGTCGGCTATATGGGAACAGTGTCGGAAACAAAGACGTTCAGAACGATTCTCACAAATTTTGTCGGGCCCAGTACCAACCCGAACTGGCCGGTCTATAATAACCCCATCATCAATCAGACAACGAAGCAAAAAAAATATCCGAATGCCGGCATAAGATTGCCCTCACCGCTGGATGCCTTCAACTTCTACATGTATCCCAGCTATATCGACGGGAACTTGAGTCAGCCCACAATTGTTCCCCTCTCGAAACCGTTCGACCGGACAAAATTGCCGGTGTATTTGCGCAACATCGAGCAGAACTGGACGAATTGCACGACCGCTCCCTACACCAACTGTCCCCTGCACGGCTGGTATGCCCCAATCAAGACGGTGTTCGATGCCAGCTATGCGGCCTATCTGAAAAATTGTTGGGGGGATGGCAAGGGACCGCCCTATATGAAACCGGTGAGTGGAACTAATCCAAGCCTTGAGACTTATTTGCGATTCGTGCACGGCTGGGTACCCTTCAGAGTGGACCAACCCTCTGGCGTGGCCTGCACGCCGACCCAAGTGCCGGACTTGCCGCTCCAGTCACAGCCCCCGAACGTTTTGGGCTATGCACCGTTGAACTATATCACGCTCCAATATGATTATGATAATCTGGGTGCGAAGGCCCCCTACCTGTTCAACGTCTATACTCAACTGATCCACAGTGCCGGTTTTCTCAATGCGTCAGCCTATGCCTTCTCGATCGACGATCACGCGAGCTTCCAAAATCACCCGGGGACCGGGCTGATCTTCGCCTTGGGCGGACCCACGGGGCTGCCAAATACAAATCAGGTCCCGCCTCCCGTCCCGCCATTTTACGAGTGGTATACGGCTGGGATCTCTCTAGGCGCTCCCGGTGCGGGACAAGCCTGGAAGTCTTATGGGGTTTGCAGCAGCACTGCGAGCATTCCTTTCCCCAACGCCAATCCGGGGACGATCGGTCTTGATCCGAGAATACTAAAAGCGCCCTGCACGATCACCCTGTCGGATGACAGGAACAACAAATATCAGGTTATGGTCAAGCAGTTGAACTGGGGCGGCTCCTTCCCGGATCAGATCTGGCCCAAATTCACGCCGACGGCTCCCAAGCCCAACGACCCGAATGTGGTCGGTTGCCCGTTGAATGATGTCTGGTGCAAAGTCGGAATTAACGAGACAGCCCTTATTTCAGATCCGAGCAAGCCGAATAAGGCGCCCACATTCACTTTAGGAACTCAGCCGCCGAACAAGTGAAGCGCTCGTAGCGGCAAATGCGGCCTCGGCTTCTGAGTTCCAAGCCGAGGAATGCCGATGGCCGAGTTGTCACAGCTAGTGGCGCGCTTCAACGAATTTGGAAGGATTTGCTGATTCGCTTTCGTCGCGACCACGCGACGGAGGCGAATCACGGCTGCGAAGGAAATTCTCGTAAAGAAATATGCTGTGCCGTTGAGCGGCGCTGAACGCCAACAGCTGGCGACGCTGATCCGGAGAGGACCAGCCCGGCGCATCGCCTGTTGTGGGCGCGGATCTTGCCGAAGGCGGATGTCTCGGAAGCGGTGAGGGATGGAGCGACAACCAGAACATCAAGCCCGTCCATGGTTTATCGGGTGCGAAAACAGTGGGTAGAAGAGGGCTTCGAGGCCATGCTGAGCCGGAAGCCGCATGCCACGCCTTCCGTTCCCCGGATTTTCGACGGCGAGAAGGGAGCCACGCTGATCGTCCTGGCCTGTTCCACACCTTTCAAGGGCCACGCCCGCTGGACCTTGCGGTTGTTGGAGAACAAGCTCGTGGAGCTGAACATCGTCGATCGCGTCAACGACAGCGAGCTCTAAAAGAACATTCTCAGGCCGGATCTAATCGGGATCGCGCGGCCGCATGTACGCGGCCAGCACGTCCTCCATAGCAGCTGCGAACGCACCGCTGGCCTCTGGCGGGATGACCCATTGCTGTTTCAAGCCGAGAGGTACATTCGGCTTGACCTTCGGCAATAGATGCTTCGGCAGGAAAAAACTATTGGCGACGATCGTCGGAATGATCGCTGTCGCGATGATCGCCCCTACAAGGGTCGAATATTGGGCGCTGTCGATGATGCCATGCGAGAGACCGAAGAGCGAGGCGATCGTCCCGAAGGTGAGGCCCGATGCCATCAGCAAAGTCGTGTACATGGACTCCTGATGGGATGAGCCGAAGGACTTGGCGACCGGATAGACGCTGGCGATTTTCGTCGAGGCTTCGACCAATAGAAACAAAATCACCCCAAAAGGTGCTGCGATCACAGCCGGAATGGAAACGAAATAGCCGGCGCGGGTAAAATAAAAGGGCGTCAGCACGCCGACCGTCACGGTGCGTAAACGGCGGATCAGGACATGGTCACGGCCAACGCTTCCGGCGAGCGTCATTCCGATGAGATAGGCCGGCAGAACAGGCTCGCTGTCCGCCCAGCCGGCCAGCGCCCCAAGCCCCAGCAGAGTGAGCAGCAGAAATTTGGTTTCGAATTCGGACGGCCGCCCGCCATAGAGCTTGAAGAGACGCGGCGTGAGCCAAGGCAAAACGATGAAGGCCGCGGTGGTTGCGATAACGAAGACAAGCGTTCTCACGGTGAAAGGGGCAAATACCAGCCCAAGCGTGACGACTGTTCCAAGATCGGTGACGAAACAGCCAGCAAGGATCGTCTTGCCAAAGCTCGTCTGATTGAAGCCATATTCCATCATCACCGTATAGACAACCGCAACGGAGGTAGCCGCAAGCGCAATGCCAGCCAAAAGGCTCGGCATCAGTGGCCAGCCGAGAAGATAATAGGCCGCCGCCGCGCAGCCCAGCGCAGGCAGAAAGTAGCTCGCAAGCCCAATCGCCAGCGCTTCTTTCCATTTGAGCTTGAACACATCGGGATCAAGCTCGGCGCCGGCCAGAAAGGTCAGAAGGATCGCGCCGGCTCCGGCGAGAACCTTCACCCAGGGTTCGTTCGGGACCAGTACGTCGCCCCCGATCGTGAGGCTGAAGACGAGTTGCGCAAGCATGCCCACGATGATTTCCGCCAGAGCGGTCGAAATGCGCAACCAGTTGGAGATCAGACTCGCAGCCAATGCGAGCGCGAGCCATAAGGCGGCGACAGCCCAAATGCCGGTCATGGGTCAAGCTTCCGATGGTAGGGAGAAATGGGAGGGGCGCAAGGCGTGAAAACCAAGTTATCGCCGCGGCTTGGCAATGAGCGCATCAAAGTCGGATGCCTGAGAATGAAGAGGCTTTTGAGGCGGGCCGTTTTGGTACACATATATCTCCTGTTCGCATTCAAGATGCGCAGGAGTCATCAGCCTCTTCGGCGGTTTTGGGGAACCCCATCCCCTTGCGTCTCTCGCTTAAGGACTCATCCGAGCTTTGGCAAGGCCGGAAATTTTCCTCCGCGCCGGCTCGGCGAAGGGACCGAGCTATCTCGTTGGGAGATGGAGCGAGAGAAAAGTCATCTCGCTCGAAACGAGGTGACAGGCTGACCGGCCTGCCAGATCAGCGCGAAATAAAGAGCGATCAGAATGGCATCGGCGATGCCCCACCAACCCGAATAAAAATCCGGCAGCCAAAGGACCGCGGCAAGTTGCGCGACCGCGCTAAAAAGCCAGATGACGCTACCCCAGGGTGCCGCCAGCCACAGGCCGACAGAGGCAACGAGATCGAGGACGGCGAAAAAAATCACCGCAGCGCTGTAAAGGCTGCTCACTTTGTCGAACAAGGGCTCCGGCGGCAACAGGATCACGCTCCATTGGAGAAGCCCCTGCAGGGCCCATAAAACGGCGAGAAGTCGCATGAAAGCCACCAGCAAGAAGTCGGTCTTCTTCGCATCGCGCGCCCGGCGCATCGGTTCGCCGAGGCGGATCGCCGCGCCCGTATCCGGAACGGGAACGATCTCAACTTGGCCTCGCCAAAACCTCATCCGCCAACCCTTTCATCATGGTGGGTTCATCGGACAAATCAGGCGTGCGATCCCGCACCATCGAAAGCGAGTTCGTCTTCATCGAGGGCGGCGAAATAGGAATCGAGCATGCCTTCGCTGATCTCCTCGATATCAGAAGGCTTCCAACGCGGGTGATTGTCCTTGTCGATCAATAGAGCGCGCACGCCCTCGTAAAAATCGGGATTTTGAGAAAGCCTTACGAGGAGCCGATATTCCCTCACCAAGGCCTCGTCAAGGCTGAGACTTTTCCCGATTTGCATCTGCCGCAAGATCAAAGCGAGGCTCAAGGGCGCATTGGCGCGAATCGCCCTTGCTGCGGAACGCGCGAAGCCCGAACCTTTTCCGCTTTCCTCATCGAGTCTCGCCAGAATGTCCGGCAGCGTGGCGGGCGCAAAACAATAGTCCAGCACATCCCGTTGGCCCATGAGGGGCGAAGCGGGGGGCTTTGCCTGTTCGGCCGCGATCGCATCGTTGAACGCCGCGCCGTCGATGAGCTTCTGCAAGAGTGAGGCATGCCGCGACGAAGGCGCGAAGGCGCTCGCAAGACCCAAAGCCAGCGCATCTGCGCCATTAATCCGGTTGCCGGTGAGACCGAGATAGGTGCCAGCGTGAAAGGGCAGGCGAGAGAGAAAGTGTGTCGCCCCAATATCAGGAACGAGGCCAATCCTCGCCTCCGGCATGGCGAAGGAGAAATCCTCATCCACGATGAACGCCGCGCCATGCACGGACAGACCCGCCCCGCCGCCCATCACAATTCCATGGGTCAAGGCCAGATAGGGCTTGGGATAATATTTGATCCTGCGGTTGAGCGGATATTCATCCCGCCAGAATTGGCGCTGTTCGTCATAATTGCCGGCTTTTCCCAGCTCATAAAGGATCCTTATGTCGCCGCCGGCGCAGAACGCCTTGCCGCCACCCCCCCGGATGACGATTGAGCGCACGGCCTTGTCTTCCTCCCAAAGCTGGAGCGCCTTCGTCATTTCGCGCACCATGGGCGGGGTCAGCGCGTTGAGAGCCTTCGGGCGGTTGAGCGTGATGAGGCCGCAGGCTCCGGATTTCTCGCAAAGGATGTCTGCGCCACTCATGCGCCTTCAAGTATCACAAGGGGTCCCCTCGGTCGCAGCCGGCCGACCGGCATTCGCCGCTTTCAAGGCGAATTATTTGGGGCAGGCTGGCGCATTCAAGAGCTCGAGACTCGACATTTCGCCGGCGAGCACGAAATCGCCGTAATCGAGCTTGAGCGCTCGCGAAATGCCATTCTCATAGAGGTCGAAGGAAAGAACATAGCTCGGTGCGTCATCCTGCTGCTTGCTTTCGAAATAGCTGATGGAGACCGGCCAGCGCCGCATATTGTCGAGCTCCGGAATATGGGCGGCCTTCTCGACGGCCGGGTCGGCGATGGGACGCCCGATATAGGTCGTCGTCTGATAGACCTTCTCACCGGTTTCAGACCCGTCATAGACTTTGACTTCAAGCAGGTTCTCGCCGGCCTTGGCGGCCGCCAATATGCGTTTTAAGTGCTCGGTCGGAAAGACGACCTCCGCATCGACTTCGAACTTGTGGCGCTTCGGGTTGTTGAGATTGACGAGCAAGTGGCCGGCCGGTGACTTCCAGGCCTTGCCATCGACCAGCTCGGGCTGTTCGCTATCAATCGTCGTTTGCATCTTGAAATCGAAATTACGGCCATCGGCATCTTCATAGGTTGCAGAATGCATATCTGAGATGCGGGTCGGGCCTTCGGCAGGCTGCAGCTCCGTCAGCTGTCGGAAATTCTGGACATAGCCGTCACAGGGGGAGCCAGTGAAGTCGAACGCGATCCGCCCATGCGCCGCCGTCGGGCTCTTGGCGCCAACCGACTTCACCAAGACCAATTCATAGACGGCCCGATGCGAGACAAGCGAAACATCCGCGCCATGAGCTGGCTTGGGGGGCGCCGCATTGGCGGCTGCGGCTTCAATCGGCACCTCAATCCGCAAGCACAAAAGAAACGCCGGAAGCAAAGCAATGGCGGCTGTGGCCAAGAGACAGCGGACCAGGAGACGGGCGTCAATCACAGGCATGGGTGGATTTCCTCGAACGATAAGCAAAGAGACGTCAGGCCGGCTGAAAGGCTTGCACCTAGTCCAACCCGCCGCTCAGGTGTGACAAGAGCCCCCGGCTCTCTTGCGATCGTTGCACAAGGACGACAACAGCACACATTTCAAATAGCACGCGATCAGCCTCAAGTCCCGCCTGGTCTCAGATAACCTCCTGCCGTTTGCAGTCAGCTTGCCGCGCGCCGCATAAGGCGCACCCTTGCTTTTGGGTCGGCACGCCCGCTTCGAATGATTTCCTTGCGGCCTGGCCCGGCCGGCTGCTTTTCCTGGTGCGGTGCGACTGTAGGATTTCACGCCGTCACTGGCAACCCTTTCGCCGCAAGTCCTTCTTTCTCGACTTTACAATCAACCGGTTTTGCGCTTTTGGGTAAGGACAGTAAGGGGCTCACCATGACGTCACAAGAGAATCTGCGAGCGCTCGGGATCTCGCTGCCTGTCCCGGCCGCGCCGGTTGCCAATTACGTTCCCTTTGTCATTTCCGGCTCGCTCTTGTTTATATCCGGCCAACTGGCTTTCGGCCTCGACGGGAAGCTTGATCCCGCCCATGTCGGCAAGCTGGGCGCGCAGGTTTCGGAGAGCCACGGACAGGTCGCGGCACGCAACTGCGCAATCAATATTCTTGCGCAAGCCCAGGCCGCCTTGGGCGATCTCGAACGAATCACGCGCTGTGTTCGGCTTGGCGGATTTATCAATGCGGCGCCGGAATTCTCCAATCTCGCTGCTGTGATGAATGGTGCATCCGATTTTACCGTGGCTGTGCTCGGCGACAAGGGCCGGCATGCAAGGTCAACTGTTGGGGTCGCAGAGCTGCCTTTGGATTGCGCGGTTGAAGTCGAAGCCCTATTCGAGTTCGCCGGCGCGTGACAAAGCCGCCGCTCAACGCGCCGGATTGGCTGACCGCGAGGCCCATCGCCCATCGCGGGCTTCATTCCGGTCAAAACGGGATCATCGAAAATACCAAAGCCGCCGCCATAGCCGCTATCGACCACAACTATGCCATCGAATGCGACGTCCAAATCACCAGGGACGGCGAGGCTGTGGTGTTCCATGATTTCACCCTTGACCGCCTCCTGAACGCCAAGGGTCGCGTCGACGATCTCACCGCTGCCGAACTCGGCCGTTTCTCCTTCGAGAAGGGGGATCAAAAAATCCTCACGCTGGCCGCTTTTCTGCAAGCGATCGGCGGCCGCGCCGCCGTAATCATAGAGATCAAAAGCCGTTATGATGGGGATCTACGTCTCGCCGAACGAGCGTTCCAAATCGCAGACACTTGTTCCGGGCCGGTTTCCCTCAAAAGCTTCGACCCAGAAGTGCTCGTCCATTTGCGCCGCCGCAATGCCGCTTGTCCGCTCGGCCTCGTCGCGCAAGCCCAATATCAAGACGCGGAATTTGTGGGCCTCACGCCAGCCCGGCGGGCGGGCCTTTCCGCGCTCAGCGATTTTCCTCAGGCGCAGCCGGATTTTCTCTCGTGGAACCTCGGCGATCTTCCGCACGCCGTTCCCATGCTCTGCCGGGCCGGCATCGGCATGCCCGTCCTGACCTGGACGGTGCACTCGCCAAAGGAAGCGGCCTTCGGGCGTCGCCATTGTGACCAGATCATCTTTGAGGGTTTTGCGCCCTGATCCGCTTGATCCAAAAGGAACCTGACTTCATGTGAAATCTGCGGTGCAGAACGCCTATCCGTTCCGGGCCGGATCGCTCAGATCCCAGCGCGTCTTGAACAGCCGATCGCAGAGCCCTGGTGAGCCGAAGCCGTCGCTGAAGCTGACGTGGCTGCGCCTGTGATGCTCGCCATGCGCCTTCGTCGTGATGAGGGCGGCGAGCCAGGCGAGGAGCCGTTTCTTGAAATCGCCGCTCGCCTCTTTCGGCAGGCGCGCCGCGAAATCGTAGCCTGAATGCTCGTAAAGCCCACCAAAGGCGCCGAGTCCCGCGACCATCAGATGAAAAACCACATCCGCCCCGGCGTCGACGAGAGCCAAGGGCACGAGATAAGGCAGGACGATTTCGAGGAGGAAATCGAATGGGCTCATATAGCAGGCGCTGATGCTGCGGCTCGCGCCGGTCGAATGATGCACACTATGACCGAGCCTGCGGATCAATCCCGGCCGATGCAACACAAATCGGTGGAAAACATATTGGATGATGTCATGGCCGAGGCTCATCAGAGCCATGGCAGCGAGGAAATGCCAAAGGCTCAAATGCGGGGCGCCGGTGAACGCAAGTCCGGTTGCCTGCATCAGAACCATGGCCGGAAGCAGAACAAAAACCTGATTGATGAGCACGCGCGGCAAAAGCTCAGAATAGCTGAACCGTTCGGTGCCCCGCACTTTGAAAGCGGCAAGCCGGCCGGTCCGATCGCACCATTCAAAGCAAAGCCCGACACCATGGAAAACCACCATCTGACCAGTCCAGGCCAGAACCGAAAGCGGCAATCCCAAGTGAAGATCAAAAGCCACGTCGTTAAAATCCATGCCTGCCACAGAAACGAGCTCAGCAATCAAGCCAACGGGAAAGATGCAACTCACTTTTCTTGTCAAAATTTGTCAGGCTCAAGAGCAGCGGTTGTTCTCATGAATCCGATGATTCGAGCTTATGATGCGCTTCCCGACACTGATCGGGCCCTTGTGTTTTTCCCAGATTCCAAATCACGCTCAGCGGGACCAGATGCAAGGCCAGCCAAAGCTTGATGACAAGCCCGCCGAAGAGTGGCGCCACTCGGTCGTAATTTTCAACAAAGGCGCCGGATACCTGTGACCAGCGTGCCCAGCCTTTGACGCCAGGCTGGGTGTTCTTGCAATCCATCCAGAACAGCAGCCAGAGATAAGCGATCCATGGCCGGCCGCGCTCGACGAAACGCGCCGCGCTCCGCACGAGATGATCGGCGAGAACCATTCTTGCCTGATCATTGCTGTCGCCGCTGCCGCCAGGCTGGTAGCAGAGGACATGATCGAGCTGCGGTCTTTGGGAATAGATATTGTCGCCGTGCAACCGATAGACCGCGACTGGAACATCGATCAGCGCGCTGCCGGCCACTGCGTTCACGCCGAGGCAGAAATAGAGATCCGTCCCGGTTCTCAGTTTAAAGACGTCGGGGTGATCGGCGAAGAGATTGAGCGCATCGCGACGAAAGCAATTGGCGGAGGTTGGCGCCCATATCCATTGGCTGGTCAGCCCGACGAAGCGGACGCTCTCCAGGACACCGCGATCGAAATCGGCCGGCGGCCATGCCGCGCCGAAGCCATGGCGATAAGGCCGCATCGCGCCTGGTTTGCGGCCCCGTTTGGTCAGCATCCGGCGATTGAAGGCGTGTTCCGTCCCAAGGACAAGCTGATCGCCGGATAGCTGCAGCATATCGCCGGACGTAAATCCGACATGGATGCGAGAGGAGAGATGCACATAAACATGGGTCGCGGCGCAATCGGGCAGCAGGAAATCGTCGGCATCCTGGAAAATCACGTAGGCGCCAGAGGAGGCGGAAAGACCATCAAGGGCCGCGGCCGTCTGGCCACCATTCTCCACCCGGCGAATCACCTTGACGGCGGGTACGCGCTCCTCGATCGAAGCCAAGACCTCGCTACTCTCGTCCGTCGAGGCGTCGTCGACCACGATGCACTCGACATTGGGATAGGTCTGGCTCAGAACAGATTCGACTGCAGGCCGCAAAAAACGCCCGTAATTGAAATTGATGATGATGACGCTGACGCGCGGCAGATAAAGGGGCTTGTCGGCGCTGCCGGAAGCAAAGGCTGACGGGTCTGTCAGCCAGGCAAGGCCCGTCCATGGACTGGGCCAGAAAAAACCGTCCTGCGCTTTCGCATCCAAATTCCGCCTCCGCTTTGGGGCGCA
>DATJTB010000326.1:0-6120 GCA_035503795.1 Methylocella sp.
TGATCGATCAGACCGCGCTCTGCGCCTTTGCATAGGATGGTGAGCAGATCGACTGGTTCGTTATCAGCGCCAAGGCATCTTCGGCTTTCTCGAGCCGACGGATGAAAAGATGGTGAAAGGGTCGATCGCATACTGGTCGTAAAAGGAGAAATCCGCATCGGAGATCGCGCCTATTCGCAGCCCGATCGTCTGGGCGAAATCTTGGACGCCGGCGCTGACATAGTTGTGCGGGCGAGTTGGAAGACTGCGCGTTAAATTGTGGCGCATTCACAGCGCATTCGACTTACCAAGCGAACTAGCAAGGCGACGTTGGAGATATCAATAAGCCCGATGGCGCTACCACGTGGTTGTGCTTCGCAAGCTTCTCGCGCCCAGACAATTAGCGACGATCATGAGTAAAAGGTCGACGGCGCTTGCGATTGTTTGCGCGCGTGAGAAAGCTTTCGTCTCGTGCGCTCACTTCACGGCTTCTCGCTCCGCCCAGCCGATCGACGATGTGCTTCCAGTCGCGATTGACCTTCATGCTCTCTCAACGCTTTGATTTACAGTAAAGCTAAGGATTGCGGCGAAACTCTACACCTCAGCCTGTCCTCCAAGCATTGCATAGCAGAGGGTCATCGATGATATACGCCGACGAGCGCTGCTTCCGTGATGAGATGTTTGCGTGCCTCTCCTTCTATATCCTGGCAGGAGGCAAGTTTATGAATTCCTAAGCTCGTGACCGACAGAGCCAGCAACCGAAAGTGATAGTGATGAACTCCATGACCGCGCGGTGGGCAGGGGCCTCCATAGCCAGCTCGGCCGAAATCATTCGTGGCGTGCTTAAATCTGTCGTCCTTAGCGGACCGTCCCGCGCCTTCGGGAAGGCCGGTGAGATTCGCTGGGATGTCGTAAGCTGCCCAATGGTGCCAAATGCCGGCCGGAGCGTCCGGGTCATCACATAAAAGGGCAAAACTATGCGTTTCCGCAGGTGCGTCACTCCATTGAAGGGGCGGGGAAACGTCCTCCCCATCGCAGGTAAAGCGGCGCGGAATTGAGCCGCCATCAGAGAAGGCGCTCGAAATGAGTTTCATGGGCTGCCTCGCAGCTCCGCTCTATCACATGCAGTCAAGATCTTTAATACAACTGACTTTAATACAAAATGGCTGGATTTGCCCACTCTTTTGAAAATTTAGGATAGAATTTGGATCACGCCGGCTTGGCTGTCGACATCTGAAAAATTATCTCGTCTTAAGGAGCGGCTTTCCTGATAGAATCCATGACGCTTGATCCTTTCCGGTTTTGGTCATCTCATCTCTATCTTGACGCTCGTTGGAATAGATTTGTTACACTAACTTATGGCACCAACCGCAGGATTTGTTTAAGGCGGTCAAGAACGAACTCTTGCCCTTTGATGATCTTCACCCGCGCGTCGTCAAGTGTGAACCACGCTGCGCGATCAACCCCTCAGGCACGCGGACGATCCGTCCGCTTTTCGGTGGCCATTCAAATTCGATGAATCCACTTTTTACACTGTTGGCGTCGATATTGCCGGCTATGGCAAATGCTGTAACCCACTTGGCCACTTGTCTGGCGAGCCTCACCCAGCGGGATAAGCTCCTTTCCCGGATGGAAGCCGGTACTGCGGAACGGTCCACAGAAATACGGGAATTATCTGCGCGAAACGAGCTACGTCTCGGTGGCGAGGAACGCGAAGACCTGAAAGAAGTCGTGACCATTGCCACACTCGAAATAAAGCCGGGTTCACCCTCATGACCGCTGGCGAAGAACAATCATCATCGAAGATGAAGCCGGTCCGCAGAGAGTCGCCGGCGGCTCAGAAGAGATCGATCTTGAAACCTTCTATAAGGGATACATTGTTACCGGTCGGGGAACCGCAAATGTTACACCTCCTCAACAGCACCGAGACGAACCGCCATGGCCTATGCGAAGCCTCATAACCTTTGGTGGATACTCGATAGACGGAGTCTTCGGCGAAGCCTGCCGCGATCGAGCACCGCTTTTCCACAATTCGTATTTGATGACTGATGACGAAGACTTCTTTTTCCTTGTACCACTCGATACTCAAAGAGTAGAAAAGGAGACTGAAACCTCTCGCCAATCACAAATGCACACCGCGTAACATGTTGAGTTCACCGTCCCTAAAGAATGATAATATAAAAAAACATCATGAGTCGCCGTCCGACAGCTTGCGCTCTAATATCATCCGGACGGCAACACGGAGCCCGGCGCGAGCGAGCGCTTCAAACGGATGCCCGGTCACGGGCAGGACCTCTATCGAATGGATGCCTTATTACTGTAGACACATTAAATTCCCCCACCATGTTTGACTTGTGTGCGGGCGTCTGCGAGCAGCCGCACGAACGGACACACAAAGTCACGCCATCTGTGGCTGAGACGCTCTGACTTGTCTTCTATCCTGAAAGCGCAACGAAAGGATCGGGTCTTTCTCAGGCCGCCTTGGCTGCGATTGTTTTCTCATTCTTCAGCGCTTCTGCACCCTTCGGCAGTTTTATCGCAAGCACGCCCTTTGCGAATTGCGCTTCGATCTTCGCGGCATCGACGTCTTGCGGCATTTGGAAGGAACGGACGAAGGAGCCATAACGACGCTCGGAGAAATAGCGATCCCTCTCCTTCGCTTCTTTGTCTTCTGTTTTTTCGCCTTTGATCGTCAACCGATTGTCCGAGACTTTGACTTCGGTGTTCTTTTCATCGAGGCGGGGAAGTACGGCCGTGACTTCATATTCCTTATCTTTCTCGACGACGTCGACCGCCGGGTCGGCAAAGCTGCTTGTTTCCTTGAGCAAAGGAAAATCGACCGCGAACAAGGGCCGGTTCAAGGCTGTTCTCTTGGCTCTCTCGCGGCAGATGAATCAAAACGAGTTTTTGGGTGCCGCGACTTGACCTGCATCAAGACCGCCGAAGGTTCGACAATATATTGGGAACTGTAACGGGCGTTAGGGTGGGCCCTTGTCATGCAAGCCTCTGTACACCAGCGCGAGATTGCGGTCCCTCCGCTCGGACTTTCCGGAACTCTCAACGTTCCGGATAACCCTCGTGCCCTGGTCGTGTTTGTCCACGGCAGCGGTTCAAGCCGCTTAAGCCCGCGCAACCGTGCGGTCGCGTATGGCCTTAATGATCATGGCATGGCGACCCTGCTATTCGATCTCTTGACCGTAGACGAGGAAGCCGAGCGCAAGAACGTCTTCGACATCGGATTGCTTGTGGAGCGCCTTATCCAGGTGATCGCATGGATTGATCGCGATCCAAAACTGGCGCGACTGCCTCTCGGCCTGTTCGGTGCAAGCACCGGCGCGGCGGCAGCACTTGTTGCAGCGGGAAAGCTCAAGGAACGCATCGGTGCGATTGTCTCTCGGGGCGGCAGGCCGGACCTTGCTGGCTCGGCCCTTGGTAGGGTCACGAGCCCAACGCTTTTGATCGTCGGTGGCAATGATTTCGGCGTGATCGAGCTGAATGAAGAAGCACTCAAGGAATTGCGAGGGCCGAAAGCAATTGAAATCGTGCAGAGTGCCACGCATCTCTTCCCCGAACCGGGCGCGCTTGAATCGGTTATCGCCTATGCCGCAGACTGGTTCGAAACTTATTTGGTAGCGGAAGGATCGAACTGGCCACGACGCTAGAGTTTATTGCGGTGCAGGGTGCGACGCCATCGGCATCACCAGAGCTGGCGCGGCGCACCGGCCTCCCGCCGTCAAAGTTCCTCGGCAAAGCCGATTTTCCCGGTGCAGAAGGGTAAGAATTTCATCGACCAGCCGCCCTGGCAAAGCCACTTCATCGAGCGCCCAGCGTTCAACGCTCATGATCGCGGAGCAGATAGATCTGTCCGATCGTTCTCAAAAGAAAATCCCCGAGGACGCAAGAGTGCTCACTTCTGCCAGGAGCGTCCGGAACCGCGTGCCTGCCGCCGATGCTAAAGCTTTGGGGACGACAGAAACAAGGGCGTTCCCTAAATGGGCTCGTCGCCGGCGCGAAGCTCAGGAGCGCACTGAGAAGCACCGGGCTTCGGAAGGCTGTCTGATGATAAGGCGCTATGGATCACTGCGAGCGTGCCGCCGAGATCAGCACAAGGTTTTTTGGCCCTCCGACCTCGCGCCCCATCCTGGGCGGCGGAGATCGAAAGATCCCAATGGAATGCCGTTTAATTGTCCGATCACCTTGCCTTCGGCGCGCCGTACCATGTCGATAAAGACCAATATGGCCATGCGAACCGCATCAGCAAAGTAGTTATACCCATATGCCGGGATTATTCTCGTCTATTGCAAGCATTGATACAGACAATATAGCGATGACATAAATGAATTACTACTGTTGTATTCTTCGAACAATTAAGATCATCTGCCTCATCACGATGAACAGTCATAACTAAATTATAGCCAAAACGCCACGCGATCCGCTTGATGCGGATCAAATACGAAGCACGCGATTTGGGAGAGGCTAGCCAAAATATTTGCGCGGACGTCTTTGATATTGGGCTACCCGCCGAACGAAGTCGACCACGAAGAGGTAATCATGCCGTTCAAGAATCGGTCTGACGCAGGAAAGAAGCTCGCCAAAGCCCTCGCGCGATACAAACACAAAGGCGCCGTCATTCTCGCCTTGCCTCGTGGCGGCGTGCCCGTCGCGGCCGAAGTCGCCGCTCTGTTGCATGCGCCGATCGATCTTGTGCTCGTCCGCAAGATCGGTGTCCCCATGCAGCCAGAACTAGCAATGGGAGCCGTCGTCGACGGCGGAACTCCGATCATTGTCCGCAATGAAGACATTATTCGCGAAGCTGCGATTAGCGAGACGGAGTTCGATCAAATTTGCGATCGCGAACTCACAGAAATCGAGCGCCGACGTCGTCGCTATCTCGGTGATTGCGCGCCTGTCGAGGTCGCTGACCGCACCGCGATCATCGTCGATGATGGGATCGCCACGGGTGCAACAACAAGGGCGGCGTTGCGTGCGACTCGTATGCGCATGCCGAAAAAGCTCGTTCTCGCTGTTCCTGTCGCGGCAACGGAGGTATTAGCCGAGATGCACAAGGAAGCGGACGAAGTTGTTTGCTTGGAAGATCACGAATTCTTCGGCGCGATCGGCCTTTATTATGCCGACTTCAGCCAAACATCTGACCGAGAAGTGATCGACACGCTCAAGCGGTATTCCGCCAAAGGTCGAGAGCCAGCCTCGCCGTCTAAAACAGCATAAGGCATTCGTCTTTAGGCGAATTCTCCGATACAGTTCACCCCTTCACCCAACTTATTTGGCAGCTGTCGCTGTTTCCTGAGCTCCCTTCCGTAGCTTTCACTGCTGTGCCGTCGCGCAGCCGGTCGGCGCCATCGGACACGACTTGTGCCCCCTCAAAGATGCACGTTGACGAATTGGTTTGTGCCTCGCGCAAGCAAAGTCGAGCCACCACGGTCGTAGACTTCAATAGGCAATTTCTTGACAGTAAGAAGCTGTTTCATGACCACAGGCAGGTGATCTTCAGCAACTGGAAAGACCACAGTGATCGGCTACAACTGCGTGAGGACTGCCGTTTGTGCTACCTCTTGATACATAATTCCTGAGGTCGATGAGACGCAGGCCAACACGGCCGGATACCGGTACCTTGATCCGGCAGTTAATCAAGATGGAGCAGAGCATTGTCGAGGTGCGCCTGGGCAATCTCGACCGTATCCTGATACTTCAACAATGACTCTTACGTATCCAATTGTTGGCGCGCGGCCGAATTTTGGTGCACGAGAAGTTAGTAGCTGTCAACCTCCAGCTTAGTGTTTTTGAGGAGCGCCTGATCGCGGGTGAGCTGTCCGGGCCTGATGTGGGATGTGTGTGCCGCGTGCTCTCAGCCAAAGGCTGCGGAAGCGTTGCCGAGCGGCTGCCAGATCCGTCGAGATCAGCCCAGCCCAATAGCCCACTTCTAAGCTGGCGATCCACAAACCGATTTTTCGCACTATTCCGAAGAAGGTGAAGTCCGGGCACGGTAGGGATTCGGGGTTAACGCTTATTAAGGATTAATGAGGGGTGGATCGAGCTGGAGGATTTGGAGGAGGAAGTCTGGGTTCCAACCAGCTGATTTTCTTCGCGTTTTTACACTTCCCTTGGTTTTGTTAGCGCGCA
>DATJTB010000327.1:0-10470 GCA_035503795.1 Methylocella sp.
TGAACGCCTTGAGCGCGTCATAGGCGATGAGGCCGTCGCGGATGCGCGCAGCGGATAACGCGACCAGCTCGTTAATGCCCGGCACCTGTTTGTCTATCGAGCGCGTCGCGATCAGGCCCAGCACCCAGGGGATTTCGATTCTCGCGTGCGTGGTATGGGTCTTGAGATCGGGAAAGCCGAACAGCGTGAATGAGGCCGGCGCGGGTTGCGTATCCCACATCGCCTCGATGGCGGCGATCTTCATCTTCTGATTGTCCGTCGCCGTATAACCACTCGCATCACCCAGCACCACGACCGAGAGGGCCGAGGCAAGGCCGAAGCTGACCGCAACGGTGATCGAGCGGCGGGCGATTTCAATATGCTTGCCGAGGAGCAAATAGATCGCGCTAATCGACGCGACAAACATGGCACCGGTAACATAGCCGGCACTCACCGTATGGACGAATTTCTCCTGCGCCACGATGTTGAAGATGATGGTACCGAAATCGGTAACCTCCATCCGCATCGTGTCCGGATTGAAATGGGCGCCGACCGGATTAAGCATCCAGCCGTTGGCGATCAGGATCCAGAGCGCGGAAAGGTTGGAGCCGATGGCGACGAGCCAGGTGACGGCGAGATGCGCGACCTTCGACAAGCGGTCCCAGCCGAAGAAGAAGAGTCCGATGAAGGTCGCTTCGAGAAAAAAGGCCATCAGCCCCTCTATGGCGAGCGGCGCGCCGAAAATATCGCCGACATAATGGCTGTAATAGGCCCAGTTCATCCCGAACTGGAACTCCATGGTGATGCCCGTCGCAACGCCCATGGCGAAATTGATGCCGAACAGTACGCCCCAGAATTTCGTCGCCTGCCGCCAGACCTCCTTGCCGGTCATCACGTAGACGCTTTCCATGATGCCGAGCAAAATGGAAAGGCCAAGAGTCAGGGGAATGAAGAGAAAATGATAAAGCGCCGTGAGGCCGAATTGGAGCCTCGAAAGCTCAACGACGTCCATGGCGGTGTTCATGGCTGAAGGCTCCTGGGCTGCGCGAGAGCGGGATGAGCAAAAGTGTGAAGCGGTTTTGCGCCTGCATCCCGCTCTATACCTTTGGAATCGAGCGAAGGCGTGGCACCCATGAGACGCTCCGCCATGTCGGAAGTTTCAATCTTCGGCCGCTGGCTGGGGCTGAAGACGAACAGTGCCGCGGCGAGGATCAGGACCAGCTTGACGATCAGAACGAGCGTGACCTCGGGGACCAAGGGGTAAGACCGCATCAGGGACCGGTTCATCGATTTAGGGCACGGCAGGTCTTTCATGGCGGTACACTTAAGCGATCAACATGACAAAACGGTAATTTGCCACTTTAACCCGCATTTCTCAAACCCCTAATGAAATGCTGGCTATGGCGTTGCCATGGATGGATTATGACGGCGTGATTCGGGCGCGAGCCGTCGCTCGACGCGGCGGCGGTCGTTTGGAGCCGAATGTGCGAGGCGAGTTTTTGCGTCTCCAAGGGGGAAAAAAGCGCTTCTCACCGCGCGGCCATGCGCTTCCATTTTGCCTCGATGCGCTGGTTGATCATTCTGATCCTGGCTTCATGCGCGGCCCAAAAGGCGGCGCTGGTCGCCGCCGTGCGGATCGGGGGACCGCGTCTGGCTCTGCGGGGCAGGCGCGCCGACGGCGAAGCGAAATCATAGATGAAGGGCACGGACGCGCCATTCGCGAAAGGCGACCCGAGAGAGGCGAGATAGGCCCGCGCCCGGCCGCAATAATTGGCGGACAAAGCCGACATCACTTCCTCGCCATGGCCGGCTCGGTATTTCATCAAGGCCCGGCAGAGATCGCCATTGGCGAGTCGCCACGCCTCGCTGAGATAAGCCACGCCGTAGTGAATATTCACCTCCGGCCGCGCCAACTCGGCGGGCGTGCCGGAAAAGCCCAACATCGCCGCCGTTTCCGGCCGCACCTGCATCAGGCCGACCTCGCCGACCTCGCCAATAGCGGAAGGATCATAGCCGCTCTCGATTGCCGCAACCGCATCGGCGATGTCCGGCGGCAGACTTTTTTTCTCGGCTTCCTTCCGGACCAGGTCCTTGTAGTTTTGCCGGCCTTCCAAAACTGGAATATCAGGACGCTCCGACCGGGTTTTCTCTGTGGCCTCATCGGCTTCAGGTCCGGATACCAGGGCCGGCCTGGAAATCGGCTCCGGCGGCCAATCCTCGGCAGCCAGAGGGCAAGGCGGGACCAGCCAAGCCGTGCCAGATAGAATAAGGGCAGCATGACGCACAAGCATGGGTCTCGCTTAGCCTGTTTTGGCGAAGACGGACAAGGCTACGATCAAAATGGTTAAAATGATGTCCTCGGTTCGAACTTGCCGGACCGTGTGCGGACTCAATCGAAAGGCGCAATTTGGGTCGCATCGCGGTCCAGGCTTCCGTAGGGGGAAAGTTCAGCGTAAGAACTTTTCCTTTCGGTCCTTTCGAGCAACAGGAGCTTCCATTGACCGCCATCATCGACATCGCCGCGCGAGAAATTCTGGATAGCCGCGGCAATCCCACCCTTGAGGTCGATGTCACCTTGGAAGACGGATCGGTGGGGCGCGCGGCTGTGCCGTCTGGAGCCTCGACTGGCGCGCATGAGGCGGTGGAACTGCGCGACGGCGACAAAAGCCGCTTCGCCGGCAAGGGCGTGTTGAAAGCGGTCGATAGCGTCAATGGCGAGCTTTTTGATGCGCTAAGCGGCCTCGATGCCGAGAACCAAGGCAAGATCGATGCGACGATGATCGCCCTCGATGGCACACCCAACAAGGCGCGGCTCGGCGCCAACGCCATATTGGGCGTCTCGCTTGCGGTTACCAAGGCGGCAGCGGAAGCCTCCGGCCTGCCGCTTTACCGCTATATCGGCGGTGTCCAGGCGCATGTGCTGCCGGTGCCGATGATGAACATCGTCAACGGCGGCGTGCATGCCGACAATCCAATCGATTTCCAGGAATTCATGATCCTGCCGCAGGGCGCTCCATCCATGAAGGATGCGGTGCGCTGGGGCGCGGAAGTGTTCCATGTGCTGAAGAGCTCTTTGAAAAAAGCCGGCCACAACACCAATGTCGGCGATGAAGGCGGCTTTGCGCCGAATTTGCCCTCGGCCGAGGCGGCGCTCGATTTCATCATCCAGGCGATCACCGATGCCGGCTTCAAGCCGGGCGAGGAGATCGCGCTCGGGCTCGATTGCGCCGCGAGCGAATTCTTCCACGACGACCAATATGTCTACAGAGGCGAAGGCAAGACACGGACGGCGCAGGAACAGGCCCAATATCTCGGCAAGCTGGTCGCCGATTATCCGATCATCACCATCGAGGATGCCATGGCGGAAGATGATTGGACCGGCTGGAAGATCCTCACCGATCTTCTAGGCAAAAAAACCCAGATCGTCGGCGACGATATCTTCGTTACGAATGTCACACGCCTCGAGCGCGGCATCAAGGAGGGCATAGCCAATTCGATCCTCGTCAAGGTCAACCAGATCGGCACGTTGACGGAGACGCTCGCGGCGGTCGATCTGGCGCAGCGGGCCGGCTATACGGCAGTGCTGTCGCACCGCTCCGGCGAAACGGAGGATTCAACCATCGCCGATCTCGCGGTTGCGACCAATTGCGGGCAGATCAAGACTGGCTCGCTCGCCCGCTCCGACCGGTTGGCGAAATATAATCAGCTCATCCGGATCGAGGAGCAGCTCGCAGTGGAAGCTCGTTATGCCGGGCGCGGCGCGTTCAAAACGACGCTCTAGGCCAGCCTCAATAAGGGTCCGAGGCACTGCCGGAAGAATCCACGCTTCGGTAATGTTGCGCCGGCCATGGGCATTGGGGGGCGATGCTTGCAAAAGCGACTCTGCATGGTCAGGCTAATGTTATTTAGGAAATGCCCAAAGAGAATCGTCGAACGACCTCGTAAGATGAGGCAGCCTCATGCGCGATCTTTCGCAACGAAGATTTTTCCCTTAGCAATCCTATATCTTGCTGATACTGGCTGCGTCTCTCAAGGAGCGCCGTCCTTTGCCTTATTCGGTGCCTATTTCCCACTCTGGATGTTCTGTGCCGGCGTTGGAATTACCGGCGCGATTGTTGCACGGCTGGTCTTTGTCGCAACTGGTCTCGCCGAACGCGTTCCGTGGCAACTGTTCGTCTGCACGGCGATTGGCGTGCTTGTCGGGCTCGCTGCTTGGCTTTTATGGTGGGGACCGATCCCATGAAAGCGGTTGGAAAACCAAAGCGCTCGCTCCCCGGCACATTGATTGCCTTTATCATCATCGCCGGGGCAGTGGCCGCGGGACTTCATGTTCTACAAATCGATGCGGAATATCCCTCAACCGATGATGCAAGCCTTGACGCCGATATGGTGCATGTGGCGGCCGCCGTTGGCGGGCGCATCATCAAAATTCCCGTGGTTGAAAATGGCAAGGTTATGAAGGGCGACCTTTTGTTTCAGATCGACCCGGTGCCCTATCAATTGGCCGTTGAGGAAGCAGAGGCTGAGTTGCAATTTGCCGAAGCCTCGCTCGAGTCCCGCCGCCGTGTCATCGCGACGGAAAAATCAAATGCCACGATTGCCAGCGGCCAGACGCAACGTGCCGAAACCAATCTCGCCATCGCCACTCGGACGACGGACCGGCTCCAGCCTTTGGCTCTCAAAGGCTATGTACCTTTCCAGCAATATGATCAGGCGCAAACCACGTGGCGCGATGCGAACACCTCGCTTCTGCAGGCGCGCGAACAGGAGACTGCGGCCTTCGTCGCCGTGGGCACGGATGCGGATGCTCTGGCTTCCGTGCGGGCGCGGCAGGCTTCGCTCGCCATTGCCCGCCGTCATCTCGAAGACACGACGGTTATCGCCACGCATGACGGCCGCATCGCCGGCCTCACCATATCGACCGGCGAAATGGTCGCGCCAACGCAGTCTATCTTCACCCTCATCAACACGGAAGAATGGTTCGCGGTGGCAAACTTCCGCGAGACCCAACTCAAGGCGATCGCGGTCGGCGATTGTGTCACCGCCTTCTCAATGATCGACCGCACCACGCCCATCAAGGGTTTTGTGGAGGGTATAGGCTGGGGCGTTTTGGATCAGGATCGCATCAATCTTCCGCGTTCGGTGCCCTATGTCGAGCGCTCATTGAATTGGGTTCGCGTCGCCCAGCGCTTTCCGGTGCGCATTCGATTGGAAAATCCGCCGGAAGCGCTGATGCGCCTCGGTGCCAGTGCGTCGGTGCAGGTCAAGCATGGTGCCGCCTGCAGATAAGCCATCCTATTCGGCACGGATGCTGCTTCTTTTGGCGCCACGGCCGGGCCGCCTCGCCTATGCAGCACGCTTGGCCCTGATCTGTGCGGCCACAACGCTCGCCGTCGAAATCTACCAATTGCCCGAGCCTGCGCTGACAACCTACGTCGTCTTCTTTCTCAACAAGCCGGATCGGGTGACAAGCACAATTCTCGGCTTCGTGATGCTGCTTCTCTTCACGATCATCATCGCCTTTGTCTTTTTCACGGCGTTTTTCGTCACCGACATCCCAATGTGGCGCGTGACGACGATGGCGCTTGTGTCCTTTTTCCTGCTCTTTCTGACATCGGCAAGTAAACTCAGACCGGTCGGCGGCACGGTCGCGCTCATCATCGCCTTCGCGCTCGATGAATTGGGGACGATCCAGACCGGTGAACTGGCGACCCGGGGGCTGCTCTACGTCTGGGGCTTCGTCGCCGTGCCGGGCTTTGTGTCTCTCATCGTCAATCTCCTCATCGCGCCTTCGCCACGATCATTGGTGCAGCGCACGCTCGCGATGCGCTTGCGCTGTGCCGCCGAAATTCTGCGAGAACCCACTGTAACTGCCCGCCGCGAACTGCGAGAGGCTTTGTCGGAAGGCACGCATGAAATCGAAACTTGGATCAAGCTTGCGGGCTTTGAAAAGACATCGCCCATAACGCAATTGGCAGACTTGCGTCAGGCCGCTTCCTCGACGGTCTCCATTCTTACGCTTGTCGATCTCATCGACCGCGAGCCAGAGGTCGATGTCCCCGATGAGGATCGGCGCGAAATCGCTGCGACGATCGAGGAGATCGCCGATATCCTGTCGAGCGGTGCGCTGCCCGCGCATGTCCGGCCACAGGAACCAAGGCCCAAACCGGAATTGTCCGCGCGCGCCGACGTGATCCGCGCCGAATTCTACAACGCTTTGCTATGCTTCGCCGAGACGCCGCTGCCCGAATTGCCGATCAAAAAGGAATCGAAAGCGCCTTCAGGCTTTCTCCTGCCGGATTTCTTCACTAACCCCGAGCATGTACATTATGCACTGCGCACCACGGCCGCCGCTATGTTGTGCTATGTGCTTTATTCGCTGCTCGATTGGCCCGGCATCCATACATGTTTTTTGACTTGCTACATCGTGTCGCTGAGCACGGCAGCGGAAAGCGTCGAAAAGCTGATGTTGCGCATCTCTGGCTGCATCATCGGCGCCGGCTTCGGCCTTTTGGCCATCGTCTATCTCGTCCCTTTGCTGACCTCGATCGGGACGTTGATGGTGGTGGTTGGTCTCGGTGCTTTTGTGTCGGCTTGGGTCGCCGCCGGCAGCCCGCGAATTTCCTATGCTGGCTTCCAAATCGCCTTCGCCTTTTTTCTCTCTGTCATACAGGGCTCATCGCCGGCATTTGATCTGACGATCGCCCGCGACCGCACCATCGGGATTCTGATCGGCAATCTCGTCGTTTACGTTCTCTTCACGAATGTCTGGCCGGTCAGCGTGGCGGCGCGGGTCGATCCCGGCATTCGCGCCTTGCTTCGGAAGCTTGCTAGCCTGACCGAGGCCCCCTCGCGGCCGGAAAGGCTCAAACTTCTTGCCGAGACGCAAAGCCTTGCCGGTGCGGTTGCCGAAGATCTCGATCTCGCCCACTATGAGCCGACGGCCCTACGGCCGGACACAGCCTGGTTCAACCGTCATCAAGAGATCATCGACGAAATCCGCGCCATTGAAGCGCCGCTGCTTCTGAGCATTGACGAAAGCCCACACGAAGCAGCGGATTTCGCCGAGCGCTTGACGGCTTTGGCCCAATCCGATGAAGTGCATGCCGTACCCGTCTCACCACGACAGATCGCTGCAAATGAGGAGCTTCCGGATCATCGCGACGCCGGAGAGCTATACTTCGGTGTTATCGCTGCCGCCCATTTGTCGAAGCTCGCTTCCATAATGGGGGAGGGTGAGGCGCGGGTTGGGAGGGGTCATGCCTCGCATTAGACATTTCACGATTGCAGCGAGCGGGGCGGGCTTGCTTATCGGCTGCGCGACTTCCGCAATCGATATGGCACCGAACCAGCCCGATCGGCCGTGGACGCCGCCGACCGAGACGAACGGCGAAATCATCGCCGGTGCCAAGCCGGATGAGGACAAGCCCTCATCCTCCTATGTCCTGCCGCCAAATCCTGCTGCTGGCACAGTGCCACCCGCCCTCGATCTGAAGCCCGATAAAGCCTATAATCTGCCCGAACTCATCGACATTGCCCAATCCAACAATCCGCTGACGCGCATCGCCTGGAACAATGCGCGCGACGCCGCTTTGGCGGCAGGTATTGTGCAGAGCGCCTATCTGCCACGACTCTCGGCAAACGCGCTTGGCGGCTATCAAACGGCCCAAGGACAGAGCACCGCGCTCGGCGTCTCGACGACAAACAGTGTAAGCGCCAGCGGCGGTATATCGGCGCTCTCATTACAGTGGCTTCTTTTCGATTTTGGCGAACGCGCGGCCGCTGAGGACGTTGCCAAACAAGGTTCGGTCCTCTCCAATATCGGCTTTACGGCTGCTCATCAGCAGCTGATCTATAGCGTCAGTGTCGCTTTCTACGCTTATTCGGCAGCCCGGGCCCGCGCCGTGAATGCCACACAAACACTGCGCGATGCGCAAGCGGTTCAGGCGGCGGCGGAAGATCGCCTCAAACATCAGATCGGCACGGTCACGGAAGTCGCGCAAGCCCGTCAGGCGACCGCGCAAGCGCGCTTCGCGCTTGTCCAGGCAGAGGGCGCGCAACAAAATGGCTATCTTAGCCTTTTATCGGCGATGGGGATCTCGCCGCTCAACAAGATTAAGATCGCCGACACTTCGGGACGCCAGCTGAAACCGGCCATGAAGGACAGGATTGACTCCATATTGTCGGCGGCGCTCGCACGACGGCCGGATGTGCTTGCGGCATTCGCCACGGAACGGGCAAGCTCGGCGAATATTCGCGCTGCGGAGGCCGAGTTCCTGCCGAAGCTCTTTGTAACGGCAAGTGGGGGGTACAATTTCGGCGGTCTTGAAGTGACGGCCGTTCCCGCGATTGGCGCGCAGGGAACGGCGACCTATAACATCAGCGGCACTCATCTCAACGCGACCGTGCTCGCCGGCGTCACCGTACCGCTTTATGATGGCGGAGTGCGCGCCGCCGCCCTGGAACAAGCGCAAACCAAGGCTGATACGGCGAAATTGCAGCTCGCCAATACGCAGCAGGAGGCGGTACGCCAGATCGTCTTCGCCGACAATGCGCTCAACACGAGCCTATCCTCCTATGCTGCCGCGTCCGAACTCGTGCGGGCCTCACAAACGAGCTTCGACGCCGCGCTTGCCAGCTATCGCAAAGGTGTCGGCTCAATATCCGATGCGACGCTTGCCGAGACTCAATTGCTGCAGGCGAAAAACGCAAGGACTGACGCCTATAGCACCGCGCTTGGCGCCGCCGCAGCTCTTGCGCTTGCGACCGGTTCGCTGGGCTCGGCGCCGCCATGAAGGCCTGAACGGGACTTCCGGCAAATCAGGCCGTCCGGGTTCCCCGGAGGGTTACTCTAGTATCCGGCCATGCCGGTCTCTCTCAGTAAGGATCCTGCAATTGGCTGAGCGTCATTTGAGATATTCACGCCACAGAGGTCCCACTATAATTAATTGGAACGTGATGAGCAAAAGCGGTGGCCAAAAGCGCCCCACTGATTGTCAAGGCCGTTTACAAGTCGGGCATCCGCAAGGAGAAAACGCATGAACGCCGGTGATGTGATGGTCCACGAAGTTGTGACGGTCGGACCCGATGATGAGGTCTCGAAAGCGGTTCAGCTTCTGGTGGACCACGACATCAGTGCACTGCCCGTCGTTGATGCGGAGCGGCGCGTCATCGGCATTCTGAGCGAAGCCGATCTGCTTCATAGCGACAGGCTGGGAACGGAAAAACATCGCTCCTGGTGGCTTGAGGCAATCACGCCGGCCGCTGTGCTGGCTTTGGATTATGCCAAGTCACATGGCCGCAAAGTAGCTGAAGTCATGACGGAAAACGTCATCTCGGCAGACGAGGAAACCTCGCTTTCCGAACTCGCCATTATCCTTGAAAGAAACCGCATCAAGCGGCTCCCGATCCTCAAGGATGGCAGGCTTGTGGGCATTGTCAGCCGGTCCAATCTGATCCAGGCGCTGGCCTCAATCCCCTCGCCATCGAAGCAAGAGCCGCCAGTGGATCGCGGCATCCGATCGGCGATCCTCGCCCGCCTCGCCGAGCAATCCTGGACCGATTTTGGCGCCCGCAATGTAGTGGTCTCCGATGGCATTGTGCATCTTTGGGGCCTCGTTGGATCTCCCGAGGAACGCAAGGCCCTCGTCGCTTTGGCCGAAAGCGTCCCTGGCGTCCGCCAGGTCTCGGATGAGATGATTGCCTCCTATGGGGTTTAGTCGATCCCAGGATATGGACCAACCGCCAGTGTGGCCTGCGAGATTGCCAAAACCGAAATCTGAGCGGGAAACCGTCATTCGACCGTGCCGATTGTCGTTTTTCCACCACCTCACTCCCGGATGAAGGTTTGAGGGTTCATTCAAAGCGGAAGCGCGTCGGGGACAGGCAGGCATGTTGACTTGCCTTATAGGTTCGGCTTTACCCGAAGGCTCGAGCCGGTTCCGGCGTGCCTGAGGACGGTCGCCCTGCGGGTGTAGCTCAATGGTAGAGCAGCAGCCTTCCAAGCTGAATACGAGGGTTCGATTCCCTTCACCCGCTCCAACCTAACTTACTGAAATTATTATTATTTATTCTCTGATACGCATAGGCATTGTTGCCGAATAACGAAACATCGGGGAAACAAAGGTTAGTTTGGCGACCAAATGTCCCACGAAAAGTCCCATGGAAATTTGCCTCATGATACCGATTCCGTTTGGCCTGCCGCTGCTGTCAGCCGGCTAGGACGACCCCGGACTTAGCGCGCTTTCCGCTGAACGGAATCGTTCGAGCGATAAGATATCGCGCAAGATCAAGAAGTTGGAGCGAATTCTCATCGCAAAAGTCTGTCAACTTTTGCGGAATTCGCTCTAACACTACTGAGTCAGAAAGCCGCATTTGGCTTCGCATGAGAATCAAATAAGTGGCGATACCCAATGGAAAGAAAGGGGCTTTTGATGGGGACCGCCGGATTGAGAACCACTGAAGCGCGATTTGCGCGCTATGTCGAGGGGC
>DATJTB010000328.1:0-7800 GCA_035503795.1 Methylocella sp.
GACGGGATCCCAGGTCGCCTTTTCGAGCCGGATCCCTCCAAGTTCCACTTGGACACCGGCCCATTGCGCGCGCCAGAGAAAGGCATGCGAAAGGTCGGCCGCATTGAGGTTCGCAGCATCGAGCGACGCGCCCTGCAGCTCCGCCCCATCGAGCGACGCGCCCTGCAGCTGCGCCCCACCGAGGGACGCGCCCTGCAGCTGCGCCCGTTCGAGGGACGCGCCCTGCAGATGCGCCCCATCGAGCACCGCGCCCTGCAGCTGCGCCAAAAAGAGCGACGCGCCCTGCAGCTGCGCCCCGATGAGCGCCGCGCCCTGCAGCTCTGCCCCATCGAGCGACGCGCCTTGAAGCTGCGCCCTTTCGAGCGACGCGCCCTGCAGCTCTGCCCCACCGAGCGACGCGCCCTGCAGCTGCGCCCCGTCGAGCGACGCGCCTTGAAGCTGCGCCTGACGAAGCGACGCACCTTCGAGATGCGCTTCTCTCAAATCCACTTTGCCAAGTTTTGCGCGATCAAACACCACGCCTTCGAGCCGCCGGCTATGGAGGTCGAATGTGTGGTCTTTCCAATCGAGCTTTTTTGGATCATCAACCTTCAGCGCTTCATAAATATCGAAACCCTGCAAACGCAGCGTGTTGGACGGCCAGTTTCCGGTGACGATGCCTTTTTCCGAATCGACGACCCCAAAAACCAATTCGTTCAGTGCCTTCGGTTCTATTGCCGCAACATAGAAGAGCGGGCCTGATCGCCACTCGTTCGGGATGGTGGCAAGCATCAAGGACAACCAGATCGTTGCGATGCTTAAGACCGTGGCGGCGGTGCGGCTGAAGACGCGCAGGCTTCGACTGATGAGCTTGGCTCGTTGGGGGCTTTCGATGTCCAGATTTGCGAGGATTGGCGGCCGCAGTGGCCACAAAAGAACAATGTCGAGAAAAAGTGCAGCGCGCTGCGCCCAGGTGATTCTGAGATCGTGAAATGGCAAAAATTCAATCTGCAACAATAAAAGCACCAAAACCGGAAGAGCGATCAGCGTCGCCACGGCGATGAGCTTCAGCATCGCTCCAAAAAACCCGTTTCGAAGCTCCGGCGGACCGGCAAGGATTTGCACGAAGATATTGCTCGGCAGAAGCCGCCGCAGCTTGTCGCGAATTTCTTTCTCGCTCTCCGATCCAAACTTGGCATGCAACGCATCGTGAAAACGTGAGGCTTTTTTCCCGAGCATGATAAAATGCATGAGCGCATAGACATGGATGATGAGAACCATGAAGGGCGCCAAGGCGAAAAAGGCGAGCAGCGGCAGTTCGACATTGAGGAATGGCAGTTTGACGGGATTTTCGAGCAGCAAATCGGCATGGGTGACGGCGCCCGCTGCGGTCGCGAGGTAGAAGAGGACGAAAAGATAGGAGAGCCAGAGCCCGCCGCTGACGCTCGCCGCGTCCTCGACCGCTTTTTTGATCTCCAAAAGATCGTCGGCCTTTTTCTTGATCTCTTCGAGATCATCGGCTTTGGCGGCGATTGCGGGAAGGCACCGCGCCCCCGGCGCTGTGGATCCGGGCGGAGATTTGTCTTCAGGCGATTTGTCGTCAGAGCCCATTTGGCTGGCAGCTCGGAAGGAACGGGCGATTTGGGTTCCATCTTGAGCCGGACCGGCTCTTTCGGCAAGGAGCGTCCTCGCGGCCGGGCGGCGGCTTTGGCGCGAAAGGACCAATTTTTCGGGTGATCGCACAGCCCAGTGGGCAGGAAACGTCCAAAGCGATGTAAGATTTCAGGCCGCCATCGGACCAAAATGTTTCACGTGAAACATTTTGGTCCGGTCGAGCCGCAAAATCGGTCAAAAGAGACGGGTACACGCGCCCGCCTTTCCTATCGCTTCGGCAAAAAATCTCTGTATAAAGCGGTTTTCGCCAAATTCCTTGGAGAGGACCGCGGGAGTTGGAGGAGATGCCCATGGAGAGCTGGTCGCCTTCGAGCTGGCGGGCTAGGCCGATCGAGCAGGTGCCGGTCTATGAAGACATGCGGGCGCTCGCCGAGGTCGAGAACCAGCTCGCCGGCTTTCCGCCGCTCGTCTTTGCGGGCGAGGCGCGCAAGCTCAAGCGGATGCTGGGCAAGGCGGCGGCGGGCGAGGCCTTCCTCCTGCAAGGCGGCGACTGCGCCGAAAGTTTCGCCGAGCATGCGGCCGACAATATCCGCGATTTCTTCCGGGTCTTTCTGCAGATGGCGGTGGTGACGACCTTCGCCGCCGCCCTTCCGGTCATCAAGCTCGGCCGCATAGCCGGGCAATTCGCCAAGCCGCGCTCCTCGCCCACGGAAGAAGTGAACGGGGTGAGGCTTCCGAGCTATCGCGGCGACATCATCAACGACATCGCCTTCGAGATGGCGGCACGAAAGCCCGATCCGGCCCGCCAGCTCATGGCCTACCGGCAATCGGCGGCGACCTTGAACCTCATTCGCGCCTTCGCCACCGGCGGCTATGCCAATCTCGAAAACGCGCATGGCTGGATGCTGGGTTTCATCAAGGACAGCCCACAGTCGGCCCGCTATGAGGAGCTCGCCTCGCGGATCACCGAGACGCTCGGCTTCATGCGGGCGATCGGGCTCGACCCCGAGGCGCATCAGGAATTGCGGCAGACCGATTTCTACACCTCGCATGAGGCCCTGCTGCTCGGCTATGAAGAGGCCCTGACCCGGATCGATTCGACGACCGGCGACCCTTACGCGACTTCCGGCCATATGATCTGGATCGGCGACCGCACCCGCCAGCCGGGTCATGCGCATGTCGAATATACGCGCGGCGTCAAAAATCCCCTCGGTCTCAAATGCGGCCCGAGCCTCGCGCCCGACGAGCTGCTCCGGCTGATCGACATTCTGAACCCGGCCAATGAAGCCGGCCGGCTGACCTTGATCTGCCGGTTTGGCGCCGACAAGGTGCAAGACCGCCTGCCTGAACTGATCCGCGCCGTGCAGCGGGAGGGCCGCAGCCTCGTCTGGTCCTGCGATCCCATGCACGGCAACACGGTGAAAGCCGCAGGCGGCTATAAGACCCGCCCCTTCGACCGGATCATGAGCGAGATCCGCAGCTTCTTCGCGATCCATCGGGCCGAGGGGACCTATGCCGGCGGCATCCATCTCGAAATGACCGGCAAGAATGTCACCGAATGCATCGGGGGAGCGCGCGCCATTTCGGAGGCCGATTTGCGCGACCGCTACCACACCTATTGCGATCCGCGGCTCAATGCCGAGCAGGCGATCGAAGTGGCCTTTCTCGTCGCCGAGCTCCTGAAGGCGGAGCGGATCGAGCGCGCACGGACGGTGCAGGCCGATGCCGCCGAGTAAGGCCTGCGTCCATCAGACGTTGCAGCGCTCACGATGGCGCGTGTGGCGATCAAGTCACAGCTCTGTACGAATACCGACTCATTCATCTGGATGTCATACTGGCCGTGAGGAAATCAGCTAGGTTTGTGAGAGTCGTCTCTCACCGGGGTTTCTCACATGCAAAAAAAGCTTCTCCTCGCGTCTCTTGGCGCGTGTGTCTTAACAGGATCCACGGCTATGGCCGCCGATCTTTTACCGCCGCCACCTCCGCCTCCCTCGATTTTTACGTGGACCGGCGTTTATGTTGGTGGCCAGATCGGTTACGCTTGGGGAGCGGGCAATTTTAATACGACTGGGTTTGACCCCGTCACGGGCGCCTTTGTCAGTGGGACTCTCGATAATAATCCAAATGGCGCGATTGGCGGTGCCCATGTTGGGGCTCAATATCAGATCAACCAATGGGTGCTCGGACTTGAGGGCTCGGTTGATGGAACAAGCTTGACGAACACCGCTGTCGCGGCCTTCCCGAGCGCATTTGGCGGTAGCAGCCTGTCAGCACAGACATCGGCGGACGTGCAAGGCTCAATCCGTGGCAAAGTAGGCTTTGCCTGGGACCGCCTTCTGATCTATGCGACGGGCGGTGTTGCCTTTGGGGGCTTCTCCACGAACTTCATTCTTTCCGCGCAGAACCATGCCCCACCATTCTATGCCAGCGACTATACTTCGAGCACACGCGTTGGTTGGACTGTCGGTGGCGGGATCCAATACGCCTTATTGGACCACTGGTGGGTCTTTGCCGAATACCGCTTCACGGATTTTGGCACGCTCAACGACAGTCTTCTTGCTGTCGAGTTGCCCGTCGGGGCGTTCTTTAACGGCAACCGCCGCCTGCAGGAGAACCAGGTACAGGTCGGCTTTAGTTATCGGTTTGATCTGATGCCTCCTCCCGCGCCCATTGTTGCAAAATACTAAGCTTCCTGCTGGAGCGCCGGCCAAGAGCGGGATGAGCAAAAGTGTGAAGCGGTTTTGCGCTCGAACGGAATCGTTCAAGCGACGTTTCATGATTCTGGATCGATTCGATCCAATATCATCGTGGTCTAAATGCCGAGCAACCCAAGAGGGGTGAACCAATGCGCTATGTTTTTGCTGCGATCTTCATTTGCGGGGTCGGCCTGCCCATGGCGTTTGCTCTCCCCGTGGCCAGCCTTGATTCGCTTTCGGTCTCGAAGGCGGATCCACTCGTGCAAAGCGTGAAACGCTATCGACTTCACGCATATCGTCATGGTCGCGGCGGGGAGGGCACTCGCCATCGTCACAGTCATGGTGGGGATGGAATCCATCCTTTGGTCGGAAGTGGTGACTACTAAATCAGAAAGGAACCAGGATTTCGACTGCGGCGCGCGCAAAATCACGATGACCTTGACAAGTTGATCCAAGATCATCGTGATGGGTTGCCAAGATTTACAACGGGATTGGCGCGAAAAACCAGTCGCCACTTTTTCGCTTCCCGCTCTCGAGACCCACCCCATCAGGCGCGGTTTTTTTGTTGCGGGAGCCCAATTCCATCATCCATTTGGATTCCGTAAAGGATTATGTGACTGGAAAACGAATCTTTTTGATTATTTTCCCATGAGCTAAAGCCATGCAGAATTTTCCCATAGCACATAATTTCATGTATTGTTGGGCTGCTGCGCAAGAAGTACCAACTCGCTCGAGGGCAAAACAATCCATCGAAGCGACGAAAGGACCCCTGATGCCCAATAAGACGGCGGAGCTCGAGGCCCTCCTCATGCAGCGATCCCTGACCGACTCGCAGCTTCTGGCGGCGGCCGCGGCGGCGGCGGACTTCCGGATCCTGCCGGACGTGACAGTGGTCAAGATCGGCGGGCAGAGCATCATCGACCGCGGCCGCGCCGCTCTCTTCCCGCTTGTGGACGAGATCGTTGCCCTCCGCGAATCCCACAAGCTCCTCATTGGGACGGGCGCGGGCACAAGGGCCCGGCACCTCTACTCCATCGCGGCGGAGCTTAACCTGCCGGCGGGTGTGCTCTCCCAGCTTGGCGCCTCGGTTGCCGATCAGAACGCGGCCATGCTCGGGCAGCTCCTCTCGAAATATGGCATATCTGCCGTCGGCCATGCCGGGCTTTCGGCGGTGCCGCTCTACCTCGCCGAGGTGAACGCCGTCATCTTCAGCGGCATGCCGCCCTACTCGCTCTGGATACGCCCAGCCCTGGAGGACGTCATCCCGCCCTACCGCACCGACGCCGGATGCTTCCTCGTCGCCGAGCAGTTCGGCTGCAAGGCGATGATCTTCGTGAAGGACGAAGATGGCCTCTACACCGAGAACCCGAAAACCTCGAAGAGCGCCACATTCATCCCGAAAATCTCAGTCGACGAGATGAAGGCGCAGGGGCTGCACGATTCGATCCTCGAGTTCCCCATGCTCGACCTGCTGAAGGAAGCATGCCACATCCGCCAGGTGCAGGTCGTGAACGGCCTCGTCCCCGGTAACCTGACCCGCGCGCTCTCTGGCGAGTCCGTCGGTACCATCATCACTGCGAGCTAGCCATGTCCGAACTCACCGACAGCATCAAGCACGTCGCCTCCCCGCTCGCGCGCCAGACTCTCCTCGATGGCGCCCTCACCCGCCCTGTCGCTGGCGGGCGCCCGATCCGGCTCCTTCCCTGGCTGCAGATCGTGAAGATCGGAGGCCGCTCCATCATGGATCGCGGCCCGAACGCGATTCTTCCGGTCGTGGACGAACTCCGGAAGATCCTGCCCGAGCACCGACTGCTCATACTGACCGGTGCCGGCATCCGTGCCCGCCATCTCTACAGCGTCGGCCTCGATCTCGGCCTGCCAGTGGGGTCGCTCGCCCCGCTCGCCGCGAGCGAGGCCGGCCAGAACGGCCACATCCTCGCATCGCTGCTCGCGCCAGAGGGAGTCTCCTACATCGAGCACCCCACCATCGCGAGCCAGCTCGCGATCCACCTCTCCGCGGCCCGCGCCGTCGTGGGGAGCGCCTTTCCTCCCTATCACCACCACGAGTTCCCGACCTCGCGAATCCCGCCTCATCGGGGCGACACTGGCGCGTTTCTGCTCGCCGACGCGCTTGGAGCCGCCGGCCTCACGATCGTGGAGGACGTGGACGGGGTGTACACGACCGATCCCAAGGGCCCCGGCGGGGAGCAGGCGCAGTTGCTTCGCGAGGCAAGCATCGCTGACCTCGCAAAGCTCGAGGGCGCGCTGCCATTCGACCGTGCGCTGCTGGAGGTGATGGCAACCGCGCGCCACATCGAGCACGTGCAACTCGTGAATGGACTCGTGCCTGGCCGGCTCACCGCCGCGCTACGTGGCGAGCATGTCGGGACAATCATCCACACCGGCGTGCACCCGGCCTGAGGCTATACACTCTCCCGGCCGCGCCGTTCAGGTCCCAGGTAATGCATCGATGCGCTGGTGTCCAAGGTCTTGCTGTCGCTCAGGCCGTCGCCAGCCTCCGAAACCAGCCTTCAACAGGATTCGGCTTATGAGCGCTCTGGCTTGACCATTGGGATCGGAGAGAAGGCCCATACCAAGGGAGGGTTGGCGGCATTCCGGGCTTGCCCCGGGGGATGAGGCGCTCTATTGAAATTGAGAGCGCGAGTGGTCGAAAAGTCTTGCTTGATGAAATCCTTTGAAAAGCTCCTTTTGGCAAACAAGGCCTGGGCCGCCGAGAAGAAACTGCACGAGCCGGATTTTTTTGGCCGTCTTGCCGCGGACCAGAAGCCGGAGTTTCTCTGGATCGGATGCTCCGACAGCCGTGTGCCCGCAGATACAATCGTCAATGCTGAACCTGGAACGATTTTCACACACCGCAATATCGCCAACCAGGTCATTGCGACAGATTTCAACAGTTTGAGTGTTATCCAATATGCCGTTCAGGTCTTGAAGGTCAAGCATATCATCATTTGCGGCCATTACAATTGCGGGGGCATCAAAGCCGCGCTCGAGAAGCAGCGTCCAGAGTTGGTTCTGCTCAACAAGTGGCTTATGCATATCAAGGACGTCTATCGCCACCACCGCGACGAGATTGATCTGCTCGATACGCCGGAGAAAAAAGCGAACCGTTTGGTCGAATTGAACGTGATCGAACAAATTTGGACGTTGTCGCATACTTCCATCATACAGAACGCATGGCGACACGAGCAGCGACCCGTATTGCATGGTTGGGTCTATGCGCTGGAAGACGGCGTATTGCAACAGCTCTTCACTCTGCCGCCTGGTAGCTGCGTCGATTCGATTTACGAGCAATTCGAAGACAATGAGATGTGAGCGGCAGAGCACAGGCGATCATCTTCCGAGGGAGACTCGGGCAACTTTCATAAAAGGGCGGGAGCTTCAGAGTTTTTGTGTATGTGCTTCGGCGGGGTGGCGATCATGCGCCGTCTTACATCATCGCGTCGGCGAGCTGTTTCCGCTTCTGTAAGCTGATCATCAGAGTCTCTGCCCA
>DATJTB010000329.1:0-33253 GCA_035503795.1 Methylocella sp.
CGACGCGCCGGTCGCGGCGCTTCAGACGCTCCCATTCCTCGGCGGACATGACGACGAGGGAGTCGCGCCCGTGCTTGGTGATGACGATGGGCTCATGGCGGGCCTTGTCGCTTAAGGCTCCGAAGGCTTGCTGAAATTCGCTGGCGGTGACGCGAGTGGTATGCATGGTTCAATCTCCAATTTAGCTATTTTATCTAAATTGACCATTTTCTGCAAGCCCGCGCTCAATCCCCCTTTTTCAGTCTCTTAACTAGAATATTCGGAGGTCAGTCCGCTCAAGACACACGCACCTGAAAAACACCCTTGAGCTTTTTCGGTGCATAATCAGGTGCAAAATGCGCCCCTTCGTTCGCGCCCAATTCCCTTGTTTCAGCGCTTTCGCGGCACGAACAAGCCGCACCGTCGGTTCTGTTCATGACATCATTCCGTGCGTTGAACGCGCCGCGAACGGGAGGCGGCTTCGAGCGCGAGAAACCGGCGGCGCATTTCTATGAACGCTCGTGCAAGCTTCGCTCGCTCATCTGAAATCAGGATAAGGTCCTATCGCCCATGTCGCTGCGACTCCCGTCACATACAGCAACTCGAACGCGGCCTCGCTGCTAGTCACCAATGATCGCCACGGCGATCGCCTGTTTCCGCGTCGGTCATGGCTCCACTCTTGCTCGCGCTCGGCCTTGGCTGATCTGGATCAATGACAAATCCTATGTCAGCGTTATTGTAGGATTTCCTCAGCACTTCGCCGTCTGGTCCGAGGAAAATTGTCCGAGACGGCTATCCAGCAAAGGAGTCATGTATTGGGTGAGATTCTTGAAATTGCGAGCTTCATTGCGACACCGCTCGGAGCCGTTTTGGCGGTCGCTACTCTGACCATCGCTTACTTTTATGGGCGGTGGGTCCTCACGGACTAGCGCGCTTTCCGCTCGAACGGAATCGTTCGAGCGATAAGAAATCGCGCAAGATTAAGAAGTGGGAGCGAATTCTCGTCGCAAAAGTCTCTCAACTTTTGCGCAATTCGCTCTGAGTATCGCCAAGCACCCGGAAGCTCGCCAAACTAAGCTTAACGGCCGTGTTCGATACGAATTTGCACGGCCGCTATTTTGTGGATACTGCAATAAGGCCCCGGGCGAGTGTTTGGTACAGAGCTCCGTCGCCCCCGAGCGCCACGGGCTCTCGTCGCCGCGCGGCCTCGCTTTCTCGCTTGCATGATGCGCGGAGGGCTCCGGCACAACATGCCCCATCCTTTGCGCGGTCTTAATCCACTCGTCGATCACGTCGCGTATCTTGGTGAGCGCTTTCCCCGGGGGGTCTCGCGGTTGCTCATGCAGCCGGGAAGATCGTGAACGATCGCGACGTAGCCTCTCCCTTCACTTTCGGCCAGCGGCTCAATGAGCATGGCGGAGCGGGTTCAAGACTGTTTCCCCTGCTTCTGCTTGTGCTCAACGAAGGCGCCCAAGACCGTGTTCATCGCCGGGGCCGCGCTGTTTGAACTATTCAATGACGTCCGCGTCGCGCCGGAGCGAGAGCTGACTGCACCGGACGAGGTTAGGGATCCACGCAGTCATCGCACAATCCAGCCTCGCGCGCTTTCCGCTCGAACGGAATCGTTCGAGCGATAAGAAATCGCGCAAGATCGAGAAGTTGGAGCGAATTCCGCAAAAGTCTGTCAACTTTTGCGGAATTCGCTCCAGATCAGGGTTAGGACCACTGTCTCCTTAAGGTTAGGCCGCTTTTCAAATCTCCGCTTTCTCATTGCCTTTGTGGCGACGAGGATTAGCTGTCAGACACGACACCTTTCCCCATGAGCGTGGTTATGAGTGTCAAAGCCGGGGCGCGCGGTGCCGTCATGGCGAAGATACTGTTCTTCGCATAAAAGCTGACTTGGACTTGGGAGATGCAGCATGAAGAAGGCATTCGTTATTTGCGCCGCAGCCTTCATCGCGATTTGGGCATTGGTCTCCTCCTCGACGAAAGCCAATGCCGAAGATGCGGGCAGTCGCGGTGTTCCCCTCATTACCCGGCTACCCTGGCTTGCCCCTGTCCCGCCCAGTGCTGCGGCCCAGCCGGAAAAAGCCTATTACCATCACCACTCTTATCGACATCACTATTACTATTACCATCACCGCTCTGACTGAGACCCGACACTGTTTCGAAACGCCCGGGCCGCCGGCTCCGTCTCAGACGACCCTTCAAGGGTCACCCCCACCAGAAGCGAGAGGCCGTGAGGCGGCGCGACAGGGGCGAGAAAACGCTTGTTGAAATTGGCCGCAGCTACAATGGGAGCACAGCGACGATTTCGAGATTGGCGTCAGAGTGCTCGATGCCCGACTTTGCCGCATGACCTCGCGATGCAGCGCCAAACAGTCATGAGACTTCTTCGAGCGGCCCTGAATCCGGGCCTTCCGGGCCTTCGACTTCCCGCTCATAGCGGGCCGTGCGCGTCCGCAGGGTGACGAGTTCCTCGGCCGAGGTGGGATGCAGCGCCATGGTCGCATCGAAATCGGCCTTCTTCGCTCCCATTTGGACGGCGATGGCGAGGGTCTGGGCCATCTCGCCGGCATCCTCGCCGAGAATATGGACGCCGAGCACCCGGTCGCTCTGACCGTCGACGATGAGCTTCATCAGGGTTTTCTCGGGGCTGCCGGAGAGCGTCGCCTTGAGGGGACGAAATCTCGCCATGTAAATATCGACGCAATCATAGGCCGCGCGGGCGTCCGCCTCCGTCAGGCCGACCGTGCCGATTTCCGGGGTCGAGAAGACGGCGGTCGGGATATGTTCATAAGAGACCGTGACGGGCTTGCCGCCGAAAACCGTGTCGGCGAAGGCATGCCCCTCGCGGATCGCGACGGGGGTGAGCTGGACCCGATTGGTGACATCGCCGACGGCATAGATCGAATCCACATTCGTTTTTGAATAAGCATCGACCATGATCGCGCCCAATTCATCGCATTCGACTCCCGCTTTCTCAAGCCCGAGCCCCTTTGTGTTGGGATGCCGGCCGGTGGCAATCAGGACTTGCTCGGCTTCGACAGGCTTGCTTTCCGTCAGACTCATGCGCAAGCCTATGGATGTTTGATCGATGCGGGTCGGCCGCATGCCGAACAACAGCTTGATTCCGGCTTCGGCCAGTCCGTCGCGCAGGCCGGTGCGCAGATCGTCGTCAAAGCCGCGCAGGACATTTTCACCGCGCACGACCAGGGTCACCTTTGTCCCAAAGCGAGCGAAGATGGCGGCGAACTCGACGGCGATATAGCCGCCGCCGACGATAGCCAAGCTTTCCGGCAAGGCCGGCAGGTCGAAAATCTCATTCGAGGTGATCGCAAATTCCCGTCCAGGAATATCGGGTTCGAAAACCGGCACGGCGCCCGTGCTGACGAGAATTTTTCGCGCCCGCACTTTTTGGTCCGAGGCTTCGAGATGGACGCTCTGCGCATCCGCGAGACTGGCGCGGCTCTCAGTGATCTTAACCCCCGACTTTTCGAGATTGGCCCGGTAGAGGCCTGAAAGACGCGAGATCTCCTTCTCCTTTGCGGCGACGAGTTGCGGCCAGTCAAAGGAAGGCTTCGGCAATGACCATCCAAAGCCAGCCGAATCGGCGAAATGATCCTTGTAGCGGCTCGCATAGACGAGCAGCTTCTTCGGCACGCAGCCGCGAATCACGCAAGTTCCGCCGATCCGGAAATCCTCCGCGATCATGACTTTGGCGCCATGGGAGGCGGCGATCCGGGCGGCGCGTACACCGCCGGAGCCCGCCCCGATCACAAAAAGGTCGACATCCTCATCAGCCATTGATCTGCCCTTCCGGATCGCGGCCCCAAATCCATTTCGCCGCCATGCATCCGCCGTTCCCTTCGCCATGCGTCGCAACGCTGACACCGTCATGGGATCGTTCGTCTGGCCAAATTCCCATCGGCTTGTGATCGATCACCATCGAGAGCGGGCAATGCGGGTTATGCGAGCGAGGCTCACGCAAGGTGCATGAAAAAGAAACAATAGGATCGACGCGGGTTTCACGCCAGTTCCGACACAGGGCCGCCATATTTGCCATTCTATTGGATGCGATGCAGCTCAAGTCTTGGTTGATGACTGGTAAAGGGCAGTGACAGGTCAAGGCGACAAGGGACATTTCGGTCCTAGCGTCAAAAGTTCGCCTTAAAGGGAGATCAAATCTCAGGCTCAAGGAATATTCTCACTTTCCGTGACTGCGGCGAACATTTGGTGTCTTGATCATCGAGGTTCGCTGATCCTTCCATTGGGCGGCTTTTCGACAAAGGCCTCCTCCGTCCGGCCCGAACAGCGAGCACGAACTTGCGACCCTCCCGTCTTCGCCTGGCCTTTGTGAGAAAAGCCGCTCTTCTAGCCACGACAGGCATGATGGCTGTGCTCGCCTTGTACCTGATACCCTCTTCGACCGAGACGGCCGTAGCGAATGGCGATACACGCACTCTGAACCTCTATCATTCACACACGGGCGAATCGATTCAGGCGACGTTTCGGGTCAACGGCGCCTATGATCCGGCGGTGCTCGCAAGGCTCAACTACTTCCTGCGGGATTGGCGCAACAACGACGTCACCCACATGGATCCGCGCCTTTTCGACGTGATCTGGGAAGTCTATCGGACGGCCGGGGCGACGGAGCCGGTCGTCATCGTCTCCGCTTACCGTTCGCCGGAGACCAATGCCATGCTGCGGCGCCGGTCGCATGCGGTCGCCGAACATTCCCAGCATATATTGGGCCGGGCGATGGACACGACCATGCCGGGCATGCCGATGGAAAGAATTCGCGAGATCGGCATGCGCCTACAGCGCGGCGGCGTCGGCTGGTATCCAGGCGAGAATTTCGTTCATCTCGATGTCGGCAATGTGCGGGCTTGGCCGCGGATGAGCTATGATCAACTCGTTCGCTTGTTCCCGGACGGCAAGACCGTTCATCTGGCGGCCGATGGGCGCACACTGCCCCGCTATCAGGAGGCGCGCGCCGAGATTGCTTCGCGCGGAGGGGCGGTCTCCGACGTGCCGCAAGAGTCGCCGGGCCGTGGCTTCTTTGCATGGCTCTTTGGTTCCCACGATGAAGAGCCGGGGGAGACGAGTGAAGCCGAAACCGCCCGGCAGCAGGCACCCTCGGCGCACCGGCCCTCACGCCTAGGAACGGAAGTGGCTTCGTTGCGAACTCAATCCGCGAGTCCGGCCGAATCAACAACGGACAATCCAGCCGTCTCCGCAAGGCGTGACCAGATTGCGGCGAGCCCGGCGCCGGCGAATCATGACGCTGCGCAAAGCCCGCAAAACCCGTCCGGCACGGACCGGGTGCAGGTGGCGGATCTCCGAGCCAGCATGACACAAGGTGAATCGGATCCGGCACCGGTTCGCCTTGGCGCCGGAAAGAAATGGAACTTGGCCGTTCCCTTGCCTCCTGTTCGGCCAGTTTTGGCTGAGCCTGTCGGTGTCGCTTTCGTGAATGCGCCGTTGCCGCCGGCTCGCCCGGCCAGTCTCACTCATGTTGGCATGCTCGCCCCGGAATTGGCGTCGATTCCAGATGGCGGGCCGTCTCCCAGAATTGCAGGAAAATCCGGCGAAGCGAAGGCGCCCGGGCTGGTCGAGGCTGCACCCCCCATGACGCGGGCCGTAAATCTGCCCGTGGTGATTACGCAGGGGCCGAAAGATCGGATCAAGGTTCCAGATCATGTTTTGGCCTTTGCTGCAGAAATTCCGATCGAGGATTTGCCTACCGTGGCGGCCAGCAAGACCCCTTCGCAGAAATCAAGCCGGTCGACGACGTCAACGGCGACTGTCGATCGGGTAACGCCGGGCGATACGGCAAGCCGGGCAGCGCCTGCCGTGCATCTTTCGGTCCTGGGTCCGTCCTTTACTGGATTACGCCGCGTAGCCCGAAATTTCCCCGGGGCCTTATCGGGCGCGCCAACGGCAGACCATATGGCGGCCTTCGGGGCGGCAGCGAGTGACCTCGATACGCAGCATTTCATCAGTCCCTCCTCTCAACCGCTCGCATTGGCGGGAGGTCTTGCCGACCCTGACAAAAGCTCCTCGCAAGATCGTGGGAAGTAAGGTCCAAATATCGATTGCGCCTTAAGGTAAGGGGCTATCTGGAAGATAGAGCGGCCATTCGAGCGAATGACGTTGAGATTTTACGTTGGCATCCAATCGAGGAGAGCGATTCGACATCCTCCGTTCATCTCGTCCCCTTAGGGATTTCTTAGTCGTTAGCAAGTGATTGCAAGGAGGCTTGATCGGGTTCGATCAAGCCCGCGGAGGCATGTGTGTCTTTTCGGACACAGGGATGGAATAACTTGGTCGCTTAAGGTAGGGCGGGTAGAATCCGCATTTATTTTAGAGGATAAGACAGGTCCGATGAGTTGTGGGTCGTGTACATGCCGCAAGTCAGTTTAACTCTTGCACGCGCTTTGTTTTTCAGCGCGATGTGCTGTTCCCTTGCGGCCTGTGGTTTTATTTCGGGAATCGGGCCGGACAGGGGGGATATTGAAGACCAGGCGGCCCCGCAAGATGTTCCACGCTATGAAATCATCGATGTTGATGACCAGGTGGTCGAGATCCTGCGTCACAGAGGCCCGGATAGTTTTCATGCCCATTTCGGGGATTATCGGCCGTCGATCGAGCCACATATCGGAGTCGGCGACACGGTTTCCGTGACCGTATGGGAAGCGGCGTCTGGCGGCCTGTTTTCCGCTCCCATTTCAGCAACCGGCTTCAGTACAGGCGCGAACAGCGCCACGATCCCGGACCAGGTTGTCGGGCGTGACGGAACAATCATGGTTCCCTATGCTGGCCGGATTCCGGTTCTCGGTCGGACAACCCGCAATGTTCAGACCGTCATCGAAAATGCGCTTTCGGGCAAGGCCATCCAGCCGCAAGTCCTCGTCAATGTGACCCATCCGTTCAGCAATACCGTCACGGTGACCGGGGAAGTGGTCAACGGGGCCATCGTCCCGCTGACTGCCAAGGGCGAACGGGTCATGGATGTCATTGCCGAGGCTGGGGGAATCCGCGCGCCCGTCAACGAGACTTATGTGCAGCTGTCGCGTGGATCGGAGACGGTGCGAGTGGCGATGACCCGGGTAGCCGCCGACGCCAAAGAGAACATCTATTTGCGTGCGAATGACGTTCTCACTTTGGTTCGCGATCCGCAAACTTTCATCGCCTATGGCGCGACGGGCCAAAATGCTGAAATCCCGTTCCAGATGGACAGTATCAATCTCGCCCAGGCTGTGGCCAAGGCCGGTGGCCTCGTCAATAACCAGTCCGATCCTCAGGGTGTTTTCGTCTTCCGTTATGAGCCGGAAAAGATGGCGCGCGCGCTGCGGCCAGACAGTCTCCTGGTGAGGCGCGGCTATGTGACTCCCGTGGTCTACCGGTTCGATCTGAGGGATCCCAAGAGCCTGTTTTGGGCACAAAGCTTCCGCATGCAAAATCGCGATTTGCTTTATGTGTCGAATGCACCAATCAACACGGCCTCAAAGGTGTTGCAGGTTCTCAATCTCGTCACCGGGCCGGTGCTCGAAGGAGCATTGGTTTGTGCGTACGTCAAATGCTGAGCTAAGTTGAATGTCGAAACAAGAGGGGATTTACTCTGATGTCTAATTCAGAGAAACAAAAACCTACAAATGAAGTCAATCGGAAAAAAAAGCGTTTTCTTGCCACATTTCTCATGTATATTTCGGTTGATTGTTGCTCTCTTATAATTTTCGCTAAATGAAAGATCGCTGATCATGATCCCGCAACGTCAGAGAAATTTCGAACGCCGAAATCATTTCTCCGACGGAGCAGGTAGCCAATACGATTTCCACCTCATATCCGAGCCCAATGAGGTGGATCAAATCACGCATTCACCCTTGGCGGTCCGGATCAAAGACAATCTCCTCGACCAGGGTGAACGATGGCTGCTCTCTTCCATATGCGCGCGTTTACCACAAGCTTGCACGCCGGATCATTTGACAGGCATCGGCCTTTTCGGTGCCGCCGTCACTTTTGCCGGTTATTGCGGAACCCATCTCAGTCCTGGGTTTTTGTGGCTGGCTTCATTTGGACTCATTCTGCATTGGTTTGGTGACTCGCTGGATGGAAGCCTCGCCCGCTACCGGCAGATCGAGCGGCAATTCTATGGGCATTTCTTGGATTTTTCTGTCGATGCGTTGAGCTGCTTACTGATCTTTTCTGGAATCGGCTTCTCCGTTTATGTGCGGCTGGATGCAGCACTGTTCGCCCTCGTCGGCTACTACATGCTCTGGCTCTTCGTGCTTTTGAATTGTCAGATCTCCCGCCACCTACAATTGTCCTTTCTGGCGACGGGGCCGACGGAGTTCCGCCTGATTCTGATCAGCCTCAATTGCTGGATGTACTTCGCAGGGGCTAAGCAGTGGCACTTCGCCGGGCAGGTGTTCTCGCCCTATGATGGGGTGTTCATTGGAATTGGTGTGGCATCGAGTATTCTTTTCATTATCAATGCGAGCCATGTTGCGCGCAAGCTTGCCCTTGTGGATAGCGCAACGAGTGAACAGGAAGACGCTGACTCGTCCGAATGCAAGGCGAGTCCAACTCGTCATTACGGAAAATCCGGAGCAAGGGGATGAGCCCTGCATCCGCCAGAGCGACATTCTAGAATGTTAAATCGTGTCCTGGATGGACTGGAAGCCGGCTTTGATGAGGGTTGAAGAGTGGCGCTGCCTATCGCCTATGATTTGGTCCGGGTGTTCTCTGGTCCCTTGTTCTCGACACCGCGAGGCATTGATCGGATCGATTTGGGCTACGCCCGACATTTCGCGGAAAGCTGGCGAGGTGATTGCGGAGGCACTCTGCCGGCGCCCTGGGGCATCGTTTGGTACGATCGAGATCGTTTGTTGAAGCTGATTGACCGGCTCGAAGAGCTTTGGTCGGAAAGGGCCTGCAGTAAAGAAAGTGAAGTGGGTCTTGACGAAATCAAATCGAAGCTCGCCGGCCGCTCTCGATCAATAGTACGGAAATGGGCTCGCAACGATAGGCGTGAAATCGCCCGCCGGTTTGCCAATCTGTTTGCGGCCGGCGGAATCCCGAGTGGAATTCGGCGGCTGTCTTCGGCGCCGAAAAATTCCATCTATGTCAATATTGGGCATGTCGGATTGGCCTTTCCGTGTTTTGTCTCCTGGCTGCGGCGGCGTCCTGACATCAAGCCTGTCTTCATGCTGCATGACATGATCCCGCTAGAGAATCCGGAGTGGGTCTCGGAAGCTGGTTTACGAAATCATCATAAAATGACGGAAAATGCGGCCCGATATGCAGCGGCGCTCATCGCGACCTCACCGACGGCCCGCAGTTCCGTGATGCGGGAATTTGCTTTGCGAGGACGCAAGGACATCCCGGTCGCCACTGTGCCGCTGCCGGTAGCGCCGCTCTTTCTTGAAAAATTCGAGCGGGACGAAGAACTCGCTTCGCATAACTATTTCGTCGTTTGCGGGGCTCTTCAACCGCGCAAAAATCATGTGCTTCTCATCAATGTTTGGCGCGAACTTGTCCGCCGGAGGGGACCGCATGCGCCAAAACTTGTCGTGGTGGGGTCGACAGGCTGGGGTGGGGAACCGATCCGGCATCTCGTCACGCGTTGCCGGGAGATCGAAGACCATCTCATTTTTGCCGAAGATCTGTCGAGCCCCGCCCTTCGCTCCATCATGAGTCATGCAAAAGGCGTTCTCATGGCTTCGCATGCCGAGGGCTACGGCCTCCCAATCATCGAGGCCTTATGTGTGCGAACGCCCGTTGTCGTCTCCGATATTCCGGCGCATCACGATGTGGCAGGCGATTATGCGATCTACCGACATCCCATCGATGGGTTGGGGTGGCTGGCGGCCGTTGAGAGCCTTACCGACGATACGGAAGACGCTCGGGCGGCGCGTCAACGCACCTTGACCTACCGGCCGCCAACCTGGCCCAACTATTTTGCCAAAATCGAGAATTTCTTGAGTCAATTGTGAAGAATGCCAGGCTTCATGCGGCGGCTTATTGGCGGTGGGTATCGATTTCGATGTTCTTGATTTAAATAATTGTGATCTCCCATCACGTCGCCCGGGAAATTGGGACGCTTGGCGCATGCGCCGACTGAGGCTTTTTTTCGATCAGCTCGCGCACCACCCGTTCGACCTCGCTGAACGGGCCGCTCCAATCGCCGCGCTCGCTCTGACGAAACAAGCGCATGGTCGGGTACCAAGGACTGTCCGAGCGATCCAACATCCAGCGCCAATCGGGAACATGCTTCAACAGAACCCAGACTGGTCGACCCAAAGCACCGGCGAGATGCGCGACCGAGGTGTCTGACGTGACGACGAGATCCAAATTCGCCATCATAGCCGCCGTGTCAAGAAAGGCATCTTCTCCGGCGTCGAAGCTCTCGCCGAACGTTTCTATATTCATGCCCTCGGGCGGATCACGCAATTGCTCGGCTCCGTCGTTCTTTTGGAGTGAAATGAGCCGGACTTTCGGAACGCGAGAAAGCGGGAGAAATTCGGCGAGCGCGAAAGAGCGTCCGATATCAACCCGGCCCGCTTTATTACCTTGCCACGCCACGCCGATCTTGAAGCCTTCGCCGCCCAGCCGGTCGCGCCACTCGGCGGCCCGGCCAGGCTCGGCGTGCAGGTAGGGCGCATCCGCTGGGATCGTGTCCAGGGTCGTTTGGAAGGCGAGCGGCAAGCGGAAGAGAGGACAGTGGTAGTCGAATTGATCCGGGGCACGCCTTTCATCGAAGAACTCGATCGTCGGACTGAGGGAGCTTAACAATTTGCGCAGCCGATTTTGGACGGAGAAGATCACCTTTGCACCGCGTTGCTCGGCGAGTTTCGCAAAACGGCAAAACTGGATCGTATCGCCAAGGCCCTGCTCCCAATAGACGAACAGCGTGCGTCCGACGAGCGGCTCGATTCCGCTCCATAGAGGCGCGGCGACTGCATTGGATGAGAAGCGACCGATAGGCTCGGCTTTCCTCTTGCGGCCCTCGTTAAGTTTCCAGCCGGACTCGAAATGACCTGCCAGCAAGAGGCTCAACGCCTTGTTAGCCTGTGCCTCGACCCTGTCTGGCTCGATCGATAAGGCCCGTTCATAGCTCGCTATCGCCTCGTTGAGCCGCTTCGATTCTTTGAGTGCATTCCCGCGATTATTGTGCGCCTCGGCGAAGTTCGGGGCGATCGCAAGCGCTCTGTCGAAACTCGTCAGCGCCTCCTCCAGTCGCCCAAGTTCGAGGAGCGCAAAGCCTTGATGGTTGAGGGTTTCCGCGCAGTCGGCTTTGAGGGCAAGCACTCGGTCGAAACTCGCTAAGGCGGCGATCCACCGCTTCGTTTTTTTCAGCGTGGCGCCGCGATGAATGTGGAAGTCGACGACGTTCGGGGCGATCGCAATCGCATTGTCGAAGCAGGCGAGCGCCTCATCGTAGCGCTTCATCTCCACGAGCACGAGGCCGCGACTGTCGAAGGCGTCGGCGTGATTGGGCCTTATTGCAAGCGCCTGATCGAAGCTCGCGAGCGCCTCGTCGAACCGCTCCATTTCTCTCAGCGTGTTCCCACGATTATAATGGGCCGCGGCGTAATTTGCATCGAAGCGGATGGCCTCATCGAAGTTCGCAAGCGCTTCATCGAGCCGACCGAGCTCCTCAAGCGCGACGCCACGATTGCTATAGGCCTCGGCGAAATCCGGCTTGATCGCGATCGCCCGATCGAAACTCTCGAAGGCCTCGTCGAACCGCCCAAGCTCCTTGAGCGCGTTGCCGCGATTGTTGTGAGCCTCCCAGAAATTGGGCTCAATCGCCAGCGCTCTGTCAAGCAACGCGACACCGTCTTCCCAGCGCTTCGTGTGGACCATGACGACGCTGAGGAGATGCAAGGCTCCGACATGACTGGCGGTGCCTGAGAGAATTTCACGATAGATCCTTTCGGCGCCCGCGAGGTCGCCGTTCAGGTGCAAGCCGACGCCGCGAGCGAATGTCTTGTCGATCTGCGAGAGGTCAGGATTGGACGGACCGGAATGACGGTGGATGTTGTTCGACATAATCAGAGTGCCCAACCCGGCGTGGTCCAGCGGGAGGAATGACGGGCCGCCGCTTGACAAGGTCTTGCGTTTGGGACGCTTCGCCGGTTGGCCATGGGTCAAGCATATGCGCCGTTTATCGTCTAAGACAAGGCAGACGCACCTCGGCGACGGACACTGGCGGAGACGAGATGCGAGCGCAAACTGAAAAGGAGACGTATTCGCCTTGACCGTCCATTTTCGACCTGGAGCCGGCCCAATATCGGCGTAAAGTTTCATCGATCGTCAAATCGGGGTCCGTTTCAAGGAAGGCACTGAGGGAATTGCTGCAGCCTGTCATGCTTCTACCTCGAGATCGGCGAGGGCGACGCTGCAACAGGCGAAGGCGCGCCCACTCTCCTTGCACCGTGGCGTTACGTCAAAATCCGCCTTCTCCGAAAGCTTTCCGGAAAACTTGACTTCACAGGCACCACAGCCGCCGCTGCGGCACGCGTATTCGATCTCAATCCCGTGGGCTTCCGCCAGCTCTAGGAGCGTGACTTTTTCGTCGGCCTCGACAACTCGGTCGCTCTTCATGAAGCGCACACGATGGCGCGGCTCGGAGAGCTGCAGCGCCTTGGCCTTGCCCTTGACGCCACCCGCGACGCGACCCGTGCCGAAGCTCTCCGCGTGGAAGTTCGCGAAGTTGAACCCGAGCTCCTGCAGGCTTTTCTTCACCTGGGCCGCGAAAGGCTCAGGACCGCATAGGAAAACATGCCGCTCGTTGAGATCCGGCACGAGGATACGGACCATATCAGTGTTGATTCGTCCAGTGAGACCCGTCCAGGATTCGGTCTTGCCCCAGGTCGAGGTGAGGTTAATCGCCACACGAAACCGGCTGTGCCGAGCCGAGATCAGCTCGAGCTCCTTGCGAAAGATGATGTCTTGTGGCGTCTTGAATGACGCCAGAAACTTGACATCGACATCCGCAGTCGTGTCGCCGATCCAGCGGCTCATCGACATGAGCGGCGTGATCCCGCTACCGGCGCCGATGAAGAGCATCTTGGATGTTGGATAGGTGAAGCAACTGAATTTGCCGGCCGGTCCCTTAATGGTGAAAGACTGGCCGAGCTTCACATGATCGCAGAGCCAGTTGGAGACGAGCCCGCCAGGGACCCGCTTCACGGTGATCTCGAGGACATGCGGTCGCGAGGGGCTCGACGACATGCTGTAGGACCGCTCGACATCGACTCCGTCGATATTGAGGAGGAAGGTCACGAACTGTCCGGGGCGGTAGGAGAACAGCAGCGGTTTTTCACCGACGAGCCGGAAGGTCTTGACGTCCGGTGTTTCCTCGATGATGTCGGCCAGCTTCAACGTGGCGACCCCCTCGGACCATATGCCGATCCGCTCACGATCCTCAATGAGATTCACGAGAACAGGACATGGTGGTGGTGGAGGAGGCGTGTAGAAGTAGCAAGGGATCTCGGCAAGTTCCTCGGTTTCGATCATCTCGGCGCCGTCCACCATGGGACAATCGGCGAGATGGAAGCGCAATCGGTAGCCGGGGATGTCCACGATGGCGCCGTCCCACAGCGGCACTGGAGTTCCCGTCTTGACCTTCTTTCGGTCGAGAAGAATCCCGTGCTCGACGTCGATCGCCTCCGCGTAGAGCCGACCGTCCTTCTTGCGGATGACGATGTGGAACGAGCCCAGCTTGTACGCTTCGAGCTGAATATGAGCCTCGGGATGGCGTCCGATGACGGTGTCGGGGGCAAGCTCGCTGATCGGGATCTCGTCGATTTCGACACCGTTCTTGGAAATGACCATCTTGTCGGAAGTGCCGGCGTAGAAATTCCGGCCCGCGAACAGACGATCGACCCAAGAGTTCCGCCGTTCGCCGGAAATCGTTGTTTTTCGTGCCTTTGCATCGTGTGTCGCGACGACTGTTCGTGGTCTCGCGGCAAAAGCTTGTTGCCAGAAGGCGCGTTCGTCCAGGACCTCGCCAGGTTTCTCGTCGCAGGTCCTTGTGCTCATCTGAAAATCCTCATGGTGATCGCTGAGCGTCGAGCCCATTTTTCTGATCGACCGAAAGAAGAGCTTGCCGGAGGTCGCGGGCTAAGTACGTCGTCTCCCCTGCGACGGACGGGCAGCGAGATAGTCACCCCGAGCACCTTCGGATCGGGATGGACTCCACGCGATAGGTTTGTCGCTTCGGCCCTCGGCCGATTGCTCAACGGCACAAGATGTCATTTCGGGTGCTCTCGATGACCTGAAGCACCTCTTCGATTTCCTTAGCGCCGATGTCCACCTCTTGCATCGATTCTTTCAGGACCGCGACCACCCGGTCGAAATCGGTGTCGTTCATCCCACACTCGGCGACTGCCCTCCGGTGGACCTCGCGGATCTCGTCCTTCGTGAGAAGGTAGGGGCCTCCGAAGGCCATGCCAAGAAAGGCTTTCTGCTTAAGCCTTTGCTCTGCCATATCGACGGACTGGAAGAATGGGGCGACGAAATTGTCCGCAAGGACCTTACCGAGGAAGACATCGACGAGGATCTCCATCGCCGCATCGCCACCGAGCCGGTCATAGATCGGGATGTCGAGAATACGAAAATAATCGCCTTTCTTGGCCACGATGTCGTCGGTGCCCCAATCGATCACCCGGTCCTTCTTCTGCAGGAGCGGAATATGCTTCGAGCATTGGATGTAAGCTTCCTCGATCTCGACCATGACCCAGCGCTCGGGGCGTTTCGTCCCCTCCAACGCCAGCACCTCCGTGATATCTTTAGGAAGCTTATCCGCGTAAGCCGCGAGTTCCTCGTTCTCGACAGCCCGTGCCCTGCCGTTGATGTGAAGGCCGACTGAATCTCGATACAAGTCGAGGATCAGCATACCGATATGCGGGTTCTCGGTCAGGTTGCCGAGATTGGCGAAAACGCCGTTACCCCTGTACTCGGGGTAGATCACATGCCGGTCGCTCAATACGCGGATGAATCCAGGCTTGCCGAACTTGGAGGTGCAATCGCATTCGCCGTGGCGGTCCGACGTCGCCACGATCAGCGTCTCTTGCTGCGCGATGAACTCCTTCATGAGGGGCGAGAGGAAGTCGAGAACCTGGCGGTTGTAGAAGGCCTGGGCGCGCGCTCTGCTGCCGTATCTCGCCTGGAGAATGTGCTCGCCGTCGGAGCCTGGCAAGACGCTCGGAGGTTTCAATTCGTCGGAAGCGACGCCGATAACTTCCGGTTGGTAGGCGAGGTCATGGACTCCTCCTCCACATTCCGAGCCGCTGCCGGTTTGACTTTGCTCGACAGGAGCCGTCCCCATGCCGCTCATGAACCTCGCAGCCTCCATGCTTGCCATGTGGCGAGGTGATCCTGCCACCGGCGATCAATTATCGCGCGGCTTTGCAGAAAGCTTGAAAAGATCTTCGCCACCCCGTTTCCCCCCGCGAATCCCTCCGTCACGGTCTCGGCTGGCCCATTGCTTGTGGCGGCCTAAGCCTGACACCGCAAACTTCTACCTAAGCAACTGTCGGCCGTGCTGTCAACTTTTCCCGTAAGTAACCGACTCTTTTGCAATTTGGTGACTGGAATCACAGCGAAATATCAATTACATGCGTGAACGCAGCTTTATCCTATCGGGCGCCCGTTTATGAAATACTGGCGGCGAGCCTTATTCCCTGAACCGCCCGGAACGTCATGTTGCGCCCAACAATCTTGGCCAACGCGTAACACCAACAGCGCTTATCTATGATGGCCCCGAGCCGTCGCGTTGCAACGACAGACCGAATACATTGAAGCAAGACCGCACAGCCGCCAGCTCAACATGAACCTCTGACGAGGCACGGTCGGATCATACATTCGGTTCAAATTTAGAAAGGCTCGCTACGAGCCTATGTTTCCCCGAATGCCCCCGATCGCTGCCGACAGCGAGCCGTTCCCGCACTTACATTCAGCGTCGGAAGCGGTCCTTACGAGTTGTTGTGTCCTCGGCTCACGCGACGGTTCGCGATTCGCGCGGCGTGCCGGACATCTGCATTGGGAGGGAGGAATTCATGTGTATCGGCGAGTCCCCGCCTCGCGCGCTTACCGCTCGAACGGAATCGTTCAAGCGGTAAGAAATCGCGCAAGATCAAGAAGTGGGAGCGAACTCTCGTCGCAAAACTCTGTCAACTTTTGCGGAATTCGCTCTAAGGACGCCGTGAAGCGGCCGATCCCGTCCCGATCGATTGGCTGCGTGCTTCTGTGGGTTTTGCGCCTGGCGCACGGGCACTTCTTTCTCCCTCAAGTTGCCACTCTTGCGCCGATCGGTGAAAGCCAGCCTCTGGCGTGTCAGTTTCTCAATCGCACGCAATAGCGCGTGCTCGCCATTGTCGCATAGCGAAATTGCCCGACCGCTTGCGCCGGCACGCGCGGTGCGGCCGATGCGATGGACATAGGCCTCGGGCGTTTCCGGTAGTTCGAAATTGACGACATGGGTCACACCGTCGACATCGATGCCGCGCGCGGCGATGTCGGTCGCGACCAAGACACGGGTGCGACCACGGCGAAAACCATCGAGCACGCGCAAACGTTGGCTTTGGCTCTTGTTGCCATGGATGGCCGCTGCGTCAATGCCCGCGCTGTCGAGATGCTGTGCGACGCGATCGGCGCCGCGCTTGGTGCGCGTGAACACGATGGCCCGCGACAATGCCGGATCGGCGAAAAGCTCGACCAGCAGATCGCGCTTCCCCGCGCCATCGACGAGAAATACATGCTGCTCGACACGCTCGGCGGTCGTTGCGACCGGTGCGACCTTCACCTCAACGGGATCGCGCAGCAGGTCGGCGGCGAGTCCGGCAATTTCCTTCGGCATGGTCGCCGAGAAGAACAAGTTCTGGCGGTTCTTGGGAAGCTTCGACATGATCTGACGGATCGGCATGATAAAGCCGAGATCAAGCATGCGATCGGCCTCGTCGAGGACGATCACTTCCGTCGTCGCGAGCTTCAACTTACCGCCGGCGATGTGATCGAGCAGGCGTCCCGGCGTGGCGACCAGCACGTCGAGCCCCCGCGCAAGGGTTTGGATTTGCGGGCCATGGGCGACGCCGCCGCTGATGACGCCAACCGACAGCCGCGCGAATTGCCCATAGAGGCGGAAACTTTCGGCGATCTGTGCCGCAAGTTCGCGTGTCGGCGCCAGCACAAGCGCCCGTGCGCCGTGGGGCGCGGGCCGGCGCGGCTCGGTGAGAAGACGTTGCAAGATCGGCAACGCGAAGGCCGCTGTCTTGCCGGTGCCCGTCTGCGCTATTCCTAAGAGATCACGCCCTTGCAGAAGCGACGGGATGGCCTGCGCCTGAATGGGGGTGGGGGACTGATAACCTTCGCGCTCGAGCGCGCGCAAAATGACCTTGGCGAGACCAAGATCGGAAAATGTTTTTGTCAAGGGATGTCTTTCGATGCGATCAGATGCGCCGAGGCGGAAGCGTCGATCCCATTTCGTGGATCATCGGCTGAGGGGAGACGTGCTCTGCGTAACGGCCGTCGGCTTTGAAAAGAAACGGACGTTCGACAGATAACGGCCAAAGGCCCGCTTTACGTGGCTGAAACTCTGCTCCGCGACGTACTTTGACACGGCTACAGGAGTTTGGCACCTGCGTCAACGCCAAAGTCAGAGGCAACATCCTAAATCGTTAAGCGGCGAATAATTTTGAACGGAAGTCGGGGTTCATGCTCGCTCTGGGGCGTTTTCGGCGCAAGAAGCCTTTCGATTGATCGGTCGAAGGCGGTCCCTCTACGTCATTTGGTTCCGCGTCAAGGAGCCCGCGCAAGCCGTGGCGTGACAGGGCGGCATCGCGCCGGTCATTTGGGCAAAACACCGATTTATGAACATCTCTTCCGTCGACGACTGCACTCGCGGGGGGAAGAATTCGCATGGCCTTAATATAGCAACATTCCGTCCCGACTGTACCCAAACCAGAGCGAATTCCGCAAAAGTTGACAGACTTTTGCGACGAGAATTCGCTCCAACTTCTTGATCTTGCGCGATTTCTTATCGCTCGAACGATTCCGTTCAAGTGGAAAGCTCGCTAAGCGGTCTGCAAGAGCTAAAAACGCAGGAAAAACAGATATGCGCCGGTTTCGCGTTGTGATGAGGCTCATGTTCGCGCTGGCCGCGATAGCCACGCCAGTTGTGTCGATGGCCCAATTCGTCAGCATTACAGTAGCTCCGCCAGTGTTGCCGGTCTACGTGCAGCCGCCCATTCCTGCGCCCGGCTATATCTGGACGCCGGGTTACTGGGCCTATGGTCCCTTGGGATATTTTTGGGTGCCCGGCACCTGGGTCGCCCCGCCCGCCGTCGGTCTGCTATGGACGCCCGGCTATTGGGGCTGGAACAACGGTGTCTATGCGTGGAACGCCGGTTATTGGGGACCGCACATAGGATTCTATGGCGGCGTCAATTACGGCTTCGGCTATGGCGGCGTCGGCTACCAGGGCGGATATTGGAACAATGGCACGTTCAGTTACAATCAGTCCGTCAACAATATAGGCAGCGTGGCCGTCACAAACGTCTACAACAAGACCGTCATCAACAACACGAGTGGGACACAAGCCAGCTTCAACGGCGGACCCGGCGGAACCACGGCCCAACCGACGCCTCAGGAGCAGGCCGCGGCGAGTGAGCGACACGTGGCGGCCACCGCTGCACAAACCGAACACGAGCACACAGCGAGCACCAATAAGGCGCTGCTGGCGTCCGTGAATCACGGCCGTCCGGCGATTGCGGCGACCTCAAGACCAGGCGAGTTCAGCGGCAAGGGCGTCGTGCCGGCCACGGACGGCAAGCCAGGCACACCGGGCCCCAAGATGACTGACATCGGCAAGGGCAACCCCACAATGAATACCGGGTCTCCTTCCAAGCCGCTCACTGCCACGCCGCAACCTTCAAAGGCCCCAGCGCGGGTTCCAGCTCCAAATCCGCAGTTGAAATCGGCGGCCAAGCCGCATCCTACGGCAGCCACGGCACGTCCATCGGCACAACCAGCGGCAAAACCGGCACCCGCGGCCCATAAGGGTCCTGACAAGAAACACCAGGGGTGACCCTCCCCTGATGCTGTTCCTGATGCCTGATCGGGATTGTCAGGACGCTGCTCATCTTCCGGGCGGCTACTGGGCTTCGTCGCGATCCTCGGCATTTTGGCTTTGATGGGCATGATCGCCCGCAATGCGGTGATCCTCACATCGAGCAGATTTCGGCCCATCATGCTGACGGCGATTTCAACCATTCTCGGATTTATTCCGATCTCGCCGACCGTGTTCTGGGCGCGATGGCTTTTGCGATCATAGGTGGGTCGGTTCGTGGCAACGATGCTGACGCTGATCGTGCTGCCTTCCCTCTACGTCATTTGGTTCCGCGTCAAGGAACCGGCGCAAGTTGCGGCGTGACACGGCGGCATCGCGCCAGTCATTTGGGCGAAATTCAAGAAAAACGCACAGTGCTTAGGTTACTGTTTAACGCCAGTTTTGACGAAAATTGTCATCCGAATACGTCAGGTCTTATTCAGACTCCGCATCATTCGATACGCTCTCCACGTGGATGACCCCATTGATTTCGGCTAAACTGGTGATGAGGCGTGAAACGGGCCTTTTGCCTGTAACCTGCATGCTGAGGGCAACTAGTCCTTTTCCGAGCCGTTCAGGTTCTACCCCTTCAGAATCGGCTAGGTCAGCTAACTCTTCACGAACTACCTCCGAGCTTTCCTCGCGTTCCACTTCGACACGGTCGATGACAAATCTCAGTTTTGAGCAGATGGTCAGAATCGTTCGCAGGAGACCGAGGCCTTCCTTATAAGTAATGCGAAGCATTGTTGCCGAGCGACGATCTCGCGGCATATATCGGAGCAACTTCGGGAAAATGAGCATGATAATGAAGTGGCCAATGGTTGTTGCCACTGCCAATACAGGCAGTCCCGCGCCGCAAGCCATGCCAACCGCAGCCGTCAACCAAACGGAGGCCGCCGTTGTTAACCCGCGAACGACGTCGCGGCGCATGAAAATAATGCCGCCGCCAATGAAGCCGATGCCGGAGACTACCTGGGCAGCGACGCGAGAGGGATCGACGATCACTTGCCCCTCTTTCAGGACGCTCGTGAAGCCGTATTTTGAGATGAGCATGAAAAGCGCTGCTGAGACGCCGACGAGGGTATTGACCCTCAGTCCGGCACTCTTTTGCCGGGCCTCGCGCTCAAGCCCGACTAAAGCAGACAGGACAAACGCCAAAGCCAGTTCTTCGAGCTGCGGCCAACCTTGACCGGTAAGATCAAGCGATCCAAACATTCATTTGGCCCCGACGGCAATTCTCTTCATCGGTGATAACGCTTTACGCGCTGATTTTCCAAATAGCTATGGTGCGGGTCAAGGTTGGCGTGCCGAGCATAAATCACAATAAACGCAACACGCATAAAAGCCTTGCGCCATATAGTCGAATTGCAGGTATCGGCCCCCTGCGCGACTAGACATATTGGGCGTTATGCGACTTTGACAGCGCCGTGCGGCGAAGCGCGAGCTTGAGCTGTCTATTTTTGATCTTATTTTACAGCGCAAAAAGGCAGAGGCGCAGGCTCAATAACTTAAGTGTGACAGTCATAGGTTTTTTCAGCCTTTGAACGCATTCGTGGACGGGCGAAGCGGAAGCTGGCCGCGCTCGCTGATCGGCGGATCAAGGCATCGCCCAAAGAACGATGCGCTGCACGGGCGGTTGACGGAGCATCATCGCTTTCTGCTGCGATTGTACCTTGGACAATACGATGCCCTGGCGGGCGCCGTCGCGCAGACAGAGCAGCAAATCGACGCCTCGCTTGCCCGGATGGACGAGGAGGTGAAGGCCGATCAGGCCCCCTTTCGCACCTTGATAACTCTGCTGTCGACCGTTCCCGGCGTCAGTAGCTTGGCGGCAAAGACGATCCTTGCGGAGATTGGCCGCGACATGAGCCGGTTTGCCAGCGCCGGCCACTTGCGCGCTTGGGCTGGCCTGTGCCCAAGCCAGAACGAGAGGCAAGCGCAAGTCGTCACGTTTGCGCAAGGGCGCCCCGTGGCTCAAGACGCTGCTGGTTCAGTGCGCCTGGGCAGCCAGTCGCAAAAAGGACAGCTACTACAAGGCTCAGTTTCACCGCTTGCGCGGCAAGCATGGCCCGAAGAAAGCGATCTGCGCGGTTGCCGCTTCGCTGCTGACCGCCATCTAGCACAGGCTCAAGGACGGAACCGAACACCACGATCTTGGCGCCGGTTCCTTCGATCGCCGCTCGACGATAGTCAAAACCAACCGACTCGTCCGCCTACTCACCAAGCCGGGCTTCAAGGTCCAGATCGAACCTCTTACCCAGGCCGCCTGATGTGCCGTTGCAAAGCCCGCAACTCTGACACGTTTCTTGTTTGTCTGCCATTGTCGCTTCTGCGGGTACACAAGGCCGATCCACAAACGGAGAATGACATGAGAAAGGCAGCCATTCTCACCGCACTTTTACTCGCCCCCCAGCTGACGCTCGGGCAGGAGCGCGACCCATATGCGGCGAGCACCAAACAGCGGTTGATCGAGCACGCCTACGAAAGGAAGCAGCTCTTGAGGAAAACGCACATAGGCTCGGCCAAGCCGCCGCATTTCAGGTCGTCGATCCCAGCGCTGCCGCCGCAGCGGTACAAGCCTACGTTGTCAACTTTATAAGCGGTGAGGACAACCACGTGGCCGGACCCGTTTTTACCGGGGAGATAATCGCGCCGATGCGGCAGATCATTTTCGATGAAGCGAAGAAACGTCAGGACTGTTCCTACTGGCGTGATCACCCGAACGAAGTTATCGAGCTCCGCCGCGCTGTATCGCAAGCGCTGCAATAAATCCACCGCCGAGGAATCCACTTCGTTGTCAATCAGGCGCAAGACCTCGCATTTCCATTATTTTCGGTCTGCCTTTATTGTCATAGTGCTGTATCCTGATTCGGGTTTGCGGGTTTGATCGCGAGAGTTCGCGGCGAGAGAGGAAGATTTCTATGGAAGCGTGTTTCGACGATTGTGCCAATATCGCCCGCGCGAAGCGCATTCTCGTCCTCCTCATTTTTCTTGGGCTGATGTCCTTCGTGGCGATGCAGTCGGATCGTTTTAACTACCGCGAATGCGGCCCCTTCACCATTGGTCAGTCAGTCATCGCGGGCTGCGACTGGATCGGGCGATAAAGCCGCGAGCTGCTCCGAAAGTCGCCTAAGCCCCAATATGACAAAGTCGCGCAGGGGGTCGAAACCAGGTTCTAGCCTGATGTGGCGGGGCTTTTCTGCGATGTGCAGAATCCTTAATTTTAGCACATTTGCCGGATGGCGCGGCGACGTAGTTGAGGCACGGCGCAGCCCCCATATTCCCAAAGTGACGTATTATCGATCATATACTACGCTTAAGCCATGCTTGTTGAAACTCTTATCGCCAGCGTCGAAGAAAAGAAAGCGGAGCTTGACCGCTTGCGCCCGCTGTCGGCGGCTGCCTTAACGCAGCTTCAGAGGCACTACGATGTTGAACTGACCTATACGTCCAACGCTATCGAGGGAAACACCCTGACGCTGCGCGAGACGGCGGAAGTCATCGAGCATGGCATCACGGTTGGCGGCAAATCGCTCCGCGACCATCTCGAAGCCGTCGATCATTACGACGCACTGCTATGGATGCGTGAGCTTGCCCCGCAGACAACGCCAATTGGCGAAAGCACCGTGCGCGAATTGCATCGGCGCATCGTCGCCCGCAGCCAGCCTGGCCTTGCGGGAGTTTACAGCCGAGAGCCGCGCCGGATCGCGGGTTCGCCCGTGATTTTTCCAAACCCAGCGAAGATTCCACAACTCATGGAAGAATTCGGCGCTTGGCTGCAAGCCGCTCCCTCTAATCCGGTCTCCATATTCGAAGGTCATTTCCGCCTGACCGCCATTCATCCCTTCGGCGACGGCAATGGGCGCACGGCGCGGCTCTTGATGAATCTCATGCTGATCCGTGGCGGCTACCCGCCTGTTGCCGTGCGTCCCGAAGATCGCAAGACCTACCTCGACGCTCTGGAGCGCGGCTCACTCGCCAAGGATTTGCGGCCATTCCAGACTTTCATGCATGAGCGTTTGGACTCGACTTTGGGGGAGTACTTGAGCGCCTTGCGAGAGGCGCTTCCCCAGCCTGACCCAATCCGCAAGTCCGGCCCGCAAGAGCCGACCCCGCACGGCTGACCTCTCGACACGAGCCGCATAAGCCCCAATATGTCGGTCGCGTGAGGGGGCGAAACCGGCGTTCTAGCCTTATGTCAGGCTTTTCTGCATTGTGCAGATTTCTTGAATTGCCTTGCCGTGACAAAGGCTCCGAGTGTGGAGAAATCAACGATTTCGCTACAGGGCGCGATTTGGCTTAATGGGCCACGCGAATCTCGCATCTCTCGCGTTCGATGCGCCTGATTTACATGTGCGGCTCAAGGCGACCATGTCTGGCTCGCTTTCACCGGTGCCCGGCTTCTCAATTATGAAGAGGCTTGCCGCATTCACTCGAAAGAGGACGCCGACCGATATTTCAACAAAATGCGACTTTTCTTATCGTGCCTCCAGTTAGTTCCCCACCGTGCTTGAGCCCGACCCCCGTGAATGAAACTAATGGGGTCGCCGTCGGCAGGAAGGTCGGATATTCTAAACACGTTTCTTTCTAGCCACTTATAGTGTGCAGAAATTGGGGGCGAATATCGGGTCAACAGCCTTCGGCTATTTTTAGGCCGACAAACCGTCAATGTCCGCCTTGACTCAAATGCGGCCGTCCGTCTGCACGCCGTCCAGCCGCCAAAAATACCAAATTTACGCGCGATCCCACTTAAATCGTAATGCGCGAGATGTATGCGGCCTTGTAAGGTTTTCCGCCTCAACCGGACAAAAATGTTTCACGTGAAACATTTTTGTCCGATCGCAGCTAAAAGCCGGTCTCAGACCTCGACCACCAGCACATGGACGAGAGGCCGCTTGCCCCAGGCGGCGGCGACGGCATTGCGCACGGCCTTCTCAATGGCGGTCGAAACGAGATCGGCATCGCGACGCTTCGGGCGCGGCAATTGATCGAAAGTCTGGAACAAGGCGTCATCGATGATGCGATCGATCGCCATGCCTTCATGGGTGCGGGTCGGCAGGCCGTCCGCCAGAACGTCGGGGACGCCGGCAAGATCGCCCTTGGCCGTGACGGCGAGAGCGATGGTCACGATCCCGGCGAAGGCGAGCTTCTGGCGCGTCTTCAGGACTTCGTCGGTCGCCGCAACGAGGCTGTTGCCATCCTTGCAGTAGCGTCCGCTTGGGACCTCGCCAATGCAGGACGGAAGCCCGGGCGCGAGCCGCACCAGATCGCCGTTATGTGCCGCGATGACATGCGTCACTCCTTGCGAGCGGGCGAAGGACGCATGCTCGGCGAGATGAAGATTTTCGCCATGCGCGGGGATGGCGATTTGCGGCCGCGTCCATCGGTAAAGCTCGGCCACTTCGGCGCGCCGCGGATGGCCGGAGGCATGGACGAGCGCGGTGCGGTCGGTGATGACGTCTATGCCGGCCCGAATGAAATTATTGACGATCCTTTGGACTTCCCTTTCGTTGCCGGGAATCGTGCGCGACGAAAAGATCATCATGTCGCCGGGCGTGAGGCTGACCACCGGATGGCTGCCTTCCGACATACGGGCGACCGCCGCGCGGCTCTCGCCCTGGCTGCCGGTGGCGAGCAGGACGAGGTTTTCGCGTGGCAGGTGCGGAAAACTCTCCTGGGTGAGAAACTCCTCGATGCCGTCGAGATAGCCGCATTCGCGGGCAACGGCGGTGACCCGCTCCATCGCGCGGCCGGCCATGACGACCGAGCGGCCGGCCGCGGCGGCGGCCTCGGCCACGGCGCGGATGCGCGCGACATTGGAGGCAAAAGTCGTGACCGCCACCCGACCGGGGGCCTTGGCGATGATCTCAAGCAAGGTCTTGGCGACATCGGCCTCCGAGGGACTCGTGCCGTCGCGCAGGATATTGGTCGAGTCGGAAATCAGTGCCAGCACGCCCTCCGTGCCGATCGCGGCGAGGCGTTTCGCATCGGTTGGCTTGCCGAGGCCGGGGGCCGGATCGATTTTCCAGTCGCCGGAATGCAAGACCGTGCCGAGGCTCGTGCGGATGGCGAGCGCGCAGCTTTCCGGAATCGAATGGGCCATAGCGATGAATTCGACGTCGAAGGGACCGATACTGATCGAAGCCCCCTGGTCGACAACCGTAACAGGGATCTCCGGCAAGCCCGGCTCGGCAAGCCTTTTCGCCTCGAAGAGGGCGGCGGCAAAGCGGGTCGCGTAAAGCCGGCAAGAAAGGCGTGGCCAAAGATCGGTGACGGCCCCGATGTGATCCTCATGTGCATGGGTGATCACGAGGCCGGCCAGATCAGCCCTTATCTTTTCAACAAAGCCGATATCCGGAACGATCAGGTCGATGCCGGGCAGCTCCGGACCCGCGAAGGCCACGCCGCAATCCACAACCAACCATTTGACATGCCCCTTGCGTCCGCAACCGTAAAGGGCGAGGTTCATGCCGATCTCGCCGAGCCCTCCGAGAGGTACGAAGAAGAGCTCGTCATTTCCATCACTCATGGGCCGATACCTGTTGCCTGACGGCGGGCCGGCCCCAAGGGCGCGGACGAGGAGGAAGCCTCTTCGGAGACAGACATCACGTCAGCCTGAGTGGAGCCAGGGCTCGGCGCGGCAAAGAACACATCTCCCGCCTCGACCGCGATCCGCTCCTCATTTCGCCGGAGAATGAGCCGCCCGCCGGCGTCGATCGTCTCGAAAATACCGCTGAGCCGGTCCGTGCGGCGTTGGACGATGATGGGCTCGCCAATTCCCTTGGCGCGCTTCATCCATTCGGCACGGATCGCGGCAAAATTCGTGCCGTGTGCCCAGATCGCAAGCCAGCCGGCCATGGCCGAAGCGAGCGCATCAAAGACGGTTTCCGGGGCGATCGGCTCCCCCGTGATGCGGGACAGATCGGTTGCCGGATAGGGTGTCTCTTCGGGGTGTTGGCAACAATTGATGCCGATGCCGGCAACGCAGGCGATGCTTCTATTCGGTAATGCCGTGCTTTCTAGCAATAGGCCGGCGAGCTTGGCACCTGCGTGGAGAATGTCGTTGGGCCATTTGATCGCCAGTTGCGCGTCCCCCTTGAGGCAGGCTTGCAGCGCCTCATGGGCTGCCAGGCCACAGACAAAGCCGAGTTCCGGTGCTTGCTGGGCGGGAGCTGGGTCGATCAACAACAGGCTTGCATGAAGATTGCCGCGCGGCGACACCCAGTTCCGGCCGTTGCGCCCGCGGCCCTTGCTTTGTGTGCCCGCCACAATCCACAGCCGACCCTCCGCTCCTTGTCGTGCGCGCAACATGGCTTCGTCATTGGTCGAAGCGAGTTCATCATGATAGGCGAGTCGGAAGGATCGTTCTTTGGCCGCATCGGAAAGTCGAAACAGAGGGAAACCACCCTAGGCTAGAGAATCTCGTCAAGGCCGATCTTAGCGCGTAAGCCCGATAGGGCAAATCAAAACAACGATTGCGCCGCTGCAGTGGTCGCCTCGGTGAAGACCGAAGGATAGGCGAAAAGCACAAGCACCAGTACACCGGAGATCGCCAGGATGGCCCGCGGGGCGGGGGAACGCTTATCGAAAGCCTTGCCCCCTTCATCGAAATACATGACCTTGACGATCCGCAAATAATAAAAAGCCGCAACCGCGCTCGACAGGACCCCAAGGACGGCAAGCCAGTATAACCCAGCCTGAATGGCGGCGTTGAAAACATACCATTTGGCAAAAAAGCCGGCGAGCGGCGGAATGCCGGCTAGCGAAAACATCATCATGGCGAGAAAGAAGGCCATTTCCCCATCGGTCTTGGCGAGGCCCGAGAGGTCCGCGATGTTCTCAACTGCCTCGCCATCGACCCGCATGGAAAGGATGCCGGCAAAAGTGCCGAGCGTCATGACGAGATAGATCGCCATATAGGCAAGGACGCCGCTGACGCCGGCCTCGCCACCGGCCGCGAGGCCGACCAATGCGAAGCCGATATGGCCGATCGCCGAATAGGCCATGAGACGCTTGATATTGGTCTGGCCGATGGCGGCGAAAGCGCCGAGCACCATGGACAGAAGCGATATGAAGATAATAATCTGCCGCCACTGCGCGCTGATGCCTGGAAAAGCGGTGAACACCACCCGCAGCGTGATGGCGACGGCGGCCATCTTCACGGCCGAGGCGAAAAAGGCGGTGACCGGAGTCGGCGCCCCTTCATAGACATCCGGCGTCCACATATGGAAGGGCACCGCCGACATTTTGAAGGCGAGGCCCGCCATGAGAAAGACAAGACCGAAGAGGGCGCCAAGCGAGGCTGTGCCGCTGATGGTTTGCGCAATGCCCGCGAAGGAAACCGTCCCGGCGAAGCCATAGAGCAGCGAAGCGCCATAAAGCAGCATGCCGGAAGAGAGCGCACCAAGCACGAAATATTTGAGCCCGGCTTCCGAAGCCTTGATGTTGTCGCGATGGAAGGCGGCAATGACGTAGAGGGCGAGCGACATTAATTCGAGCCCGAGGTAAAGCGCGATGAGTCCGGCCGCGGAGATCAGCATCAGCATGCCGAGCGTCGCGAGCAGAATGAGGATCGGGAATTCGAATTTGTCGATTTTCTCATGGGCCAGAAACTCCTGGCTCATGACCAGGGTGACGAGCGAGCCGACAAGCGTCAGCCCCTTCATGAAGCGCCCGAAACCGTCGTCGATAAAGGCCCCGTCGAAGACGACCGCGGTCGTCTTGCTGCCCAAAAGAATGACCGCCAGGGCCGTGGCAAGGAGCCCGACAGCGATCTCGGTGACCGGCCCACCTCCCTCCTTGCCGCGGATCGCTCCAAGGAGAATGAGGAACAGAATCCCGCCCGCCAGAATGGCTTCCGGCAGACTATGCGCAAGGGCAAAGGGCAAATTCGACATTCTTCAAGCCTTTAGTTCAGGCTCAGCGCGGCCGTCATGGTCGCGTTGAGCGCCGTCTCATAGCCTTTGATAAGGGCATTGATCGCAGCGGCTGAACTGTCGATGACAGGCGCCGGATAGATGCCATAGAGGATCGTCAAGGCGACGAGCGGTGCGAATTGAACCTTCTCCCGCCAGGAAAGATCGAGGATCGAGGCGAGGCTCGGTTTGTCGAGCACGCCGAAGACGATCCGGCGATAGAGATAAAGCGCATAAGCGGCCGAAAGGATCATGCCGGTTGTCGCGAGAAAGGCGACCCAGCTGCTGATCCGGAAGGCCCCGAGCATGGTCAGGAATTCGCCGATGAAGCCGGTCGTGCCGGGCAGGCCGACATTGGCCAGCGTGAAGATCATGAACACCACGGCATAAATCGGCATCCGGTTGACGAGCCCGCCATAGGCCGCGATCTCGCGCGTGTGCAGCCGGTCATAGACGACGCCGACACAAAGGAACAAGGCGGCCGAAACGAGGCCATGCGAGACCATCAGATAGACCGCGCCTTGGACGCCCTGCGCCGTCATGGTGAAAAGCCCCATCGTCACAAAGCCCATATGTGCCACGGAAGAATAAGCGATCAGCTTCTTCATATCCTCCTGAACCAGGGCGACGAGCGAGGTGTAGATGATGGCGATGACCGACAGTGCATAGATGAGCGGCGCGAAATAGGCCGAGGCATCCGGAAACATCGGCAGAGAGAAGCGGATGAAGCCATAACCGCCCATTTTGAGCAGCACGCCGGCCAGGATGACGGAACCCGCGGTCGGCGCCTCGACATGCGCGTCGGGCAGCCAAGTGTGTACGGGCCACATCGGCAATTTGACGGCGAGCGAGGCAAGGAAGGCGAGCCACAGCCATTTCTGCATCGAGGCGGGGAAGGGTGTCTGCAACAGGGTCACGATATCCGTTGTGCCTGCGACCCCATACATCGCCATAATGGCGAGCAGCATCAATAGCGAACCGACAAGCGTATAGAGGAAGAATTTGAAGCTTGCATAGACGCGCCGCGGGCCGCCCCAAACGCCGATGATGAGGAACATCGGGATCAGGCCGCCCTCGAAGAAGAGATAGAACAGGACGAGATCAAGCGCGCAGAAGACCCCGTTCATCAAGGTTTCGAGAACGAGAAAGGCGACAAAATATTCCTTGACCCGGCTCTTGATCGATTGCCAGGAGGCCAGGATGCAGATTGGCATCAGGAATGTCGTCAAGAGGAGCAAGGGAAAGGAAATGCCGTCGATCCCCATCTTGTAGACGAGCCCATTGCCGAACCAGTGCTTTTCCTCGACGAGCTGAAATGCGGACGAGGTGGGGTCGAAGCGTGTGTAAGCATAGACCGAAAGGAGGAAGACGATCAGCGTCGTGCCGAGCGCGGCGCGGCGGGCATTTTCGAGCGTGGCTTCATCATTGCCCCGAAGGGTCAAGATGAAAGCAGCGCCGATGAGCGGCAGAAAGACGATAGCGGAAAGAAGGCCAAAGCCGAACATCAGCGAATCCCCAAAGCGATATACCAGGTCGTCACGGCGGCCAGTCCGACCAGCATGGCGAAGGCATAGTGATAGATATAGCCGCTTTGCAGCTTGACGACGCGCCCCGTTACATCGACGACGCGGGCGGCAACGCCATCCGGTCCAAGCCGGTCGATGATGGCGCCGTCACCGCCCTTCCAGAACAAGCGGCCGAGCGCGAAGGCCGGGCCCACGAAAATCGCGTCATAGAGTTCGTCGAAGTACCATTTGTTCAGCAGGAAGTCATAGAGTGGCCTGGCATGCGCGGCGAGCCAGCCGGGAATGGCCGGCACCAGGACATAGAAGAGAAGGGCGATGAGGAAGCCGGCGCCCATCAAAATCGTGGGCAATTCTTTGGCAAGGCCCGGAATATCCTCCCGTTCCGCGAGGATATGATTTTCCGGACCAAGATAAAGAGCGTTCTTCCAGAATTCACCTGTTTGCTCGCCGATGAAATAGGGCGCAAACGCAAAACCGGCAAAGAGGGCGCCTGTCGCCAGCACCGCGAGCGGAAGGAGCATGGACAACGGCGGCTCATGCGGGTCGAGCGCATGACCATGGCCGCCCTGCCCGGCGTGGCCATGATCCACAGCATCGTTATGATGCGCCGGCTCTTCCTGGCTTGCTTGCCCATGACCGGCCCCGCCATGGACCGACCCATGCGCATCGTGGCCAGCCTCCGACCAGCGGGGTTTGCCGAAAAAGGTCAGGAACACCAGTCGCCAGGAATAGAAGGAGGTCAGGCCCGCCGCCAGGGTCGTCAGGAGAAAGCCATAGTAGGCCGGCGCATTGTTTGCGGCGTAGGCGGCTTCGATGATCGCATCCTTCGAATAATAGCCGGCGGTCAGGGGAAAGCCGGTGAGAGCCAGGGTGCCGATCGTCATCATGACGAATGTGAAGGGAATCTTGCGCCAGAGCCCGCCCATCTGGCGCATGTCCTGCTCATGGTGCATGGCATCGATCACCGCGCCGGCGCCGAGGAACAGCAGCGCCTTGAAGAAGGCGTGGGTGAAGAGATGGAAAATGCCGAGCGCGTAGCCGCCGACGCCAAGGCCGACAAACATATAGCCGAGCTGCGAGCAGGTCGAATAGGCGATGACCCGCTTGATGTCGTTTTGGACAAGGCCGACTGTCGCGGCGAAGAAAGCGGTTGTCGCGCCGACAATGGTCACGAAGGTGAGGGCCGCGGGCGCCTGCTCGAAGAGGGGCGACAGCCGCGCCACCATGAAGACGCCGGCGGTCACCATGGTCGCCGCATGGATGAGCGCCGAGACGGGAGTCGGGCCTTCCATCGCGTCGGGAAGCCAGGTGTGCAAGAGGAACTGCGCCGACTTGCCCATCGCGCCCATGAAGAGGAGCAGGCAGGTGATCGTCAAGGCATCCACATCAAGGCCGAAGACATGGATCTCCTGATGCGCGAGGCTCGGTGCCGCGGCAAAGATCTGATCGAGATTGACGGAGTTTGTCAGCACGAAGGTCAGGAAAATGCCGAGTGCGAAGCCAAAATCCCCGACCCGGTTGACGACGAAAGCCTTGATCGCGGCGGCATTGGCGGATGGTCTCTCGTACCAGAAGCCGATCAGAAGATAGGAGGCCAGTCCGACACCTTCCCAGCCGAAGAACATCTGGACGAGATTGTCGGCGGTCACCAGCATCAGCATGGCGAAGGTGAACAGCGATAGAAAGGAGAAAAAGCGCGGGCGGTGTGGGTCCTCGCGCATATAGCCGATCGAATAGAGATGGACGAGCGAGGAGACGGTCGTGACGACGATGAGCATCACCGCCGTCAATGTGTCGATCTTGAGCGCCCAGTCGACGCGGACCGCGCCGGACGTGAACCAGTTGAGAATCAGCGAGGTGCTGGAAGGCGCGGTGCCGAGTGCGACCTGGAAGAAGGTCACCCAGGAGAAGAGGCAGGCAACGAACAGGAGGCTCGTCGTGACGAGCTCGGACGGGCGGGCGCCGATTTGCCGGCCGAAGGGACCGGCAATGAGAAAACCGAGAAGCGGCAGGAAGACGATGGCGGCATACATGGCGGGTTCAGCCCTTCATCAGATTGATGTCTTCGATCGCGATCGAGCCGCGGTTGCGATAATAGCAAACGAGAATGGCGAGCCCGATGGCTGCTTCCGCCGCCGCCACGGTGAGAATGAAGAGCGCGAAGATCTGGCCCGTCAGGTCGCCGAGATAGGCCGAGAAGGCGACCAGATTGAGATTGACCGACAAGAGAATCAGCTCAACCGACATCAAGACGATGATGATGTTTTTGCGATTCAAGATGACCCCCGCTACGCCGAGCGTGAAGAGGATCGCGGCGACAATCAAGAATTGTGAAAGCGAGACCGACAGCATAGTTCTCCCTCGTGGCGCCCTTTGATGCGCGCAAGTTGCTGATGGGGGCTGATCAAATGCCTTGCCTCGATGCGACTTTGCGCAATTCGACGGCCTCGGCCGGCGTGCGGGCATTTTGGATGGCGATGTTCTGCCTCTTCACGCCGACCTTATGCCGCAAGGTGAGAACGATGGCGCCGATCATCGCCGTGAGCAGAATCAAGCCGGCGGCCTGGAAGAGATAAACATATTGGGTGTAGAGCACCCGGCCGAGCGCCAATGTGTTCGAGAGCCCCAGCGGCACCGGCGTGCTGACATGGGTGAGCGTCGTCGAACCAATGCTCCAGGCGCCGACGACGAGGCCGATCTCAACCAGAATCACCAGGCCGAGCGTGCCGCCCAGCGGCAGATACTGCAAGAATCCTTGCTTCATCTCGGCGAAATCGACGTCGAGCATCATGACGACGAAGAGAAACAGCACGGCGACCGCGCCGACATAGACGACCACCAGGATCATCGCCAGAAATTCCGCCCCCAGAAGTATGAACAGCCCGGCGGCGTTGAAAAAGGCGAGAATCAGAAAGAGCACCGAGTGAACCGGGTTGCGCGCCGAGATCACCATGAAAGCCGCGCCGATCAGCACCAATGAGAAGAGATAAAAGAAGAGCGCGGCAATGGTCATCACTTCGTCTCTCGGCTTGCGTTCGCGGGGAGCCTTGCAGTCTATTGTGGTTGCAGCCCTGTGATGGACTTAGCGGTAGGGGGCATCGAGGGCGAGATTGCGGGCGATCTCGCGTTCCCAGCGGTCGCCATTGGCGAGCAGCCGCTCCTTGTCGTAATAGAGTTCCTCGCGCGTCTCAACGGCAAATTCGGCATTCGGCCCTTCGACGATGGCATCGACCGGACAGGCCTCCTGGCAAAAGCCGCAATAGATGCATTTGACCATGTCGATGTCATAGCGCGTGGTGCGCCTCGTGCCGTCATTGCGGCGCGGCCCGGCTTCGATGGTGATCGCCTGGGCCGGGCAGATCGCCTCACAGAGCTTGCAGGCGATACAGCGTTCCTCGCCGTTGGGATAGCGCCGCTGCGCGTGCTCGCCGCGATAGCGGGGTGATTGTGGATTTTTCTCATGCGGATAGTTGAGCGTCGCTTTCGGCTTGAAGAAATAGCGCATCGACAGAAAGAAAGCGCCGACGAATTCGCCGAGAAAAACCGCTTTGGCAGTCTGGTCGAGTTTCATGATTGATCATCCTTGTGACTGATTTCTTTGCCAGCCTGTCATTCATCCCGATTACAGAGCGCTTGGCCCGGCAACTCTATTGCGCGATCCCTGTACCACCATAGCCGGTGAATTGCAGAACCGCGGCGACGAGGACGACCATCCC